>JAEWDP010000119.1 GCA_023390055.1 Pseudomonadota bacterium | reverse complement strand
GGCTGAACGTGCAGCAGAGGCTCTCGGTGTCCATGATCTTGTCTGCATGGATCTGGGCGACTACCCGCTTGAACTGACCCGCGACAATAAGATCGAGTTGGTGGATGTGATCCGAAAAGTTCAGCCGCACTTCATGCTCAGCCACTCCCAATACGATCCTTACAATACCGACCATATGTACACCACGCAGGTTGCGCTTGAGTGCCGTATGATTGCACAGGCCTGGGGTCACAATCCTGGCGAGAAAGTTCTTGGCGCGCCACAACTTTACCTGTTCGAACCACACCAGACGGAGCAGATGGGCTGGAAACCAGACACATTCCTGGACATTACCCCCGTATGGGAAAAGAAGCGGGCGGCGATAGAATGTATGGAAGGCCAGGAGCACCTTTGGGAATACTACACACGTGTCGCTATCAACCGTGCCAACCATTTCAAACGAAATTCGGGTGGTCAGTCAGGTGGTCGCGACTGTAGGTATGCGGAAGGATTCCAGTCCATTTTCCCGCGAACAGTAGATGAATTGTGAGGAGGGAGCGATGGAGTTCTGCCACGATATTGCGCATCTCGCTCACGTCGAGATGTATACCGACAAGTATAGCGAAAGTCTGGACTTCTTCATACGCGTCTATGGATTGAAACTGTCCGCAGAAGACAATCAATCCGCGTATCTTCGGGCTTGGGATGATTATGAATTTCACTCCCTGAAACTGACGCGGCATCATCAGACTGGTATTGGCCATGTTGCCTATCGCGCTGCTTCTCCCGAAGCCCTTGATCGCCGCGTAAAGGCAATCGAGGCGTCCGGTTACCAGATTCATGGCTGGGTTGATGGTGATCTTGGCCACGGATCCGCCTACCGTTTCGAAGATCCGTTCGGGCATATCTTCGAGATCTATTATGATACTGTAAGATACGTGCCAGATCAGAAAGACACCCCAGCGCTGAAGAATCTCGCTTCTGCCTTTACCGGAGCTGCTCCAAGACGTCTGGATCACCTGAACCTTCTATCCAGTGATGTAACGGAATTCCGCCGTTTCATGGAGATTTGCCTGGGGTCGCGCATTACAGAGATGATCCAGCTCGATAATGGTCGCATCGGTGGTTGCTGGTTCACCGTCAATAACAAGACGTATGATCTGGCATGTACGGAAGAACATGGCGGCGGAAATGGACGTCTCCATCATGTCACCTACGCTACCGATCAGCGCGAAGACATACTTCGCGCAGCCGACATTTTTCTGCAAAACGGCGTTCATATCGAAACCGGGCCACACAAGCACGCCATCCAGGGAACCTTCTTCCTTTACGTTTGGGAACCTGCAGGCAATCGAGTTGAGCTCGCCAATGCGGGTGCCCGTCTTATTCTTGCGCCCGACTGGAGCCCGGTCGTGTGGACGGAAACGGATCGCAAAAAGGGGCAGGCCTGGGGATTGAAGACGATAGAAACATTCCATACTCATGGTACACCCACTGCATGCAAGGAGCACTGATATGGCTGTTGTCGTTCAAAATGTGGAACGGACGGATCCTTCCATTATCGATCAGCTTGCAACAGCTGGCGTCGCCACGGTCCATGAAGCACAAGGACGCACAGGCTGCCTGGCTTCGTATATGCGACCAATCTATTCGGGCGCGCAGGTTGGGGGTTCCGCTGTAACCATCTCGGCACCTCCCGGGGACAACTGGATGGTTCATGTGGCTATTGAGCAGCTTCGCGACGGCGACATTCTTGTGCTCGCTCCGACATCACCATGTGACAATGGCTATTTCGGCGACCTTCTGGCAACCTCTGCGATGGCCCGAGGATGTCGTGGACTGGTTATTGATGCCGGCGTGCGCGACGTCCGCGACCTCACAGCTATGGGTTTTCCAGTCTGGTCGAAAGCAATTTCGGTTCAGGGGACGGTGAAGGAGACGCCTGGCTCAGTAGATACACCGATTGTGTGTGCAGGAGCTTCAATCGAGGCCGGAGACATCATCATTGCCGATGATGATGGTATCGTCGTCGTAAAACGAGTCGGCGCCGAAGCAGTCGCAGCAGCAGCTCAGAAGCGTCTGGCAGCAGAAGAGGATAAGCGCAGACGGCTGGCCGAAGGGGAACTTGGACTCGACATCTATGCGATGCGCGAACGGCTCGCCGAGAAAGGGCTGGAATATGTCTGATCCGGCGGTAGACGGCATTCCTTGTCTCTGGATGCGGGGGGGAACCTCAAAGGCAGCTGTCTTCCTTGCAACGGACCTGCCCTCCGATCCTGAACTGAGAAATACATTGCTTCTCAAGGTCATGGGCTCGCCAGATATGACCCAGATCGACGGGATTGGGGGTGCAGATCCGCTCACTTCGAAAGTGGCGATCCTGTCCCCGTCCACACGCCCGGACGCCGATATTGACTATCTCTTTTTGCAGGTCTCTGTTGATCGGCCGATCGTGACCGATGCGCAGGGTTGCGGCAATATCCTTGCCGCAGTTGGCCCGGCGGCAATTGAACGCGGCCTTGTGGTGGCCAAGGAGGCCAGTACACCTGTGCGCATTCACATGGTCAATACAGGCGAGGTATCACTAGCACAGATATCGACACCAGGCGGAAAAGTCAGCTACGTTGGCGACGCCCGTATCGACGGCGTTCCAGGCAACCATGCCGCTGTTCCACTTTTCTTCCAGAATACGGAAGGTTCCATGTGCGGCAGTCTTCTTCCTTCAGGCAATATCTGCGACAAAATCGACAAAATCGAATGCACGATGATTGATAACGGGATGCCTATTGTCATCCTGCGCGCTTCCGATCTTGGCATATCGGGTAGGGAAAGCCGGGAAGACCTTGATGGGAATTCCAGCTTGAAGGAGCGGCTTGAGACAATTCGTCTGGCCGCTGGCCCAATCATGAATCTCGGGAACGTCAAAGATAAATCCGTTCCCAAGATGACGCTTGTATCCTCCCCGACAAACGGCGGTACAATCAGCACCCGCAGTTTTATTCCACACCGCTGCCACGCTTCAATCGGTGTTTTTGCAGCAGTGAGCGTAGCAACCGCCTGCACTTATCCCGGCTCCATTGCTGCAAGCATTGCCGCCCCGCCGGCCGCAGATCGCTTCATCATCGAGCACCCAAGTGGAGCTGCCGAGGTGCTAGCTCACCTGGATAGCGAAGGACGGATCGAGGGCATCGGCACGCTGCGTACGGCACGCAAGCTCTTCGACGGTCGGGTTTTCCCACCATCATGAACAGCACCTTGGTAACACAACCGTCATCATCGCAGCGGAAAGACACAAGACGCCGACACAGAGGCGTTCTCCCCGCAAGGGAAGGCATTGGCCGGTCAAACATGCTGAACAATTGGTGAGGCGAAAAGGACGTACGGAGATCCGAGGCCTGCCGGCCTATGTAGATGTTAACATCTGATGCTTTCACGATCTGCCTTTCGGTATTATCAATCCTGCTGAATTCAATTAGCAGGATTGATAGATAGTGTCCGTAACACACGCGCTTCTTCGCCACGTCAAGGATCAAAGCCTGTTCGGGGCCCTTGATCGACTACCCGTTTTGAACGAGCCTGCCGCGAGGGATACCTTCAAGGTATTTAATCCGTCTACCGGTGAGCTTCTTGCAGAACTTCCCGACATGACGATCGACGACACCCGGATCGCAATCGACCGTGCCTTTCAGGCACAGGCGCAATGGGCGTCCCTGACTGCGCGGGAACGAAGTGATATGCTCTGGAACTGGCACCAATTGATCGTCCTTCATACGGACGATCTTGCTGCCATTCTCACCGCAGAGATGGGCAAGCCAATTGCTGAGGCAAGGTCGGAAGTCTCCCATGCCGCTGCCTACCTGAAATGGTATGCGGAAGAGGCAAATCGTGTTTATGGCGAGACTATTTCCGCTCCGTCGACAGACCGCCGGATGCTTGTGATCAAGCAACCCATTGGCGTCGTTGGAACGATAACTCCCTGGAATTTTCCTGCTTCGATGGTAGCCCGGAAGATCTCGCCAGCACTCGCTGCAGGTTGCACAATTGTCTTGAAACCGGCTGAACAAACACCTCTCGTTGCAGCAGCGATGTTCGCGTTGACAAGAAATGCGGGTTTCCCGGAAGGGGTGGTAAACTTGGTCTATGCCGCTGAAGGTGCTGCAATAGGTCGGGAACTCTGCAGCAACCCCAAGGTGCGAAAGATCAGCTTCACTGGGTCTACCGAGGTGGGCCGGCTCCTCATGCGGCAATGTTCCGACCAGATCAAGAAGGTTAGCCTGGAACTGGGAGGTAACGCTCCCTTTATCATCTTCGATGATGCGGACGTGGACGCAGCTGTAGACGGGGCAATTCAGGCAAAATTTCGCAATGCCGGCCAGACTTGCGTTTCCGCAAATCGAATATACGTCCAGGCAGCTGTTCACGATGAATTTGTGAAGAAGTTCACAGAAAGGGTCGGCTCCCTTTCGGTTGGCGACGGGTTCCGACCAGATGTAGCCGTAGGCCCGCTCATTGATGCGAATGCGCTGGCCAAGATCGAGGCTCACATAGCAGATGCTATCGGGAAGGGCGGATCAATCCGATGTGGTGGTGGTCGCATTGGCAGTGACACGACTTTCTTCGAACCCACGGTCTTGACGGGCATCACCGGGAACATGCGGGTGGCACAGGAAGAAACGTTTGGGCCACTTGCCCCTATCATCCGCTTTGAAGATGCAGATCAGGTGGTTCGTGAGGCCAATGACACCATCTATGGCCTCGCAGCCTACTTTTATGCAGCCAATCTCAAGCGAGTTTGGCGGGTCGCCGAAGCCTTGGAATACGGCATGATCGGTATCAATACAGGCCGTATGTCTTCGGAAGCAGCACCCTTTGGTGGGATGAAGCAATCTGGGATTGGGCGCGAGGGTTCCCGCCACGGAATCGACGAATATCTGGAAATGAAATACCTCTGCATGGGTGCGATCTGATCGACCCTGATAAATTTACGCTGCCGTATGCCCGATAAATGCCGATCGAATGTACGGGCCAGTGCCAGCGCCGCCGCCCGTCACCTGTGCCTTGACCGGGAACGCGGCCAGAAAACAGGCATTCCTCGATCCTCAGCCCCGTATCAGGTCACTCTGTCAGGTGGAGCCGCCAACAATTGAGCATCACTTCCGTCCCTTATGGCTGTCTTTGCGAAAACGCAAAGACAGCCATAAGAAGAAGGACTACCGAAGCCTTATGAAACTTCTTTTGCGCCCACCTCCTCGCGCTGTTCGGCCTCCTCCCGTGCTCTGTCGGTGGCCGCGCGCACTGACTATCTGAGATTTCCCGTCCAAACGCGGTCAAATCTCTCCTCAGATGCCGCGCGGCTTCACCACCATCAATCTGGGGAAGACGCACCAATGCAGCGAATGAGAGGAACAAGTCTCGGCTTGGCAGCGAGACCGGATCGTTTAATCGATCGGAGACACTACCTAGGGATTGTTCCAACGCTGGTTTGGTTTGTGTCAGCCACAGCGTTATCCGGTGGGTTGGCACATGCCCAATCCGCAGGTCCGGGCGCAGAATTGACCCTTGATCCGATAGTGATCGAAGCTGGCTGGGACGCTTCACTGGGAATTATCGCGGCGAAACTCCGACGTTTGGCCGGCGGCGTATCGACGATTTCTGCTAAACAGTATGAAGGAACGATTGCCCCGACAATATCAGACGCGCTGGCTTACGCACCAGGCGTTGTTGTGCAGGACTTCTTTGGTGCAAATGACCAGCCGCGCATCCAGATACGTGGATCCGGCCTGCAACAGAACCCCGTCGAAAGAGGTGTATTGATACTGCGTGATGGACTTCCACTGAACCGGGCTGATGGCTCCTATATTGCCGGCTTCGCGAATCCCGGTGCATCCCGAGCGATCGAAATTTATCGCGGGTATCTGACAAATCGTCTCGGTGCCAGTGTTCTTGGTGGAGCAATCAACTTGATGTCAGGCCCGGCTGCTGGTTCACCCGCAACCGAACTCAATATCGGCGCTGGAAGTTTCGGTCAGGCCGGTGCGTCCGGCAGGACCGGTTTTGATGGGGAACGACTTGACGCGGCATTTTACTTTGACGTAACCCGTCGCAACGGCTTCCGTGACTATAATGGATCCGAACGCGTCGATGTTGGAGGTGTCCTCGAGGCAGAGATATCAGATACCATCAGTAGCCGTCTTTTCTTCGGCTACACTGACCTCGGCTTTGATGTTTCCGGTCCGATCAACAAGGATGCCCTCAAGAAAGACCCTTCCCAAGTCTCCTCCGGCCCCATCATGACACCAGCCGGCCCTGTCAATCCCGGGCCAAATGTAGAGCGCGACAAACCGCGCCGCGATGCGAGCCAGGCCTTGGTGGGTTCGCGCACTACAATCGATGCCGGCGACCATCAGTTCGATATCGGTTTCGGTTATACCTATACCGACGATACCTTTCGCTTCCCGATCCCATCCGGCATTCGCGAGACCGCCGGTGGAGACACGACCGGCCTGTTGCGCTACGCTTATTCGCCCGAATCCGATGCGTTGTTGCCGCTATTTGAGGCAACCGCACAGTATACGTTCGGTTCGGCGGAACGACGCTATTACCTCAACCAGTCTGGCGAACGGGGTGCGTTGTTCGGAGAAAATGACCTTGAGGCTTCGACCCTGTCACTGCATGCGGGCCTGAACATTCCGGTCACCGATAGCTGGACAGTTTCGCCAGCGCTGTCCTTTGCTCATGCCAAACGCAAGAACATGGACAAATTCACGGCAGCTGCGCGTCCAACCATGGCATTCAACCCGCAACATCCGAGTATGCGATTGCCTGACGGGACAGTACCTGCTCGCTCCACCGATTATGATCGAAGCTACAGTTCCTGGAGCCCTAGTCTCGGCATCAGCTTCGAACCCGCACCCGACCAATTGCTCTTCGCCGCAGTGAGCCGGAGCTTCGAGCCACCGACTCATGACGATCTGCTCGCCACTATAAATGGGACGCCAAACAGCAGTCCTGGCCGCAGGACACCCAATAACCCGGCACTGCCTTATGCTGCATTCGCAACCCCCGATCTTGAGGCACAATCCGCAACCAGCGTGGAATTTGGATGGCGCGGGAACTATGGCGACTACGATTGGGATATCACGACATATTATTCATGGGTCGACAACGAACTGCTCAACCTGCGAGATGTGACAGGCACATCGATCGGGGCCATCAATGCTGACGAAACCCGTCATTTCGGCATCGAACTCGGACTAGCCGCCAGCCTGACCGACAATCTCACCGGGCGACTTGCCTATACCTATCAGGATTTTCGCTTCCACTCAGATCCGTTGCGCGGCGACAACCGCCTGGCGGGCGCTTCGCGCCATATCTTGAATACTTCGCTTTCCTACCAGGTCACTGAAAACTGGTCGATTTCAGGAAGCCTGAAATGGGTTCCTGACAAGACACCGGTCGACAACATGAACACGCTTTGGGCTGACCCATACACGGTCATTGATCTGCGGACGGAATACAGGATCAACGACAATGTCTCTCTCTTCGGTGAAGTGACCAACCTATTCGATGAAAAATACGCCTCATCGACGCTGATTGTCGATGAGGCCACTATCGACCAGGCCGCATTCCTTCCAGGTGATGGCCGAGGCTTCTACGTCGGCGTCCGGAGCCGATTCTAGTATCCTATTTCAAGGAACAAAATCCATGACTAAAGACAAACAAATGATCTCATGCCGCAAGGGTGCTTCCTTAACCCGCCGCACGATTTGCGCCGGTCTCGTTGGCACTATGGCGATGCCTTTTGTTGCTCGCGCTCGCAGCGGTCGACTAGCAGAACTCACACTCCACGGTCCCCCCGCCGGCCCATCTATTACGCTTGCCTATGCGGTTGGCGCCGGCCTTTTGAGAGAAGTCGCCGACAAGGTATCATTCAAGATATGGAGAACACCTGACGAGATGCGTGCCGGTCTGACCTCCGGAACCATGCGGGCCCTTGTGATGCCGGTAACAACAGCAGCAAACCTCCATACACGCGGCCTTGGAATAAAACTTGCCAATGTGATGACGAATGGCCTCCTCTACGTTATTTCGACGGACGCCTCAATCAAGGCTTTCTCCGATCTCAAAGGCCGCAAGATCACGGTGCCATTTCCCAATGATACACCGGAACTGATTTTCAATGCACTCCTCGACCACAATGATCTTGAGAGCGGCAAGGATGTCCTGGTGGATCTGGCCGGCTCGCCGATCGAAGCTATCCAGATGCTCCTCTCAGGCCGCATCGAGACGGCAATGGTTCCAGAGCCTGCAGCAACTGCTGCCATGATCAGGGCAGGCGCGGCGGGCAAGCAGATCCATCGGGCGCTGGACATTCAGGCCGAATGGGGCAAAGTGACGGGTCTTGGACCGACTATGCCCCAGGCCGGACTTGCGCTGGACGAGACATTTCTAAACACACATCCGGAAGCGATAAAGTCCCTGCTCAAGGGATTGGAGAAAGCTGCACAAGCAGTGGTTGCACGACCGTCTGAAGCAGCAAGCCATGCCGCTGCTGCTCTCGAATTACCATGGCCGGTCATCGAAAAATCGATCCCGTTCTCCAACCTTGTCGCAATCCGTGCAAGTGCTGACCGTCCGAATTTGGATGCTCTGTTTCAAGCCATTGTTGCGACAAGTCCCAAAATGATCGGGGGCCGCATGCCGGATGAAACGCTCTATCTTTGAGGCTGAGCCATGTCGGTACTTGCCTTGCGTGCATCGCGTGTCGGACGCTTTATCTGGTCTGGGTGGGCCGGCCTCGCCGGTCTCTCGGTCTTTGCGGCAGCATGGCAACTCTGTCATGAAGCTTATGGAAGTTTCATTCTACCAGGCCCGGTTGAAACCTTCGCGACCCTGCTCGTGCTACTTGAAGAGCCGGAGGCTTGGCATTTAGTCGGAACAACGGCAATACGCGCGCTGACCGGATTTTCATTTGCGGCGATTATTGGAACAATCTCAGGTGTCATATGTGGGTACCATCCGGCTGTCATGCGGCTGGCACGCCCACAAATCACACTGCTGCTCGGTGTGCCGCCAATTGCATGGATCGTCTTGCTAATGATCTGGTTTGGGAACGGAGCGGGAACGGTCTCCGCCACAGCGGCTATTGCAGGCTTGCCAATCGTCTTCATCGGAGCGGCCGAAGGAATTTCCGGGCGCGATCGTGGTCTTGATGACATGGCCCGCGCCGTTGGCATTGGCTTGATAAGACGCATCGTTCAAATTGCCCTGCGCCAAATGTTGCAAGCACTGTTTCCTGCACTGACAATGGCACTTGGTACGGCTTTCAAGGCAGCAATCATGGCAGAACTCCTTGCCAATTCAGGCGGTGTCGGTTCCGAGCTTGCAGCGGCCCGCGCCAATCTCGACACCCCTGCAGCATTGGCGTGGATCCTGCTTTCAGTTGCTGCCCTCGTCGCCGTCGAATACGGACTGTTGCAGCCATTGCGTGCAGAGAGCGAAACTTGGCGTGAAGCCGCCCGGCCCTGGGGTATAAAACGATGACCGTCCTTCAACTTTCCAATATTGGCCATGCATTCCTGGGACGCACCGTACTCGACGTTATCAATCTGGAAGTTTGCGCCGATGAATTGGTGGCGCTTGTAGGGCCATCGGGATCGGGAAAGAGCACTCTTGCCCATATTGCGGCCGGATTGATCGACCAACGACGCGGTAAGATACGCCGTAACTACCATCGTCATTCAGTGATTTTTCAGGAACCGCGACTGATGCCGTGGGCTACTGCTGCCGACAACATCGCTTTCGGTCTCAAAGGACGACGCCTCGGTTGCACGATTTGCTGCCAACGGGTTGAGAGCGCGGCAGCGTTGGCAGCTCTCGACGCTTGTGATCTCAACAAGTTTCCTTCTCAACTTTCAGGCGGTATGCGTCAACGTGTGGCAATCGCTAGAGCGCTGATCGCCGAGCCGGACTTTATTTACTTCGATGAGCCCTTCACAGCCCTCGACGTTGCATTGAAACGCCGCATGCAGGACATCGTTGTGGACATTATTGCCGGATCGGGTCGGGCAGGCCTGTTCATTACCCATGATCTTTCCGAAGCTGTACGAATTGCGCATCGCATCGTTGTACTTGATCGTCACGGCCGCGGTATTGTCGGCAGCCGCGCCGTTCCATCTTCTCCCGGATTACGCGACGATCGCATGATCTTCGAGACGGTACAGACGTTCCTGAACGAGGATCAATTGTTCGCACATGTCAATGACTACGATGAACGGGCCATAATTTGATGAATGCATCACGTTCGTTGCGACAGACAAGAAAAGAGCTTCTCGCCTCCATGTCCAGCGAAGGGCTTCGGCTCTTTTTTCCGATCGCTGCCCTTCATGCTGCGTTGTGGCCATTCCTGTGGGTCTTCGCCTTTCACTTCAGTCTTCCGCTATCCAGCACGACGGCTGCAGGACAGTGGCACGCCCAGGAAATGATCGTCGGCTCCTTCGGAGCAGCCCTAGTCGGATTCCTTACCTCGGCTCTTCCTGAGTGGACGGATACAGCGCGCTTGCGCGGCAAGGTTCTTTTCTGGCTTGCCGGCCTTTGGTGTCTTGGACGTATTTCCGGCATCGCCGGCATCGAGACCCTCACTCTGCCAGGAGCGGCCGCCGATCAGGCGTGGCTTCTCTTTCTTGTCGGCTATACTATATTCCTCTCCTGGCGCCGCCGCACGACAAGCCTGTTCGGGTTCATTGTCTTTCTTTGTATATTAGCCGGCTCTGCCGCAGCATTGCGCGTCTCAATGGCGTCTGGTGACTACGACGCCGGAGAAAAGGCCATCCGGATCGCTGCCTTTTCGTTTCTCGGGCTGTTAGGTCTCGCTCTCGCGCGCATCACAGTCCCGGTGACGAACCTGCTCCTTGATTCAACCGAATTGACGTCTCCTTATCGACCACATCCGGGCCGGATCAACCTCGCCCCAGGCCTGGTCGCATTACTGTTGTTTGCGGAATACTTCGATGCATCCGAACCCGTAAGGGGATTTTTGATGCTGGCCACCGGCGGTGCGTTTCTCGACCGGGTAGCTGAAGGCTTCATCGGGCGCAGAACCTTTCGACCAGAGATTTTCTGCCTCACACTGTCTAGTGGACTATCGGGTGCCGGTCTCGTCATTGGTGGCCTGTCCCTGGTTGGCTTGTCATTTTCCTTCATCGGCGCGTTGCACCTGATGCTTATGGGTGGTCTGGGAATCGGCGTTCTCGCGGTTCTTTCCATTGCCGGGCTTCTTCATACTGGACAGCCGCTGGAATTTCCGCGGGGGGCACGTATTGCGCTTGCGGGTACTGTTCTAGCGGTATGCTGGCGAGTTGTACCCGAAGTCTTACCCAGCATCCTGCTTCCGGGAGGACATGGCCTGACGGCAATTTTCTGGGCCTCCTCTCTCCTTCTCTGGCTCATAAGCTATCTACCACTCTTGTGGTCGGTGGAGACGCTTGACACTGAAAGCTGCTAACATGACGACCCATCATCAAAGATCCACCACATCAATCTTCACCTTCGTCTTCTCGGGTGGATTTCGTCCCTTCTTTTTCGCCAGTTCCCTCTACGCTGCGGCCATGATCGCTCTTTGGGTTCCTTGGTATCTTGGTTTTACACATGTCCCAACGGTGCTTACACCTGTCATCTGGCACCAGCACGAACTGCTATTTGGATATGTCGCTGCGGTCATTGCCGGTTTTCTGCTTACGGCAGTACCGAGTTGGACGGGAAGATCCCCGCTGTCCGGTTTTCCGCTCTGCATGCTGTTTTGCCTTTGGCTGGCTGGTCGCGTTGCCGTCTTTTGCTCCGAGCAAACAGGTTTTTTCGCCGCGACGCTGCTTTCTGGCGCGTTTCTACCAGTACTCGCTGTTTTGGTGTTGCGTGAACTCGTTGCCGCGCACAACACCCGAAACTATAAGGTGCTCGCAATTATTGCCGGATTGTCAGCATCTCAAATTGCATTCTATTACGAGGCTCACCGGTTTGGTTATGTAGAGCTGTCCAATCGCTTCGCAATCGGCTTTATCATCTTATTGATCTCGGTAATTGCTGGTCGGATTATCCCAGCCTTTACCGGCAACTGGTTAAAGAAGAACAATCCAGCACTGCTTCCGGCTCCGTTCGGCCGATTTGATCTTTCCACCATGATGTTATCCCTTGTGGCGCTGATACTCTGGGTATGTGCTGCCCGGCTCTCCGAAATTGCGCCTCTGGCCGGCGTTGCATCCATTCTGGCGGGCATTCTCCAACTTGCCCGGCAACTGCGATGGGCGCCGCACCGGACATTTGCCGAACCTCTTGTAACTATCCTGCATGTCGCATTTCTGTTTATTCCAGTAGGATTCCTACTGACAGGCATCGCTCTCTTGAACCACGATCCTGGCCTCAACTCTGCCGGCATGCACGCCTGGACGACGGGAGCAATCGGCACAATGACCTTAGCAGTCATGACACGCGCAACACGTGGCCATTCAGGTCGGTCACTGCACGCCCCCGCTTCCACGGTAATACTTGTCTACGTCCCCATTATCATAGCCACGACAGCGCGTATTTCTGCTTCGATCATTCCAGACCATACGATGCTCCTGCTACCTCTTTCCGGGATATGCTGGGTTATCGCCTTCCTGGGATTTGCCGCTCTCTATGGGCCACTTCTGCTTCGTCGCCCAGCGCCCAGAGGCTGATACCAACAACGGCTTCGCCGCCGTCTTTGGCGGAGAAGCCGTCTAATAACCAGCTTCGCTTTCAAATGGGGTAGTGAATAGAACCATCCTGAACCGTGATCCAGCGCAGTTCTGTAAACTCGGCAATCCCGGCCTTCCCTCCGAAGCGGCCGTAGCCCGATTCCTTCACGCCGCCGAACGGCATCTGTGCTTCATCATGCACCGTGGGGCCGTTGATGTGGCAGATTCCGGATTCAATGCGACGTGCAACGTTCATCGCCCGATTAACGTCACGTCCGAAAACTGCAGCAGACAGCCCGTACTCGGTATCGTTTGCGATACGTACTGCTTCATCGAGGGAACCGACGCGCATAACTGAAGCAACCGGCCCAAAGCTTTCCTCACTATAGATACGCATCGCAGGCGTTACTTTGTCGAGCAAAGTCGCATCCATAAGTGTACCTTCGATACGACCGCCAGCGACAAGTGAGGCACCTTTCGCCACGGCATCCTTGATGAGTGCCTCAACACGCTTTGCCGCGTTGAGGTCGATTAGGGAACCGAGCGGTGAATCGCTGCGACGTGGATCGCCTGCTGTCAGGGTCTTCACCTTTGCAACCATTGCCGCCACAAAATCGTCCGCAATCTTGTCGTCCACCACGAGCCGCTCCGTGGACATGCAGATCTGACCCTGGTTCATATATGCGCCAAACGCCGCCGCGGAAACAGCCTCATCGATATCGGCATCATCAAGTACAACGAACGGAGCCTTTCCACCAAGCTCAAGGAGAGCTGGCTTGAGATGACGGGCGGAAGTTTCTGCAATGATACGCCCGACCCGGGTCGAACCGGTGAAGTTAATGCGACGAACTGCCGGATGCGCAATCAGGCTCTCAACAATCTTGCCGGCATCATCGGGTGCATTGGAGATAGCGTTCAATACTCCATCCGGAAGACCTGCTTCATGGAGAGAATCTACGATCAACCTGTGTGTACGAGGGCAAATTTCCGAGGTTTTCATGACCACCGTATTACCGCATGCCAGCGGTACAGCTATTGAGCGAACTCCAAGAATAACCGGCGCGTTCCATGGCGCGATCGACAGCACGACACCTGCCGGTTGACGAACCGCCATTGCCAGACTGCCTGCACGATTTGACGGGATCACTTCTCCCGTGATCTGTGTCGTCAATGACGCCGCTTCACGAAGCATGTCGGACGCAAGGCCGACATTGAACATCGCCCAGCCGGCTGTTGCACCCGTTTCCTCGGCCATCGCCGACACAAACTCTGGGGCCTTATCCTGAAGGCGATCAGCGGCGGCCAGCAGGAGCTTGCGTCGCTGGCCCGGGCCGGTAGCGGACCAGGCGGGGAAAGCCTTCGCCGCCACGTTGGCTGCCTGCCGTGCGTCATCGACCGAGGCAGCGGCAACTTTTGAGGCAACTTCACCCGAGATGGGGTTCATTCGTTCGAAGAAACGCCCATCGGAAGCTTCTACTTCATTATTATTGATCTTCAGGCCCAGGATGCTCATACGGTTCTCCACTGTCCTTCTGTTTGCAACTATCGATTATGCCGTCCCACCCAGAAATGCACGCTGGACGGCAAGGTCGTTCACTAGATTCTCGGCTGTATCCTCACGCGTGATCCGACCAGCTTCGGCCAGATAGCCACGATCGGCAATTGAGAGGCTCATCTTGACGTTCTGTTCCACAATCAAAAATGAAAGACCGCGTTCGCGAATACGACCAAGGTTCTTGAACAGATCTGCCACGACAACAGGCGCAAGCCCCAGGCTTGGTTCGTCGAGCATCAAAAGGTCTGGTTTAGACATCAACGCGCGTCCAATCGCCACCATCTGCTGCTCTCCACCAGACATGGTATTTACATATTGACGGCTCCGCTCCTGCAGCCTCGGAAAGAGGTCATAAACAAAGGCGCGACTGTGGCTGGCATGAGCTCTGGCACGTTTGGCATAAGCGCCGAGAGCCAGGTTTTCTTCCACGGTTAGGTCCCCAAAAACCCCTCTGCCCTCGGGTACAAGTGCGATGCCGGCCTCCAGCACCTCATGTGCGGCGAGACCACGGATTTGTCGTCCACAGAACGCAATCGTTGTTTTCGTGTCGGTTGGTGTGATCCCCGCAATCGCATTCAGCAAGGACGACTTTCCCGCACCATTGGAGCCGAGGATAACAACTGTTTACCGCCCTGCGTGACAAGATTTTCATTGACGATCCTCCCTCTTGGCCCGCTCCTACAGGCCGATTGCGTTACCATCGACGGCAGTTCCTGCTGCCAGTTTCGATCGGTCCAAGAGAGCTTAACAGGTCCCTTTAAACATAAAATAGACTTTTACAGGAGATATTTGCACTTTTCACTGAATGGGGAGGCGGATGCGAACACTATTTGAGACGTTCAGCGCGGGTAGACACGGTCCTGTCCAATCAATCGCAATTGAAGCGCAAGTTTTTCAGGGTAGACTTTCACAAAGTGAGTGGACTTTCCGCGGCCGCCGCAGCCGGCTCTTTCTTGTAATGTCGGGAAGTGGAAATCTTCGCCTCGGCCATCATGACTTGTCAATTGCAGGACCAACCTTGGTCTGGATACCGGCCGGAGAAACCGGCTCAGCTGTGTTTGATGCCGGTGCCGACGGTGGATCCTTGACGGTCCCCGAGTCGGTCCTTAGATCTGCCATGCCCACTGGAACTGTCTTTTCTCAAGTTCGGGAGGCTGTGGCTCGCCCGATCCTCGGCATGCGCCTTTCTGACGTCAACGCCAGATACCTTTTGACAGCAATCTCGACGATCAAACAGGAACTGCACGATGATCTGCCAGGCGCACAGGAAGCGGTTCGCCATCATCTCGCACTTCTCCTGCTGACAATCTGGCGGATGTCTGCGCCTGCCGCAGAACAGGTGCAGACATCCCCCAGGATGATCGTTCGCAATTTCGTCCATTTGGTCGAACTGCATATAAGGAAACACTGGACAATTCCGGAGTTTGCGGCAGCACTTGGTGTAACTGCCGACCGGTTGAACACCGCGGTACGACGTGCCACGGGGCGAACTCCGATGGAACTTATCCATAGCCGTCTGATCACTGAGGCGGTATCCCTGCTCGATGGAACGACGATGCAAATAGGGGAAATTGCCGAAGCATTGGGGTTCAAAGATGCAGCCTATTTCAGTCGCTTTTTCAAACGCCAGACAGGCATCTCACCGAAGATCCACCGTCAGAATACAGCGCAAATGCGTGCGCCTCGCGAGACAAGTTATGCTGCTTGGCCATAGCCACAACGGCCGATCAATATCGGACTCGGTGCGTAAGACACAATGAACCAATTTCCGCAGACGACGTCGTGCGTGCAAGCCGCCATCCCGCAGGCCCGCCAATCCTGCTCCACGATTGGATGAGATCCAGATAGATTTACACCCACGACTTGCTTGTATTGAAGCATTGCCATGATGACGCATCGAACGAAAACTAACACCACCATGTCATTCGACGCACTTTGCCTGGAATTGGCCGAGTGGTTTCGGAAATGATTAAGTCAATACAAAAGATACCGGTAAGTGCACCGGAATACGGCAACGTTAGAATGCCGCCGCATTCCTACAACACCTTGTCAGATAGCCAGGTACTCATGCCGCAATTCGGCATTGTCCAGAACTTCCTGTGCAGAACCCATGAAAGCAACCTCGCCGGTGTCGAGGATCACCGCCCGGTCTGCAAGCTTTAACGCTGCAACTGCATTCTGTTCAACAATAATCGTCGTAATGCCAAGAGCCTTGATCTCGTTGAGGATGCCTTCAATCTCCTGAACGATCACTGGCGCAAGCCCTTCATAAGGTTCATCGAGAAGCAGCAGCTTCAAATCGCGAGCAAGTGCTCGCGCTATCGCCAGCATCTGCTGCTCGCCGCCAGAAAGCGTTGTTCCCTCCTGCTTTCGACGCTCTGCCAGACGAGGGAAATGACCATAAATGCGATCGAGATCCCATCCTATGCCTGGAGCGACCTGGGCAAGACTAAGATTTTCCTCCACCGAAAGGCCTTGGATAATCCGCCTGTCTTCCGGCACCAGTTGGATCCCAGAACGGGCGGCTTCGAATGACTTCATCCTGTGAACAGGCTGGCCGTCGAGCCAGATCTCGCCATGATGAAGCATAGGATCATCAAGTCGGGCAATTGTCCTCAGGGTCGACGTCTTCCCAGCTCCGTTGCGACCAAGCAGAGCCAGGATTTCTCCATGCCTTATCTCCAGTGAAATACCTTGTACGATGTAACTTTCACCATAGTAGGCATGAATGTCGCGAACGGAGAAAAAGGGGCGCTCTTCGGTCACAGCCGTTACCGACCCGATATCGCGAGCCAAGGCGTTCATTGGTGTGCTCCTCCGAGATAGGCTTCCTGGACACGCGGGTCACCACGCACTTGATCTGGCAGGCCTTCGGCAATGATGCGCCCACCTGCCAGGACCGAGATCGTGTCTGCGAGAGAAAACACGACATGCATATCATGCTCAATGATGACCTTTGTCATACCCCGACTTTTGATCTTCTTCAGCAGTTCAATCGTAGTATTGGTATCGTGTCGGCTCATGCCGGCGGTAGGCTCATCCAGCAGCAGCAGGCGCGGCTTCTGCATCAGGCACATTGCCAATTCCAGGCGCCGTTTATCGCCCCGTGATAGCGCGCCGGCATGCACGTCACAACGATCAACGAGGCCAACGTCATCCAGCATGTTTTCTGCTTCTTCACGGATCAGCCGTTCACTGGCCACTGAGCGGAACATGTTGATCTTGAATGAACCGTCGCGCTTGGCAAATGCCGGCGTCATCACATTTTGCAGCACGGAAAGATCCGAAAATATTTCCGGTGTCTGAAAGACACGTGCAACACCGAGCTGGTTTATTTCATGAGGTTTCTTGCCCGTCAGCACATTGCCATCAAAGACGACCGCTCCACCAGACGGGGCCAGGCGGCCAATTATGACATTAAGAAGGGTCGATTTCCCTGCACCGTTTGGCCCAATGATCGCATGGGTCTTACCCTCTTCGACTTGCAAATCGATATCCGAAAGCGCATGAAGCCCACCAAAATTCTTGTGTACATCCGCGACATGAAGAACGACGTTGTCTCTAGCTTGCATTGTCGTCTCCTTATTCCGCTGGTGCCGTTACGCCGACGCGGCGTTTATTCTTTGAACCATTTCCAGCACGGCGGAATCGGGCAGCAAGACGCCGTATCCCTTCCATGATACCACCGGGCAGGAACACCACGATCAACACAAATACGAGACCGAGGGTCAGGTGCCAGCCCTCGCCGACGAACTTGCCGCTGATCGTCACGGCGAGATCTCTGAGCCCATCGGGCAGGAAACCATAGAAGTTGTTGAGTACGCTGGCATTAAATGACGAGAAGATATTCTCGAAATACTTGATGAGCCAGGCGCCGATAACTGGTCCAACCAAAGTTCCGACACCCCCGAGGATCGTCATCAACACCACCTCCCCCGAAGCGGTCCAGCGCATCCGCTCTGCACCCGCAAGCGGGTCGGTTACAACCAGAAGCGAGCCTGCAAGACCTGCAAGCATCCCCGAAATCACGAATGCAGCCAATGTATAGGGCCGCGTGTTGAAACCAGTATAATTCATCCGATTCTGGTTCGACTTGATACCCTTGAGCATCATGCCAAATGGCGAATTTGTGATCCGCATAGCCAGGAAAAAGGTCCCCAGAAGGAATACGGTCGAGAAATAGAAACCGTTCCACCCGGAAAGCGACATACCAAAGAAACCCGGCACCGGCATGCCGCCCCCATCAGTAAAGAGGCTATCCAGAACACGTGGGTCATTGCGGGTCATACGCAACCCCGTCTCACCATTTGTGATGGGGGTCAAAACCGAGTAGGCGAGATTGTAGCACATTTGCGAGAATGCAAGTGTCAGGATCGAGAAGTAAATGCCCGATCGTCTCAGGGAGACATAGCCGATGGCGTAGGCAAACACCCCCGAAACGACAAGTGCAACGAGGATTGCTGGGAGTGCATTGAGGCTAAGCAACTTGAAGGACCACATCGCCGCGTAGGACCCAACACCAAAGAAGGCAGCGTGGCCGAATGACAAGTAACCAGTCAAACCAAACAGGATGTTGAACCCGATTGCGAAGATGCCGAAGATCATGAAACGCTGGAGCAAATCTGGATAAGCCGCTCCGAAAGGTACTGCCAGAACCGGTAACAATAAAACGACCGCAGAGAATCCCAGAAAGAGCGTGAGGTCTTTACGTGACATAAAACTGCTCATATCAGACCTCCATCATGCCACGACGCCCCATAAGCCCACGCGGACGAACGAGCAGAATCACAACGGCGACGAGATAAATGATGATCTGATCGACGCCGGGGAAAATTGCCTTTACCTGGGTCATGGAAGCAAAAGATTGCAGGATACCGAGCAGGAAGCCTGCGGCGACAGCACCCGGCAAAGAGCCCATACCGCCAACGACGACCACGACAAACGAAATTACCAGAAAATCCATGCCGATTGTATAATTTGGTGGAAGAAGCGGCGTGTACATGACGCCAGCAATACCAGCGACGACCGAAGCTATACCGAACATGATGGTGAACCGTCGGTCGATATTGATTCCGAGCACACCGACAGTCTCACGGTCCGCCATACCTGCACGTACCACCATCCCGAATGTGGTGAACTGCAAGAATGCAAACACAGCGCCAATCACCGACATGGAGAACAGAAAGTATATCAGACGCCAGAGCGGATAGGTAACCACACCGGCCTGCATGCCAAGCCAGACACCAATATCCGTCGCCCCGCGAAGAGAATCAGGCATAGGTTGTGGAATTGGATTGGGCCCAAAGGTTGCCTTGACGATTTCCCCAAGCACGATGGCAAGTCCGAAAGTGACCAGAATTTGCTCTGCGTGCGGGCGTTTGTAGAAGTGCTTTATGAGTCCACGCTCCATCACCAGCCCGATTGCAAGCATGACCGGGATCGCAAGCAGGAGAGACACCGGGACCGAATAATTAACCAGCCACGCGCCGAAATCACCAAACCAGGACTGTACAAGCGGCTCACGGACTTCGAGCGGAGTGCCCCAGGGCGACATCTGATCGGGGTCAACTGTTACCGTTTCGAGCGTCAGCAACTGGCGAAATGCGACAGCACAGAACGCGCCAAGCATGAACAGGGCGCCATGCGCAAAATTGACGACGCCCAGCGTTCCAAACACCAGTGTCAGCCCGAGAGCGATCAGCGCATAAGCACTTCCCTTATCGAGCCCATTGAGAAATTGCAGAAAAAGCACTTCAAACATGGCTGGCCTCCCGGACCGCCGGCTTGGGATTATATGGTGCCTGTCCCGCAACAACGCGCGGGACAAGTAAAGCAATCAAACGGTCTATTTGCACTGCGGCACTGGTTCAGCTGGACCCAGCTCACCGCCAAACATCGCCGGATCATAGGTGGTCACATCGCGACCAACTTCCTTGACAACGTTCAAGACATCGAACTGGCTCGTCGGTGCTTCATTACCACGCACGACAAGCACTGACTTCATGCATTGATGGTCTTCGCCGCGATAAAGGGTCGGACCATTGCCCATGCCATCAAATTCAAAGCCTTCCAGAGCCTTGATGACCTCCGGCGGATAGAAGGTACCTGCCCGCTCAACCGCATCTGCATAAAGCAGGGCCTGAACGTAAGCTGTATGAGCGGCCTGTGAGGGGGGTGAACCGTAGGCAGCACCAAAAGACTTGGTAAAGGCCTTCGAACCATCGTCCTGGAGATTCCAATGCCAGTTGGAAGTACCAAAGATACCCTTGATATTTTCGCCGGCCCCTTTCGCCATCAATTCTGAGAAAAGCGGCACAACAATTTCGAATTGTTTGCCATTGGCCTGACGGTCACGCATCCCGAACTGGACGGCCTGGGTCAACGAATTGACCATGTCATTGCCGTAGTGATTCAAGATCAATACATCCGCACCCGAATTAAGTACTGGTGTGAGGAACTGCGAATAATCGCCGGCTCCCAAAGGCGTGCGCACGGCCTCAACTGTTTCCCAGCCGAGAGCCTCAGTGGCCGCCTTGATCGACTCTTCCTGTGTCCATCCCCACGTATAGTCGGCCGTCAGGTGATATGCGCGGCGTTCGTTTCCATACTCTTCGCTCAGGACCGGTGCGATAGCGATGCCGGACTGATAGGCATTGAAGAAGTGCCGGAAACCATAGCGGCGCTTGTCTTTGCCTGTAGTATCATTGGAATGTGTCAGGCCGGCCATGAAAATGACGCCCATCTCCTGGCAGAGACTCTGCACAGCGATAGCTTCGCCCGAAGACGAGCCGCCAGTGATCATGATTGCGTTGTCGCGCTCGATCATGCGGGTGGCACCAGCGCGCGCCACGTCAGACAGGGTTTGGCTATCCGATGTTACAAATTCCACCTTCTTCCCAAGGATTCCATTGCCCTTGAGCGCAGACGGTTTCAAAACATTGAGAAGCCCTCCATCACCTTCTCCATTCAGATGCTGGATGGCGAGCTCATACGCCTTCTGCTCATCAGCGCCTTCTTCGGCATAGGTGCCCGTCAATGGCAAGTTCAGTCCGAAAGTTACTGTACTGCCGGTCGGATTGTTGCAGAATTCCTGCGCCCACGCTCCTCGCGAGAATACCAGCGGTGCGACACCGGTAGCCAAGATGCCGGACAGGCCGGTCTTAATGACATTACGGCGGGTGATGCCGCTCTTGAATGTGCTCATCGATTTCCTCCTCCTTGGATGCGAGAGCCATCCAGTCAAGAAAGGCTCACGACCTTTCCAATATCCGCATGCATTGACATGTGAGCAATATCTCATTGTAACTTTTGATAAATTCTGTAAATTCTTGGTCAGATTCCAAGCATTTTCTGTAAATGTATTGACAGGATCCTTATGCGAGCACCAATCGGACTTCGAATACGTACACGTCGCAAGGCGCTTTCCTTGTCGCAGGCAGCGCTGGCGCGAGCAGTTGGCGTATCACCGAGTTATCTGAACCTCATCGAGGGAAACAAGCGGCAAGTCGGTGGTACATTGCTGCACAGGATCGCGGCCGAACTTGGCATTGGCCTCGAGGAACTTACCGGCGATGCCGAGCACAGGCTTATTCACGACATTGTCGAAGCATTCGCTGATCCGGTACTAGCCGGAACCAGCCTGGGATCAGAACAGGCACGGTTGTTGGTCGCCACAAATCCGGCCATCGCGCAGATTGTGGCGAGGCTTCATCGGGCATACACGACTGCAATGACCAGCGCCGACGCCTATGCGCACAGGTTGCGCGCCGATCCCATACTATCACAGCTACTACATCAGGTTCTGTCCGGAATAACCGCAATTCGTTCAGGCGCCGAGATTCTCGAAGCGGTCCCGGATCTTGCCGCAGAGGACCAGGAACGCTTTTTGGGCTCGATCAGTCGCGAAGCCCTTGGCCTTGCCGCGGTGGCTCGTAACCTGATCGGCCAGTTCGATCAGACATCCAACAGCGACAATTTTGCCTCTGCACAACGAGAGGTCGACGACATGATCTTTGAGGCACAGAACCATTTTCCTGCCCTGGAGGAGGCCGCAGTAACACTACGCGCGCAATTGGACAAGTCAGGCACGTTCGGAGAGGATACGATGACAATGATCCTCAACCGGGATCATGCGATCGCCGTACGGCGTTCCGCCGAACCAAGCGATGGCCAGGCATTCGGCTATAATGCACAAATGCAAACCCTCTGGTTTCGAAACACAGCCCCTCGATCGACCCGCCAGTTTCAGATGGCTCGCCTGATCGCCGAGCTCAGGTGCAACGAGTTGCTGGCCAATGCGCCACAGGTCGTGTCACTCGCATCAGCACTCGCGAGACGTGCTGCAAAACGCTATCTTGCAGCCTATGTTGCCGGTGCGGTTCTCTTTCCATACCGCCAATTTCTTGTCGATGCGCGCAAGCTCCGCTATGACGTCGATGCACTCAGCGAGCGTTACGATGCAAGTTTCGAGCAGATAGCACATCGACTCGTCACATTACGGCGTACTGGTGAAGCCGGTATCCCGTTTGGACTGCTTCGATCTGATCCTGCTGGCCGGCTATCAAAGCATTTCCCCTTACCCGGACTTCTCCTGCCGAACAGCGGCCACGCGTGCCCCCTCTGGGCGATCTATGCTGCCTTCCGCAGCCCGGGACAAGTGGTACGACAGATGGCACGATTTTCTGATGGTTCCCGATTTTTATTCGTTGCCAAGGCGGTGTCGAGAAGAAGTTCAGGTTTTTCCGATTACACACCGCCACGCTCGATCATGCTCGTCACCGACGCACTGCATGCTGACGACACTGTTTATGGTGATGGGCTGAACCTTGCCGACTCCCGCATCGATGTTCCGGTTGGACCAAGTTGTCGCCTTTGCACTCGTATTGACTGCAACAGCCGTCAGGAAGAGCCGTGGGCACCGGGGGGAGAGGAACCGCCCCCTACTTTAGTCTCGATCTGAGCCTGCATTTCATATGGTGCGTTTGTTGCAGTATCGATTAGATGTTAGAAAGGGAGCTGGAGGAAGGGGAGGAACAAGTTTGAGAACTGATATTCTCATCGCCGAGGATGAACCGAGCATCCTCGAGGCCTTGAGTTTTGTCCTGAAAAGAGCGGGCTGGACGGTGCAGGCGGTGACGGATGGAGAGGCTGTAATATCTGCCGTCCATCACGCACAGCCCCGTATTCTGATCCTCGATATAATGATGCCTAAGCGCTCTGGCTTCGAGGTTCTGAAGCAGATTCGTTCGGACATGGCTACACGTGATCTTCCGGTTCTCGTGCTTACGGCAAAAGGACAACAGCAGGACAGACGGGTTGCAGAGGAGCTTGGAGCAGATGGTTTCGTCACCAAGCCGTATTCGAACGCCGATGTGGTTGACACAGTCCGCACACTGCTCGATGCGCGTGTTTCTGTGGCTCCACGATGAAAAACGGCAGGCGGTTCCATGATTCGCCGTAAGCTGATTGCCGCTGCACTTTTCTTCACGCTATTCGGTGTAATCGGGTTCATGCCGCCATTCGTCTTGCTGTTCAGATTCGACGCACGAATAGCCGGCGTCCCGATAGAAACCGTCTATGTCTTTGTTTTGTGGGCTCTTCTTGTCGCCGGAGCATGCTGGTTTAGCCGCGTACTACCAAGAGAGGCTCCACGGTCTGACCACCCGCCGGATCACCGGACATGAATCTGACGGCCGACCTAGTGATCGCGACGGCAGTCGCCTATGTCTGCTTGCTCTTTCTTGTTGCCTTTTTGGGGGACCGTCATACTCGCCGCACAGACGGCGGCTTTCTGCGATCCTCGTTCGTGTACACACTTTCGATCTCGGTCTATTGCACCAGTTGGACGTTCTACGGAGCTGTTGGTTCCGCCACCCGCACAGGGCTGGAGTTTGTTACGATCTATCTCGGTCCTACTCTCGTATTTATTGGCTGGTGGTTCATCCTGCGTCGCCTTGTACGCATTAGTCACGACCAGCGGATAACATCAATCGCCGATCTGCTGTCCTCGCGCTTTGGCAAATCGAGTTATCTAGGTGTCCTCGTTACCTTGCTCGCGGTAATTGCAATCGCGCCATACATTGCTCTGCAGCTCAAGGCCGTGACGTCCTCAATTGAAGCTATCGCCGGGTCATCCGAATTTGGCCGCGGCAGTCTAGAAGGTTGGGACGAAGGAGGACTCGCATTTGGGGTGGCCGCCGGCATGGCGCTATTCACCATCCTTTTTGGGACACGCAATGTCGACGCAAAGGAACAACATCATGGCGTCGTTGCGGCAATTGCGCTCGAAGCCGTTGTGAAGCTCACCGCGCTGATCACGATCGGCGTGTTCGTTCTCTACACGGGCGGTGGGCTGGGGCCCATCTTCACTGGAGCCGCTGAAGCCGGTCTCAACATCTATTCCACGGAGACATTCGGCGATCGCTGGCTCGCATCCATGCTTCTTGCCGCCGCTGCAGTCTTATGCCTCCCCCGTCAGTTTCAGGTAACAGTGGTCGAAAATTCCGACGAGAACCATCTGCGTACAGCCAGTTGGGCCTTTCCTGCCTACATGCTGGCGATGTGTCTCTTCATCCTTCCAATCGCGCTTTACGGCTATACTATCATGCCTGCGGGCTCCAACCCGGACATGTTTACATTGACGCTGCCTCTGGCGGCCGGACAGGAGGAACTGGCTCTATTTGCCTTTATCGGCGGTTTCTCCTCAGCCACATCGATGATCATCCTGGAGTCGATTGCATTGTCGATCATGGTGTCAAACCATATCGTGGTCCCGGTTATGCTGCGGTTCAGTGCAGACGAGAGTGTAAGCGACGATCAGGGGGTACGCAGAGTATTGCTTAATGCCCGCCGCCTCTCGATTATTCTAATTCTGTTTCTCGGCTTCACATATTTCTACTTCACCCGCTCCTCCGATGCTCTGGCGCCCATCGGCCTGATATCTTTCACGGGCGTTGCACAGTTTCTACCAGCGATACTAGCTGCGTTGTTCTGGCGTGAAGCTTCAACAAAGGCGGCCATAATCGCAATCTCAACAGGCTTTCTTGTTTGGATGTGGTCTAGCTTCATTCCATCCTTCGCCAATTCGTCACCAGCGGTGGCAACAATTATGGCTGATGGTCCTTATGGAATATCCTGGTTGCGGCCGCAGGCACTGTTCGGATTGGATCGGCTCGACCCACTCGCACATGCAGTCTTCTGGAGCCTCTTTCTGAACACGACCGTGCTGATTGTCGGTTCGCTTGTTACCAGTCAGTCTGCACTGGAACATGTACAGGCTACCCTATTCCTGAACACATCAAGTCGTGCAGACACGCCACCCTTGCGCGGCTCGGCTACCGTCGATGATCTTCTCCTTATCACCCGACGTGTCCTCGGCCATCAGCGGGCCTTTGATCTTTTCTCCGACGAGGGTCGGCAATCGGGAATGGCCTGGAAAAGCCTTGAGCCAAGCCCGGTGTTCATTCATCGACTTGAGCGTGAACTCGCGGGTGCTATTGGTGCCGCCTCTGCGCACGTAATGCTTTCAAAGGTGGTCTCTGGTGACTCCGTATCGCTTGAAGAGGTGATGCAGATGGCTGACGAAACCCAGCAGGTGATCGAGCATTCACAAGCTCTCGAGCGCACATCTGCCCAATTACGCGCAACTGCCGACAAGCTTGAGGCGGCTAATCAGCAATTGCGGCTTGTCGATCTACAGAAAGATGAATTCCTCAGTCAGGTGAGCCATGAAGTGCGTACTCCGATGACTGCCATCCGCGCCTTTTCCGAAATCCTCCTGACGGAATCAGAGCTGGATGACGCTTCAACCCGCAAGTTCGTTTCCACAATCCACAAGGAAAGCTTGCGGTTAACATCCCTCCTCGACGAGATTCTGGATCTTTCAGCGCTCGAGCGGGGGGAACGTGTTTGGGAAAGTCAGCCTATCGATGCGGAAGAATCCCTAGAGCAGGCACTTCGCGTGTGCGATGCACTTGCTCGCCAGAACGGAACCATCATGCGATCGGAGGAACGGGTCGCAAAGGCAATTGTATCTGCAGAATCGGATCGCCTTTGCCAAGTCCTGATCAATCTGATCTCCAATGCAATCAAGTACAACGACGCCCAGGACCCTGTCGTGGTCATTCGAACGCACGTCCACGGCAACAATTATTGCATAGAAGTCTCCGATAACGGTACGGGCATCCCACCAGAGGAGCACCACCGCATCTTCGACAAATTCTATCGCGGTCGCGTCGGCGAGGCCGCCCCATATTCAGGTGCCGGCTTGGGTCTCCCAATCAGCCGGGAGATCATTCGTCGCATGGCGGGAAGGCTTGAACTGGTTGCAAGCGTGGCCGGCGCCTGCTTCCGCATCACGCTTCCACTCAGATAAATTTCACCCCCCTCTTCAGCAGCCAGTTATGGCCTATCTCTGATAGTAAAGCAGTTAACGCACCACTGCACGCCAGGTGCAATCGTTGTCTGGATGATCTTGTTCAGTTGCCTCTCGGCTTCATGGCAGCCATAACTGATTGGCGAGAGGTGAATTTTACTGACGTTGCCTGGATGCTTGTGGCCGGTATTGGAGCTCTCGCTGCCCACTTTTGTCAGGCGCAGGCTTTAGAAAGATTGGAAGCGTCTGTCGTAATGCGCGTGGACTCTGCGCGTTCCACAAGCAGCAGTCGTAGGGAATTATCTCTACGCAGAAGCTATCGATCTATGGGTATTCCTCGGCGGATTCATCATTCTGTTTTCCAACTTCCAGCCAATAATGCCGAGACGACGCAAGAACACGCAATCAACGTGACATATTCTAAGCTACCACCACACCGGCAAAAGACGTCGTATCGTATTCGGCTGATCCCTCATGATACATCCCGACCTGATATTGCAGAACCGCACTTTGCTCATGCAATTTCACCTTTCCGCCATTCCAACTGTAGGCTGGCAACAAATGTCACCGGCCTTGGGCAGTTGCTAGATGCTAGATCTCATCCGTTGCTGCAGCAGGATCCTGGGCACCAGGAGCCGGAAGAGTTTCCATTGCGACGAGTCGATCGGCGCAGACTTCCGCGACTTCATCTAGGTCAGCATCAAGCCCAGGAATAGTCGACCATCCACCTTCTTCGACGATACCGTCACGCTCCCAGCTGCTAGCATCCTTCAGCGTTGCAAGCTGAGTGCCTGCGTTTGCACTGGCTACAAACTTATTGACGCAAACAGTTGCGGCGACTTCGGTTCGCCCGTCCTCAGCTGCGTCAATTGCCATCTCTGTTGCAGTTCCACCTGTCACCCATCCGCCCCAGGAAAATCCCAAGATAACAGTTGCAATGACGCATCCAACACATGACCAGACCCACAGAGTTTTGGATGGTCGAAACTCATTCCAACTCTGTGCAAAATTTTTTCCAGACATTCAGCCTCCTCCTCGTAATTGATTGTATTTCACATTGCTTTGAACAAATATATTCTAACACACCATGCAGATACCGGATACCGGGCTCGCGCAAACGTGAGTGACTGCAACACAAGAAAGCCGCAATGAAGCCAACGCTCTTGATCCCAAGGGTTGTACACGTCTTGAGTTCCTTACCCTGCTGCCATGCAAGCACCGTTGCATACTCTCCCAACCAACAGTTTCGTCCTTTTGCGAAAAATGCATCATCAGCGAAGCAAAGGAGCTATTGCGCAAAACATCTTCCTGATCTGCCTGGGAACAAAAGGTAATCGTCGTGCACTCGCTAGACGGCAAATCCATCGACCTGAGCA
>JAEWDP010000020.1 GCA_023390055.1 Pseudomonadota bacterium | reverse complement strand
CTCGATTTCTGGCAGATCGGTCTTTTGACGCTGGCGTTCCAGTTTACCGCTTCGTTGCTGCAGCCGGTGATCGGCATGGTGACCGACAAGAAGCCGTTCCCGTATTCACTTCCGGTCGGGATGGGGTCAACGTTTATCGGCCTCTTCATGCTTGCCGGTGCCAGTTCCTATGGCATGCTGGTCTTTGCTGCGGCGCTGGTCGGGGTCGGCTCTGCCGTGTTCCATCCGGAATCGTCACGTGTCGCGCGGCTCGCCGCCGGCGGACGTTATGGATTTGCACAATCTGTCTTCCAGGTGGGCGGCAATTTTGGCCAGGCGATCGGGCCTCTGTTGGCTGCGTTCATCATCGTTCCGAAGGGGCAGGGCAGTGTTGCATGGTTCTCCCTTGCTGCCATGCTGGGTATCATCGTCCTCAGCCGTGTTGCGCGCTGGTACAAGCAGCAACTTGCAGGCCATGGCGGACGCAGGAAAGCATCGGCAAGCCATTCTTTGCCCGGTAAAACCGTGAGGTTGGCGCTGCTCATTCTGGTGATCCTCACATTTTCCAAGAATATCTATACGGCGAGCATCGGCAGTTATTACACGTTCTTTGTGATTGAACGTTTCGGTGTCAGTGTGCAGCAGTCACAGATCATGCTGTTTGTTTTCCTTGGCGCTTCAGCAGTGGGACTGCTTGTCGGCGGTCCGATCGGCGACCGGTTCGGGTCGAAGGTCGTCATCTGGTTCTCCATTCTTGGAGTTTTGCCGTTCACCCTGGCTATGCCGTACGCAAACCTTCCCGTCACGATCGTCCTGTCGGCTGCAATCGGCTTCATCATAGCGTCTTCTTTTCCGGCCATCATCGTCATGGCGCAGGAACTGGTGCCGGGACGTGTCGGGATGGTCGCCGGCATCTTCTTCGGCTTCTCCTTCGGCATAGGCGGGATCGCCGCCGCCATTCTCGGAATCATGGCCGACTGGCATGGCATTTCGGCCGTCTATACGATCTGCAGCTTCCTTCCCGCCATCGGGCTTTTGACCATCTTCCTGCCCAGCAAGAAAGAGCTGCGCATCGCATAGGCTGGTTGTTTCGCAAGAGGATGGATCGTATTACAGCAGATTGCGTTATAATATCCGCCCGGGACCGGTCGAACAGGAGAGACATACATGGAATGGAAGGGTCGTCGACAGTCGAGCAATGTCGAAGATAGGCGTGGGGCCGGCGGACGAAATCCATTTGGACGTGGTGGTCTGCGCATTCCGGTCGGCCGGGGCGGCGTGCGCCGTGCCGGAGGTGGCATTGGCATCGGGGGCATTGTCCTGATCCTGATCGTTTCCTGGGTTCTCGGCATCAACCCCTTGACATTGCTGTCCGGTGGCGCCGGTCTCGATGGCAGCGGTTACGATCAACAGCAGCAGAGCGGTAATCCGGTTCCGGCAGATGATGAGGCCACGGCCTTTGTCCGCACCATCCTTGCGGAAACGGAAGATACCTGGAACGGCATTTTCGAGGCAGGTGGCGCAAAGTATGAAGAGCCAACTCTCGTCCTGTTCTCAGGGGGCGTGCAATCGGCTTGTGGCATGGCGTCGTCGGCAACGGGTCCTTTTTACTGCCCTGGCGACCGCAAGGTCTATCTGGACACTGATTTTTTCCGTGAACTCGAACAGAAATTCGGGGCTTCCGGTGATTTTGCCGAGGCCTATGTCGTTGCGCACGAGGTTGGTCACCACGTCCAGAACCTGCTTGGCATCCTGCCGAAATTCAATGAAGCACGCCAAAGCATGAGCGAAGCCGAAGCGAACAAGATGTCGGTCAAGGTCGAGTTGCAGGCCGATTGCTTTGCAGGCGTATGGGGCCGGTTTACCGAGCAAAAGGGGATCCTTGAGCAGGGTGACCTGGAAGAAGCTCTCAATGCAGCACAACAGATTGGTGACGACACGCTGCAAAAACGCAGCCAGGGATATGTCGTGCCCGAAAGCTTCAACCACGGTACTTCAGCGCAACGCATGGAATGGTTCCGCCGCGGGTTTGAAAGTGGCGACGTCAATAGTTGTAACACTTTCACTGCTGATCTGTGAAAAGATCGGCAGTAAGCGCAACATTGGGGCGCTCACGTTGATGCCGTTCTCATCGTAGAACTTGAGCATACAGAGCAATGCATCTGTCCTTGGCCGGTTCCGTTGAGGTCGGCCGGACCGCCTGCCGTTTGCCTGGAACCGGTCTTCCGCGCTGCCGCAGGCAAGGTATCGAGACAGTGCCCATGGTTTGAAGCCGGCTTAGAGCGGTCGTTATTGCGCTTCTGACATCTTGGATGTGCGGTCCACTGTTTCCGCCCTTGTCGGCTCCTGGTGCTGCAGATGACCAGGTAGTTACGAAAGCGGCCTGCCGATCTGGACCCTTTTGACGCCATGCTGCGTCTGCAGGTTCTCCAAGGTGCGGTTCGGTAATTGTCCGGCGCGCAGAACGGGTGCGCTTTGACTGTTTCGATGTGTTGCCGACAAGGTCGATCCGTGTTCGTCGGACTGGTGCTTATGCCGTCAAAGCTGTCTTATTTTTGTGCATCTGACGGGCGGACGGGACAGTATTCATGTTTTGTTCTTCGTTTGTGTGGTATATGTTCTATTCATCAACAAGTTTGCTCATATTATCAGAAACGTTGAATGTTCACGTATTGTTTCGTCTTTTATTGGTCGATATGTAGGGCGCCCGGCGACACGCTCGTCTTTCTGGAAAGGTTTTTTTGAAGAGAGACGTTTCATGCTTGATCCTAAATTTGTCCGTCGAGGACTTTTCCTCGTCTTCATGGTCCTCTTTCTCGATATCATCGGAATCGCCATCATCATGCCGGTGCTGCCGGCGTTCCTTCAGGAATTGACAGGTGACAATGTCAGCGACGCTGCCGTTGACGGTGGCTGGCTGTTGCTCATCTACTCGGCCATGCAGTTTCTCTTCGCGCCGTTGCTCGGCAATCTGAGTGACCGTTTCGGACGCCGGCCGATCCTGCTCGTGTCAATCCTGACTTTTGCAATCGACAATTTCATCTGTGCGGTCGCCACAGGCTTCTGGATGTTGTTCGTCGGCAGAACGTTGGCAGGGATCAGCGGTGGAAGCTTCGCAACATGCTCGGCCTATATCGCCGACATCAGCAATGACGAAAATCGGGCGAAGAACTTCGGATTGATCGGGATCGCCTTTGGCGTCGGGTTTACAGTTGGCCCAGTCATCGGTGGTCTGCTTGGCGAATTCGGGCCACGGGTGCCGTTTTTTGGCGCTGCCGCGTTGTCATTCATGAATTTCCTTGCGGCATGTTTCCTTTTACCGGAGACGCTTGATGCGGCAAACCGCCGGCGCTTTGACTGGCGACGCGCCAATCCGGTTGCCGCCCTGAAACAGATGCGTAACCATCGCGGTGTCTTGCCGGTTCTTGTCGTCCTGTTCTTCTACTGGCTTGCGCATGCTGTCTACCCGTCTGTCTGGGCGTTCGTCTCGGCCTATCGCTTCGACTGGAGTGAAGGGGAAATCGGCTTGTCACTCGGTCTTTTTGGCATATGCGCTGCTGTCGTCATGGCGACGGTCCTGCCGAAGATCGTGCCAGTCCTTGGCGAATGGCGCACGGCAGTCGTTGGCCTTTCATTTTCCGCTCTGGGTCTTGTCGGCTATGCATTTGCATGGAATGGCTGGGTCATCTATGCGGTGATCCTTTTGACAACCATCGAGAACATCGCAGACCCGCCATTGCGCAGTATCGCTGCGGCAAAGGTGCCGCGGTCGGCGCAAGGTGAACTGCAAGGAGCGATGACCAGCATCACCAGCGTCACGACAATCATTGGGCCCCTGCTTTTCACACAGGTTTTCATGAGGTTCAGCGGTGAAGGAGCCGTAGTTCCATTTGCCGGTGCACCCTTTCTGGTCGCGGCAGTTTTCATCATCTTTGCGATAATCATCCTGTTGAGGCGCATCGTGCCCGCGGCCCCAACGTCGGCAGTTCACGCGATGGGATAGGGTGAAGCACAGGTCTGGATTTTTTTGAACCGACGCAGACAAGCTTGCCCGGATCCGGGTGCTGATCTAAAGCTTTGAGCGCCCGCCGCTCGCCCATCATGGAAGCGGCTTTTTCATTGCGTGAGGAAATCATGTCGGTGCCGTCCACAAAGATCGGCAATCTCGGCCAGAACTCCTGGATGAACCACATCAAGGGGACGGTCGCGCTTGGTGTGCCGCTGGTCGGAGCGCAGCTTGCGCAGATGGCGATCAATACCACCGATGTCATCCTTGTCGGATGGCTAGGCACGACGGAGCTTGCCTCTGTCGTGCTCGCAACGCAGATGTTTTTCATCGTCTACATCTTCGGAACGGGGTTTTCCGCAGCCGTTGTGCCGCTCGTGGCCTATGCGCTTGGCCAGGATGATCAGGTGGGCGTGCGTCGCTCCGTCAGAATGGGGCTTTGGGTCGCACTTGCCTATGGTGTGATCACCGCGCCGATCTTATGGTTTTCGCAACCGGTCCTTCTTGCGCTCGGACAGGATCCTGAAGTCGCCGGGCTCGCTCAAAGCTATCTCAGAATTGCCCAGTGGGGAATGTTTCCAGCCCTCGGCCTTATGGCGATCCGCAGTTTCGTTACCGGCCTCGAGAAGGGCGGGATCGTGCTCTGTGTCACGATCAGCATGTTTCTCATAAACGCGTTTCTGGCCTACAGCCTGATCTTCGGTGAATTCGGGGCGCCGGCCTTCGGCCTGAAAGGGGCAGCGATGGCTGCCGTTATCGCCAATCTCCTGGGGTTCTTGCTCGCCGCAGCCTATGTGGAGATAGAACCCAGGATGCGGACATTCGAGATCTTCGTACGATTCTGGCGGCCCGACTGGGGAATGCTACGTGAAATTACAGTGCTTGGACTGCCAATCTGCTTTACTATCCTTGCAGAGGCGGGGCTTTTCGCAGCGGCGTCCCTGCTCATGGGCATGATCGGCAAGGAGGAACTTGCTGCCCACGGAATTGCGCTGCAACTTGCCTCGATTGCCTTCATGATCCCGCTCGGCCTTGCCCAGGTGGCGACGGTACGTGTCGGCCTTGCTTATGGTCGGGCAGACATGGTCGGCGTTCGACGTGCCGCAATCTCGGTTCTGCTCGTCAGCCTCTGCTTTTCGATCTGCGGGAGTACTCTTTTTGCGACCATGCCGCATGAACTTGGATCGCTTTTTCTGGATACCACGCAGGTGGATGCGCAATCCGTGCTTGCCTATGCCGCATCGCTGATCGTCATTGCGGGTTTTTTCCAACTTGCCGATGGCCTTCAGGCGGTCGGAGCAGGGCTGCTTCGCGGGTTGAAAGATACAACGATACCGATGGTCATGGCGCTGATCGCCTATTGGCCGGTCGGCTTTGCCTGCGCCTGGTTTTTCGCATTTCCTCTCGGATACGGCGGCCCTGGTGTGTGGTACGGTTTTGTTGTTGGCCTTGCCACCGCCGCGGTTTTGCTTTGCAGCCGCTTTTACCTCCTCGTGCGCCGAAGGACCTGAATTGGCCTGTCCCGTTATCCGGTCGGGCCAGCCTGCGTGTTGGCTCCGTCGCTCTCGTGGCCGGCCTGCCCAATCACATCCAGGGCAGAACTGATGTGCTTGTGCATCAATTCTGATGAACGATCCACGTCACCTGCCCTGATGGCAGCCAGTATCAGGAGATGTTCGTCATATGCTGCTGCTGCGCGGCCCGGTATTGCGTGCTGCAGATGAAGACGGGCCCGGTCGACATGGGATTTACTTGACATGACAAGGCTCCAGGCATCGGGGACCCCTGCTATTTCTGCCAATAGGCGATGGAATTCCTCATCGACATCAAAAAATGCAATGTAGTCGTCACGCGACGTGGATTCTGCCTGTAGTGCAAGCACGGGTGACAGGCGTGAAAGTTCCGCAGGGCGTGTTTCAGCCAGCCGCCGGACCACGGCCGTTTCCAGCGCGCTGCGGCAAAAGACGGCTGCGAAAATCTTCTTCTGGTCGACAGGTGCAACAATCGAGCCGACCTGAGGGCGCGTCTCGACAAGTCCTTCCTTTGCAAGCTGCTGAAGAGCAGCACGCAGTGGGGTTCTGCTTACCCCAAGGGTTTCGCCAAGCTTTGCTTCATAGATCGGCGCACCGGGGGGATATCTGTTTTGAATGATGGCTTTGCGCAGGAGTGAATAGATCTGGGGTGCCATCGGACCGCTCCGATCGATTTCAGCATTCCCCGAACTGCCTCGGTGCGAAATGAAATTCATGGCAAGCCTAACTGCAAGTTGAAAGTCGACTTTCGCCGACCGCGTCTCACTTTCCATTCCCGCTCGACTTTTCCAAAGTCAAGCGCTTGATAACATGAAATGTAGGTGTATGCTAGTATTCTAGCTGGCGAAAGATGCTCAGTTCCGCCGTCTTCGCGACGGCTTTTCATCACGGGAGGTAGTTGATGTCTTTTGGTAAAAGTGGCTCGCTGGCACGGGAATCGGGTGAACGCGAAATTCACTTGATGACGCTGACGAGGAAATCCTCATTCCAGCCGGCGCTGAGCCTTTTCGACGTCATCGATAGCTTGGCCGGATGGCGTCGCAGCAGGTTGTGAG
>JAEWDP010000169.1 GCA_023390055.1 Pseudomonadota bacterium | reverse complement strand
CTGCATATCTTGTCTTTCCTGACTGGCGGACGCTTATGCAGACCTTGATTAATTCAAAGCCGCCCCCCGAAATCGAGGCTCAGTTAGGACGATGAAATGATAAGGGAGGCTTCATTTAGAATTGCTGGTCGTGCACTCAGGTGAAGCTCGTTCCTCGCGCATCAAACGAAGGTTTCAACGAAGAAGCGCTTGATGCAACCAATAATGACGAATACCGTGCACCCGATATTTGTGTACGGGCGCCCTCGAGCGGCAACGGTCAATTGGTCGCCGCCACAATCGACGCCGGACCGGGAAAATCTAACGCCGATGCGCGCCAGGCGGACTGCGCAGCATTTTAGTCACGAATAGCCTGTGCAATCGCTAGGCTGGCAAGCCTGGCAGTGGCGAGAAGCTGATCCCGGCTGTCTCCATTGCGAGCCTTGGCAGAGAGACCCAACATTGTGGTACTCACGAAGTCGGTGACACTATTGGCTTCTTCGGGATGACGTTCCGCGATATAGTTCCGGAGCAAATCTTCAGCAGCTCGGTGGAGGGCGCGGTTTGCTTTGCGGACCTCATCATCGTTGCAATGTGTCCCCTCCAGTACAAGACAGCCGGCTGTCTCGGGACTGGACGCATACTGATGGGCGGACGCCTCGAGCACTGCAGCGAGGGAGGCAGCCACCGGGCGGTCTGTACGTAAAAGGTCGGCGAATGGAATCGAACCTGTTTCACGATATCGCTTGAGAACCCGTTCGTACAGGCCGGCTTTGCTTCCGAAGGCGGCGTAAAAGCTCGGCGGGTTGATGCCGAGCGCATCAGTCACGTCGGAAACGCTGACTGCGTCGTAGCCTCGGGCATGAAAGAGACGCTGGGCTGTCGCTACGGCCTGCTCAGGATCGAACCGGCGAGGACGGCCACGGGGGCGTGGGGTATCTGCAGTAGCCATTGTGAGTGCCCTTGATCTGGATTCTTCTCTATTTATGTAGTGAATCCTATATTTAAATGCAAGGAGAATTGGTGTGACCGTCGCAATTATTGGCACACATGAAGTCGGCGACCTTGCGCGACTCGCTATGCCCGCTGATTATAAACAAGTCATCACCCAGCCAGGCTTGGCGCTGTGGCCGATCCGAGCAACCTTTCTGCTACCGGACCGAACGCATAATGTCGTGCCCCGCACGACAAAACCCGCCGGACCTCAACGGGTTTTGTCAGCAATCTGATGTAAGCCGCAGGAGACGGCTTGTTCATCAACATTCAGTTTCTGGTGAAGGCCAGCAGGTCTTCATTGAGCACGTCGGCATTGACAGTCAGCATCCCGTGCGAGAAACCAGGGTAGGTCTTGAGTGTACCATTCTTCAACAGCTTGACAGACTTCAGAGCAGAATTTTCGATCGGCACGATCTGGTCATCTTCTCCATGCAGGACGAGGGTTGGCACGGTGATCGCTTTGAGATCCTCGGTCTGGTCTGTCTCGGAAAAGGCCTTGATGCCCTGATAGTGGGCATTTGCACTGCCCATCATACCCTGACGCCACCAGTTCTGGATCACACCTTCGTGCATAGTCGCGCCATCGCGGTTAAAACCGTAGAAAGGTCCAACTGGCACGTCACGAAAAAACTGCGCCCGGTTGGCTGCAAGAGCCGAGCGGAAGCCATCGAAGACCTCAATTGAAAGACCCTCGGGATTTGTGCCGGTCTTCACCATCAGCGGTGGAACAGCCGAGACGAGGACAGCCTTGGCTACACGACCTGCCGGTTCGCCGTATCTGGCGACATAGCGTGCAACCTCTCCGCCGCCTGTCGAGTGGCCGATATGAATGACGTTATTGAGTTTGAGATGTTCAACGACAGCAAAAGCATCGGCAGCATAATGGTCCATGTCATGTCCATTTGATATCTGGTCGGAACGTCCATGACCGCGGCGGTCGTGAGCGACAACGCGGTAGCCCCTCGAGAGGAAGAAGAGCATCTGGGCGTCCCAATCGTCCGAAGAAAGCGGCCAGCCATGGTGAAACATGATTGGCTGTGCGTCTTCTGGTCCCCAGTCCTTGTAAAAAATCTTAGTGCCGTCTTTCGTTGTAGCGAAGCCCATAGTCTTGTCTCCGTTGCTGGATGCAGCTTGCGCTGCGCGGTTGAATGAGTGTGATGGAGCGAATGTGGCAGCACGGGTGTCTCCGGTCAGTAGGACGTTGCGTGGGGTGATTTGAAAGAATTAAGACGTCATGCTGACCAGCCGTTGGTCATCGTAATGTTCCCTTCAGAATTATCCCGGCCCTGTTAGACCACGGCCGGGAGGTGTTTCTAGAGTCTTGATGAAACTGCGTCAGGTGGGGCGGTTTGCGCCCTGATAGTAGTCGCCGTGGCCGAGCGGCTGATGGCTTTCCGTGCCTGTCGACGGGATCACCGGACTGTTGATGCTGCCGGTGCTAAGGAAGTCGACTGCAGGAGCCTGGCGGGACATACTCTGGTAGTAGTCGCCGGTGTCAGCAACTGCGGCAGTGGCGAATGAGACCGAAGCGATCAGGGCTGCGGCCAGTACAGACGTAATGGTGTTCATTGTTTTGATCCTTTTGGAATTGTCCCGGCTGTTTTGCGACCTGGCCGGGAAAGCGTTATCGGTGTCTTGATTGAACTGCGTCAGGCCGGGCGGTTTGCGCCCTGATAGTAGTCACCGTTATCGAGTGGCTGACTGCTTTCGGTGCCTGTTGACGGGATCACCGGAGCGTTGATGCTGCCGGTGTTTAGGAAGTCGACTGCAGGAGCCTGGCGGGAGACACCCTGGTAGTAGTCGCCGGTGTCAGCAACTGCGGCAGTGGCGAATGAGACCGAAGCGATTAGGGCTGCGGCCAGTACAGACGTAATGGTGTTCATTGTCTTGATCCTTTTGGAATTGTCCCGGCTGTTTTGCGACCTGGCCGGGAAAGTGTTGTCGATGTCTTCATTGAACTGCTTGGTCAGGCGCCGAATGCGCCATCGATTGTGTGCATTGCACCGGTCACAAATCCCGCTTCCGGTCCCGCAAGCCATGCCACCATGCTCGCGACCTCGTCTGGGCGGCCATGACGTTTGACGGCCATGAAGCTGTGCATCAGATCCTTGTTCGGGCCGTCAGCCGGATTGGCGTCAGTGTCGATCGGTCCAGGCTGAACCACATTGATGGTGATCCCGCGCGCCCCGAAATCCCGCGCCAACCCACGCGCCATTCCCTGCAGGGCGGATTTACTCAGTGCGTAGGCGGCTGCGCCCGGGAAGGGTATGCGATCGCCATTGACAGAACCGATCACGATGATCCGTCCGCCGTCCGGCATTTCCCGCGCTGCTTCTACCGAGGCATGATAAGGAGCATGAACATTGATCTGGAGGAGCCTATCAACTGCGTCGGGATCCAGTTCCAGGGCATCGCCAAACAGGCCGATGCCTGCATTGACGACCAACACATCAAGTGGCCCGCTTTCCCTGACTGCCGCTTTCACGGTTTCCCGGTCTGCACTGTCGGCTAAAACCGCTGTACTGCCAGTCTCGGCTGCCAACTGTCCTGCGGCCTCGCGAGCACCGGCATATGTGAAAGTTACTTTCGCGCCTTCACTTGTGAGCCGCCTCACGATTGCTGCGCCTATCCCCCGGCTGCCACCGAGAACGAGAACGGATTTTCCTTGAAACCTGGCCATCTGGCCCTCCTTACTATTAATATAACGATGACTACATAAACAGGGAGGAGGGTCACGTCAAGGGATTCTGTAGTAGATATTATAAAAATTTCTTTCGTCACCGGGATCCGGATCACGGACGGGCGAAAAATACTTTCTGAGGGGACGTTACGATAACTGAAGCAGGCCGGTATTTGGCTCGTGACCAAGAGTTGGGTTGTGAGGTCCTTGTCCGTCAGGAGCCGTGTGACCAAATTGTAACCAACGACGGAGCAGGGGGTATGGGATTGATACGCCTCACTTTGTAAGGTCGTGTGGGTGGGAAGCCGGTCTCAGCGCAGCAGGCGAAAACATATCGGTCTATGAAGAAGTTTGATTGCGCCTTTGAGCAATCGCGTCCTGGCCATCAGACAAGGACGCGGAGTATCTCACGGTTAATCAGAGGACGCGCTATTGACTTGTGACGAGCCGCAGGCTTTAGCACACACTGCGTCAGGCATTGACCGGAATGCGAGCGATGACTTTGATTTCGAAATCAAATCCTGCAAGCCAATTGACACCGACCGCCGTCCAGGTCGGATAGGCCGGCTGTGAAAATATTTCATTCTTAATGGCCATGATGGTTCCAAACTGGTTTTCTGGATCAGTGTGAAATGTTGTGACGTCAACGATATCGTCGAAATCACAGCCACCGGCTTCAAGCGTTGCCTTCAGGTTGTCGAAAGCCAGCTGTACCTGCCTGGTGAAGTCTGGTTCTGGCGTGCCGTCTGCACGACTACCAACTTGACCAGACACAAATAACAGGTCCCCGGAGCGAACTGCTGCCGAATATCCATGTGCGTCATAGAGCGCATGGCGATCTGCGGGAAAGATGGCTTGGCGTTTTGTCATATCAATATTCTCTTACTGTTTGATCCGCACCGAAGACGATGTGGGCGTGGCTTTACAACGATGGCTATTTTCATATACGAACTGTATGTTAAATAAGGAATTGGATGTAGCGTGTCAATCCACATACGCGACGTATTTGAGAAGGAATCAGGCCATGCCACCCAAGAGTCGCTTCCAAACTATGGAGGAAAATCGCGCAAAACTAATCTCAGCGGCACGAAAAGCCTTTGCCGAAAAAGGCTTCGCTGCAGCGTCCATGGATGATTTGACCGCGGAAGTCGGGCTGACCCGCGGCGCGCTCTATCATAATTTTGGCGACAAGAAGGGGCTGTTTGCTGCTGTCGTGGCGCAACTCGATGGAGAGATGGCAAGACAGGCGCAAATGGCGGGCGCTGCGTGTGTGAACCCGTGGGAGGGGTTGCTTGCCGAAGGTAAAGCCTACATTGAGATGGCGCTGCGACCCGAGGTGCAAAGGATCGTGCTCATGGACGGGCCCGCTGTTCTTGGCGACCCCTCGCAATGGCCGAGCCAGAATGCGTGCCTTCAGATGACCAAACACGCAGTTCAAGAGCTTCTTGATGACGGCGTTTTAAAACCTGTCGATGTCGAAGCAGCTGCTCGCCTGATTAACGGCACAGCGTTGAATGCGGCCCAGTGGGTCGCTGCCAGTGATGATCCTAAAGTTGTTCTGCCCAAAGCCATAAAGGCAGTCCAGATCATGTTAACCGGGTTCCTTGCCAAGCAAGACTAAAGACTAGCATTACAGTTGCGCTTTTGAATGACTTCTGAATCTATGAGTTTCCATGATTTGGAGGTCATGGATGACAGGATTATTGATCGAGGCGACGCTGGAGACGGTGGCCGATCCTGACGCCGTCCTCGTGCTTGATGAGACGGGCTTTCTCAAGCAGGGCAAGGCGTCGTGTGGTGTTGGTCGGCAATACACCGGGTGGGCGCGCAAGATCACCAATTGCCAGATCGGCGTGTTCGCCTCCTACGTCTCGCGCCATGGCCACGCCTTCATCGACCGGGCGCTCTATTTGCCGAAGGCCTGGACAGATGATCGGGATCGCCTGGCTGCAGCCCATGTGCCTGACAATGTCGGCTTTGCCACAAAACCGGCGCTGGCGCTAACGATGATCGAGCGGGCGATTGCGTCGAACGTGCCCTTTTCCTGGGTGGCTGCCGACAGCGTCTACGGCGTCGGCGACATCGAAATGGCGCTCAAACGCGCCGCCAAGGGCTATGTTCTGGGCGTGAGTGCGCCAATCATTCCTTTCGCTCTTGGGATAAACCGCTGACCGTCGCCGGAACGGCCAAGGACATCGCCGAGGCCTTGCCCGAAAAGGGCTGGCGACGCCTGTCGTCTGGCGACGGGACCAAAGGCGCACGACTGCACGATTGGGCCTATCTCGAACTGGCCGATCTCGATGCTGGTGATTTTGATGCGACGTTCCCGGGCATCTGGACGCGCGGGCTGCTGATCCGCCGCAATATCGCCGACGGTGATCTCGCCTTCTTCTCGACCTGGTGTCCACTCGACACATCCATCGAGACGCTGGTGAAGGTGGAAGGGCATCGCTGGGCGATCGAGGACAGCTTCGAGACCGCCAAGAACAAACTCGGCCTCGATCACAACGAAACCCGCTCCTGGCATGGCTGGCATCGCCATGTCTCGCTGGTCGGTCCAGGAAATCCGCCGCATCGCCACCCGCATCGCACGGGCGCGCATCGAACCTTCATACATCATCGCCTGGTCGCTCTGGCGACGAGCACATCAGGCAGCGGCACGGCGAGCGCACCTCAAATCAAAAGCGCAACTGTAATGCTAGTCTTTCCCTCATCTCTTCGGTGATACCCTTTGGATCACGAAAGCGAATTCAAGTACTATGATTAAGGACGCAGGTATATCGACTGGTTTCGTTCGTTCAGACCATTGCGAAAAGCGGAAATGACAGAACCCATGACCACTCTCAACCGACCCTGGCTACACAAACCGCGACGGTGTTTTGCATTACGGGGATCGCTCAATTTTCAAGAAATCAATGCGGCAGAAAAGACAGATATCTTGAATTACTAAAGTTTGGAAATTGAATTCTTCGATGATGGCACCACATCAGAATCAGTAATGAGAGGAGTAATGGATATGCCAATGACTTCCGATGACGTTTACGACATCCTAGGTCCGGTCGACGAAACTCTTTTGGCTGACGTCATTTCAACCGGCGCCACGCAGGCTGAACTCGTCGAGGCGTTCGCGTGGGCTAACAGTGACGAAGCCTTGATCGGGCAAGGGAGACCTCTACCGACAGGCAGGGTCGCTGAACTCCTTGATTTGTTGACCGATGATGAGGATGAACCCCTCTAACACAGCTGTGTGAGTGGAAAATCGCCTTACGTCGATGTGAGAATCTTGAAGTCTCCCTTACGGTCGATCACATCGACCACCACGCTGCTACCAGTACGCCGCAGAATGACATCCAGACTGCCGTTGCCGATCTGCAATCGCCGCAGGGTCACCTCGTCCAAGAAGGAAGGAAGTTGCGGCTCGTTGAAACTGACATGCATTGCAACAGGATCGAAACTGATACCCAAGCAGGTTTGCAGCATGAAAAGCGGTGCCGCGGCAGCCCATGCCTGAGGCGAGCAGGCGACCGGATAAAAAGTCGGACCTTGCTCGCGTTGCCGTGAAAAACCGCAGAATAATTCGGGGAGCCGGTACAGGTCGATGTATGAGGAGGCGGCAAACATGCCCTCGAAAATCCTGGTCGCATCAGCTTTGTGTCCATAGCGGGCAAAGCCCTTCGCAATCAAGGCGTTATCATGGGGCCAGACCGAGCCGTTATGGTAGCTCATCGGATTGTAGCGAGCCTCGGTGGAGGAAATGGTTCGGACACCCCAGCCGCAGAAGGACGATGCACTCATCAGGGTGCGGTTAATTTTTTCGGCCCTTTCGGAATAGGCGATGCCTGTATAGAGCGCATGACCTGCGTTGGATGAACGGATTCTGCAACGCCGCTTGTTTGCGTCAAGTGCTATGACATAGGTGCCAATCTCTTCATCAAAGAAGGCCGTATCGAAAGCTTGGCGCAAAACTTCCGCTTTCGTCACAAAGCAGGCGGACCGGTCCGATCGTTTAAGCAGCCGAAAGATCGCGGCTGCGGATTGAAATGCGCCATAGACATAGGCCTGGACTTCAGCAGTGGCGATCGGTCCTTGTGCCAGCGTGCCGTCGGCATGAAATACCGCATCGTAGCTGTCTTTCCAACCTTGGTTGATCAATCCTTCTTCGGTCAATCTGCCATATTCAACAAACTTGTCACCATCGCGGTCACCATATTCGTCGATCCAGGTCAGCGCGGCCTCGATATGTGGCAAAAGACGAACGATGGTTTCGTGGTCGCCAGTCCGGTTGAGATATTCGCCTGCCAGCATCACGAACAGGGGCGTGGCATCAATGCTCCCATAGTAGCGACGGAAAGGAACTTCACGCAATTCCGCCATCTCGCCACAACGTATCTCGTGTATGATTTTCCCAGGCTCGGCGTCGCAGCCCGGATCGATTTCCGTCGCCTGGTTGGCAGCGAGATGGAGCAGAACGCCGCGGGCAATTTGCGGATCGATCCATAGTGTCTGCAAGGCGGTAATAATAGCATCTCGTCCAAATACTGTGCTGAACCAGGGGATGCCGGCGTACGGGTAAGGACCTTCCGGCTTGTCGGTCATCAGCATGTAAAGGTCGGAGATACTGCGCCGGATGACGCCGTTGAATGTATCATTGGACGTTTCGATCGATGACGCACGCGATGAAGCCGAGCGAAGAGCTCGACGTGCATCACGTAATGCAAAGAAGAAGGAACGGTCGTTCGGTTCTCGTAATCCGGGCTGGTCGCAGCCGATCTCGATAAAGAGTGACCGCGATTCGCCCGGCTCCAGATCAAGATCGTAGACGGCTCGATCGCTCTCGATCAGACTTGGGCGAGGTGCGAATGATAATCGGGCCCATCGCTTGCGATCATCAAGTCCGACATAGGATAGCACGACAGTCGTTTGCTGTATGACAGTCTCAAGAAACCGCCCCTTTCTGGCCCTGACAGTTCCACGCACTTCGAACAGATCGGCAAAGTCGGACGCAAAATTAATCTCGATGCGAACTGGCTGGGAAAGGTCGTCATAGTTCTTCACGCTCAACCGTTCATAGCTGTGGGCGTTCCAGAGAAAACGGGTCCGGCGAAGGTGCATTAGGTTATGGCTGAGAGCAGGTTGTCCGTTTTCGTCGAACAGATCCGGATTGGCCAGGTCACAGGTCAACGTTGAATTGTCGTCGCGCAACGTAGACGACAACAGCATTGGACGCTTGCCGTTGATAGTCAGGTAAAAGTGCGACAGATACCGCGTGTCCCTGTGAAAGAGACCTTCCGGACTTCCCGGTCCGGACAGCACGTCGCCATTATGGTCGAAGACTGCGAAGGTATCACCGTGCTTCAATGTGCGGGGTCGTCGTTCCTGCAGAGATGCAGCAGCTGGGATGAAGAACTGAGCAATTGGCATGGTTGCGCCTTCTTGTTGCGATGCCAAAATGCGATCTGCGGCAGCAATCGACATAGGCCCCCCGAATTCAAGCCACCTGAAGGCCGAAAGACGCGCCGGTTGCACGCGGCAGATCCGTCGCGTTCGCGCAGGCACCGGGCAGGCTGCGGTAGATGTCAAGGTAGTCTTGCGCCATCCGTTCTGCGCTGAAGCGCTTTTCGAACGTGGCTCGGACCTGGCGACGGTCTAGACGCAACGCCCATTCCACGTTCTCGGCCGCCTCCGTTACGCTATCGACAATGATGCCCGAAGCGCCATCGTCTATGACCTCCGGTACAGAACCGGAGCGAAAGGCGATTATCGGAGTGCCGCATGCCATTGCCTCAATCATCACCAGTCCGAAAGGCTCGGGCCAGTCGACGGGGAAAAGCAGTGCGCCAGCATTGCCCAGGAAACCAGCCTTCTGCTCCTCGTTGATTTCACCTATGAATTCCACATTCGGATTGCAGTTTACCATTGGCTCGATCACTGTCTCCCAGTAGGCTCTGTCAACGTCGTCAATCTTGGCAGCGATCTTCAGGTGCATGCCGGTCCTTGCGGCAATCTGGATAGCTCGATCAGGTCGCTTCTCTGGTGATATCCGTCCAAGAAACGCAAGATAGTTTCCCTCCGGCCTTTCTGTGAAGGGAAGCAGGTTTACCGGCAAGCCGTGATAGATGGTTCCCAACCAGTTCACGGGGGGCATGGGTCGACGTTGATCATTGGAGATCGATACCAGTGGAATGTCCGGAAATGCCTGATAGAAGGGCTTGAGCTCTGGCAGGTCGAGCCGACCGTGCACGGTCGTAACTGTGCGATTGGAGAAATCGCGGATCATCGGGAAGTGCAAAAGGTCGATATGAAAGTGTAGAATGTCAAATTCATGCGCTCGCTGTCGAACCTCCTCCAGCATTACGATCAGGGATGGCAAGTCGTTCTTGGTGGAAGGATCAAGTCGCAGCGCAGTGTCGCAACACGGCACGAGTTTGGCAGATGTGATGGCATCGCCGCTCGCAAATAACGTCACATTATGGCCTCGGCCAACAAGTTCCTCCGTCAGAAAGGAAACTATTCGCTCTGTACCACCATAATATAGCGGTGGAACGCGTTCGGCGAGGGGTGCAATCTGGGCGATCTTCATCGCATACCTCCAAAACACGAATTGTCGGCAAGAATTCTGGCTGCGTCTTCGTCGGCCACGCAACCGTTCAGTCGGCTTGAGAATTGGCTCTCTGTGGCTGCCGGATCGTTCTCCTTCGTTAATCGGTGTTCAAGGGTGCTACCGTCTTCTTCATCTTGGTCCTGACCGCGGTAAAATTGGTGGATGCGATTGCAGGCTTTCGTCGGCCCGGCTGCCCGTATTGTCCTCGAACAGTCCTCTTGCCGCCCGAACCATCGTCTTCAGTTGAACGGGATCGTGAACTCCCTGTCGGTAACACTCAACCAGAATTGCCGCGATGCGTTCTCCTTCTTCGGTTGACTTGTCGGTTCCGGATGTTGCCAGGATCTCATCGAAAACGCGCTGGCAGATGTCCAGGTCAAGAAGGTGGAATGGAGCCGTCGAATGCTTAATCATCGTCTTAACCATCATTACTAGGGGAAGCGGTGGCCTATCCGAAACGGCAGGATCCAGACCGCTACAGACCAATATGCTTGGATTGTGGATGCTTAAGGAAAAAGGTCTATTTTCCTCCTACAGGCTAGCAACTGAAACAATCGTTTGGTCCCGACCGGATGACCAGCCGGGGCGGACGAACTTCCATTTCGCTTTTTGCGCAAACGATCTGGTTCTGTGATTTCCTGATTTCAAGAGGCGAAAGTGAAAATATTAGAACGCGGCAATATTGGTGTTAACACCCTGGTGCATAACAGGAAATGTCAGCCGCTATCTACGTATCATTTGATCTCGCCTGTGTGCATCAAGGTTGACGGGACGACTGCTATATTTCGATTCGAAGTATGCGCTTTCAGTGGATCTGGAGCATAATGCTGAAGGATGTAGACATGCCCTGCGTATGCCGCTGATTTTGATGGTCCTGCCAGCAATCTCTGGCAAGGTTCAATCCTGGCACATGGTTTCCTGCATATCTTGGTGGACCGTTTCATCCACCCGCTGCAGCCATCAATGCCGGGTGGAGCCCAACCGGCGTCGCAATGACCATTTGTTCAAGTTGCGTGGCCTATCCGGTCGCACGATTTCAACCTGTCGCCCAGGTTTGGTAACGGGATTGAAACAATGCTCTTTCAACTCCGCCTGCGTACAACTCAATGATCCGCGTGAAATTTGTGGAGTGCAGCGATCAAACGCTGCTGGACAGCACTGTCTTCCCGAGTGACGACTGTCATGATGTCGCGCAGCGTGCCGCGCAGGCTGTGAAGCTGGTCAATCAAATCCATGACGATATCAACTCCTGCTTCGTTCACACCCATACCGCGCGTCAGGTCCATGATTAGCAGAGCGCGAGCAAGATCTACATCCTGAAAACTCCGCTGGTCGTTCGAAGTTCTCGGTACCAGCCAACCCTGCCGGATCCACATATCGAGCTCTGTCGCTTCGATTTTGAGGTAATCGCGGAATTCGTAATCGTTCATGGTCAGGCCTCCATGTACTGTCTCGGGTTTTGCACCGTTCCTGAGTTCCAATGTTTCACGAAATTGATTAGCTCCTCGTCCGGCCGAGGCGGGAGAACGATCTTCACAGTCACGTAGAAGTCGCCGGATCTGCCATTTGTGCGCCGCACGCCCTTCTCCTTGATGCGCAATACCTTGCCGCTGCTGGAATTCGGGGGCAGTTCGAGGTCGACGGGGCCAGACGGCGTGGGGACGCGGACCTTGCCGCCGAGCACCGCTTCTTTGACCGTTACCGGCAGTTCCAGGGTGATGTCGTCTCCGTCCCGCTTGAAAAAACGGTGAGGTCGCACGACAACCTTGATCAGTGCGTCGCCGGCTGGAGCGCCGCCTAGCCCGGCTTCTCCCTTTGCCCGCAGCCTCAGTGTCTGGCCGTCACGTGTACCCGGAGGAATGCGCACTTCGAGCGCCGGACCTTCAGGCAGTCTGATCTGGGATTTGGCGCCGTTCACTGCATCTAGAAAATCAACCTCCATTGAAAATTGACGGTCGCGTCCAGCAGCTTGAAACGGTGGACTGCCGCCAGTTCTGGCGCGTTGCGAGAAAAAGTTCGCAAATATATCATCGGCATCGCCAAAGTCGGAAAAACCGCCGCCGTGGTAATAAGGCTGGTCAGGATCGGCCGAGGCGTAATCGCGATAATAATGTCGTGACGCCTGTTCAGCGCCTGTCATATCAATCTCGCCACGGTCGAAGCGCGCGCGCTTTTCCTCATTGCTCAAGAGTTCGTAAGCCGTCGAAATTTGTTTGAACCTGGTTTCGGCATGCTGATCGCCGGGGTTCAAGTCTGGATGGAGCTTCTTGGCCAGTTTGCGGAATGCAGACTGGATTTCCTTCTGCGACGAATTTCGTTCTACGCCCAGAAGTTCGTATGGGTCTTGGCTCATACACATCTCCTGTCATGGTTGGCAGTTGTGAGCAATTTATACATTCATATAGGCAGGGTCATCTTGGGATTTGAGGCATGATGAAAGGTCAACGCGGTTTTATGTATGAACAGTGAGATCGTCAGCACTGCATGCATGGGCAGCCTTCACTTTCTAAGATGTTCGGCGCACTGTTCCTGGGGCTGCCATCGCCCGTTTTCATGCCTGATGGCCAATGCCTGACCCGCAGCCGCCCGTTGTTGGCAACCCACTGAAAAGCCCGTTACTTATTTTCGACCACCTCCCTTGAAACTGAAAATACGAGAAACCAAATTGATCCGCGCCAGTCGCTGTTGACAGGGTTGGCACTGCTAAAAGCGTCTTGTCGCGCGCTTTCGTGACCATGTTGCTTCAAGGAGGATATGGCTATGGCAACATCATACGATTACACACCACTGTTTCGGTCAAGCATCGGTTTCGACCGGGTCTTCGATCTTCTGGAAAACACCCAGCGCTCTCGTCCCGTCAGCGACTGGCCGCCATACGATATTGTCAAAACTGGCGAGGAAAGCTACCGGATCTCCATTGCTGTTGTTGGCTTTGAGCAAGATGACCTCGATATTACTTTCCAGTCCAATCTTTTGATCGTTGTCGGCAAGAAACGTGAGGTGTCAGAAGAAGGTTACCTGCATCGCGGCATTTCAGACAGGCCGTTCGAACACCGCTTCGAACTCGACGACCATGTCAGGGTAGGCAGCGCTGAGTTGAGCGGCGGTCTTCTTTCCATCGATATGGTCCGTGAGATCCCTGAAGCATTGAAACCCAGAAAAATTCCCATCCAGTCGAGTTCCGCTTCGGACGCCGGTCCAGTGACGATCGAAGCGCGAGACGTCGCGTAGTACGTCGTTCTATGGAACGGGCGCCGCCATGACGGCGCCCGTCAACACCCGGGTAGGAAAGGAGACTATGATGAAGCCCGATATGTTCAAGAAGCCCGTACTTATTCTCGTGGGCCTCGGTTTCCCGGCTCACGTCCGCAGCGTCATGGATGCCTATCGACATCTTGTCGAGTGGCCCGTCTCCCTTAGAGACAACGCCCATGCAGTAGCGCTGAAAGCTTGCGGTGCTGCACTTCGCGGAGAAATAGACGTGGAGACAGCCCGCGGCCTGTTCGTCAAATATGCCGAAAAACACGATCTTCTGGCTTCTGAAACCGGCGTGGTCGTCTCTTCACACGCGCTGAGCACCAGGGATCCACACGTGTGTTGATGGGGTGTGTCCCCTGTCAAAAACCGGGCGTTCCATTCTGATGGACCGTGGGCGCCCGGGCCAAACTCTTCGGATGAACGGCGTAGCGCCGGGCTCGCCAAGGGATTGCCGCAAGCCTCGCTTGGGAGGATACGCGATGAATCTATCCTGTGGCGTTTGCCAACGGAATAGAACCGACGTGTCTCACCGTTGTCGGCGTTCAGTCCTTCTGGCGGATCTGGGTAAGTGTCCTGGCTGGTGTGATCGCTTCCGGGTCGAGCCTGACTTCAATGATTGCCGGTTTACCGCTTGCACGTGACCGCTCGAAGGCATCTGCAAAATCAGCCGTCTTCTCAATCAGTTCTCCATGGCCGCCATAGGCCTTGGCAAAGGCGACGAAGTCCGGATTGACAAGGTCGGTGCCGCTGACCCGGCCGGGATAATCACGCTCCTGGTGCATCCGGATCGTGCCGTAGATTCCGTTGTTTACAAGCACGGTAATGATCGGAAGGTTGTAACGGACCGCCGTGATGAATTCCTGGCCATGCATCATGAAGCAGCCATCGCCTGCAAAGCAGATGACTTCACGCTCGGGAAAGAGCTTCTTGGCAGCGACCGCGGCCGGCAGTCCGTACCCCATTGAACCTGAAGTCGGCGCGGCCTGGGTGTTGTACTTGCGGAAACGATGGAAACGGTGAACCCAGGTTGCATAATTTCCGGCGCCATTCGTGAAGATTGCATCGTCCGGTGTATTGACTTCAAGCCACTCCATGATCGGACCCATGTGAACGTCACCAGGCCCGGTCCTCGGCGGTGTCGACCAATTGATGTAGGAATCATGCATTTCCCGGGTTCTTGTAGACCAGGTAGGTGCAGATGGCGCTTCAAGTGTCTTTAGCGCCGCAGCAAATTGCGCCGGGGCAGAACAGATTGCTAGATCCGGCCTGTACATCCGACCAAGCTCTTGCGGATCGGGATAGATATGGACGAGTGTCTGCGCAGGGTAGGGGATGTCGATCAGCGTGTAGCTCGAGGACGGCATTTCCGACATGCGGGCGCCAAGAAGGACAAGAAGATCAGCCTGTTTGATCTCGTTTGCGAGCGATGGATTGAGGCCGATACCGACGTCGCCCGCATAGCTCGGGCTTTTGTGATCAAACAGCATCTGACGGCGGAAGGAGCATCCGACGGGGACCTGAAAACGTTCGGCAAAGTTCCTGAAATCCGCAACGGCCTCTTCGCCCCAGCGTGTGCCACCCACGATGAACATGGGTTTCTTCGCCTGTTTCAGGGCGAGTTCAAATGCGGCAATCTGGGTTTGACCAGGATGGGCCTCCACGGGCATATAGGGTTGCGCCATTGGCGCCTCGACTTCGTCTACGAGCATGTCTTCCGGTAATGTCAGAACGACCGGGCCTGGACGGCCGGATGTTGCGACCGCAAAAGCGCGCGTGACGAATTCCGGAATACGTCGCGCATCGTCAATTTCGCCGACCCACTTGGCAAATTCGGTGAAGGCACGCCGATATTCGACTTCCTGAAAGGCTTCGCGCTCGCGTGCATCGCGCTGCACCTGGCCAATGAAGAGAATCATCGGGATGGAGTCCTGCCTGGCGACATGAAGCCCGGCTGATGCGTTGGTTGCGCCCGGCCCGCGGGTGACCATGCAAATGCCGGGCTCTCCTGTCAGACGTCCCCAGCAATCGGCCATCATTGCGGCTCCGCCTTCCTGGCGGCAGACGACAACATCGATCCCGCTGTCGTAAAGCGAATCGAGGACCGCCAGATAGCTTTCTCCCGGCACACAGGAAATCTGTTTGACGCCGTTTGCCTTCAACGCCTCGACGATCAGCTGACCACCAGTCTTCATTGGTCTTTTCCCCTCGTTTCCATGTCTTTCAGTTCCGCCAGGATTTCGGCGGTATGTTCGCCGAGGCCTGGGCTCGGTCGGGTGTAGGTAAGTGGCGTCTTCGACAGCACGATCGGGCTTCTCACACCTGGAATGACGGTGCCATCCGCACAGCTCAGGTCGACACGCATGCCGCGGGCTTCGATCTGGGGGTCAGCAAACATGTCTTCGATCGAGTTGATGGGACCCGCGGGAACGGCATTGTCGGCGCAAGCCGCGAGCAGATCGGACTTCGGCCATTTTTCGGTCTCGGCAACCAGAAGACGCCGGACTTGGTCACGGTGAGCGACGCGGGCCTTGTTGGTTGAATAGCGTTCATCGTCGGCCAGGCTTTCAATTCCGAGGATGTGGCAAAAGCGGCGAAACTGTCCGTCATTTCCGATGGCCAGAATAATATGGCCGTCCAAAACCGGAATGACCTCGTAGGGACTGATGTTCGGATGTGCATTGCCGAGCCGGTTTGGAGCCGTCCCTGAAACAAGGTAGTTCATGTTCTGGTTGGCAAGAACAGCCGACATCACGTCGAGAAGGGCCATGTCCACCAGTTGGCCTTCGCCGGTTTTCATCGCATGAATGAGTGCTGCCTGGATGGCGGAGACGGCGTAGATGCCGGTAAAGATGTCGGCGATGGCCACACCTGCCTTCATGGGCTGTCCATCCGGTTCACCGGTAATCGACATGAAGCCCGACATGCCCTGTACTATGTAGTCATAGCCCGCAAGACTGGCATAGGGACCGTCCTGGCCAAAGCCGGTGATCGAGCAATAGATGAGTTTCGGGTTGATCGCCCGAAGGCTTTCAAAGTCAAGGCCGTATTTTTTCAAACCGCCCAGCTTGAAGTTTTCGATGACGACGTCGGCTGTGGCTACCAGTCGGCGAACGGTCTCCTGACCTTCTCTGGATTTCAGGTCGACGGTAATCGAACGCTTGCCGCGGTTCGTTGCATGATAATAGGCGGCTGAAAGGTTTTCTGCGTCCTTGCCTTCAACGAAGGGCGGTCCCCATGCACGCGTGTCGTCACCGTTGTCGGGGTTTTCCACCTTGATAACGTCAGCCCCCAGGTCGGCGAGCATCTGTCCTGCCCAGGGGCCGGCAAGGACCCTGGCAAGCTCGATAACCCGTATGCCGCTCAAAGGTGGTTCTTTTGTCATGGTGGTGATCATTTGACCTTCCTCACGGGGCAACGGATGCTTGCGCAGCCGTCAACGGTTTTGAGGCGACGCGTCGCTCGCGCCAGATGATATAGAGACCCGAACCGATGATGATGGCGATGCCGAGCCATTTCACCTTGTCGGGGAAGTCCTGGAAGACAAGCCAGCCGAACAGCGTTGCTGAAACGATCTCGAAATACTGCATTGGCGCCAGAACTGATGCCGGTGCCAGGCGATAGGCATAAACCGCCAGAATTCCGGAGATTGCAGCAAAGAAGCCGACACCGATCAGCCAGGTGAAGATTGTTACATCCGGTGTGGAGGGGGCAAGGAAACCGACCCCGCTCCAGTCGCCCACCAGAAGCAGCAAAGCACAGATCGGAATGCCCCACAGCGACATCTGAAACTGCATGGCCCAGGGATTTTCCCGCGGTGCAAGCGCGCGCGTGATCAGTGCAAAGATGGCCACGCAGATGGCGGTAATGATCGGCAGGAGCGATACCAGTCCAACCTCCTCGAAGCTTGGGCGGATCACGATCAACGCGCCGACGAAGCCCACGCCACAGGCCGTATAGCGACGCCAGCCAATGGTTTCCTTGAGAAAGATGCTGGCAAGGATGGTCAAGATGATCGGTTCGACGAAGAAGATGGCGATCGCGTCGGCAACCGGCATGACTGCAAGCGTGGCCACGAAACAGATCATAGAAAGCGTGATGATTGCCGCCCGGATTGCGTGATAGAAGCTCATGCGCCAGGAAAAAAGCCGCCACGATCCGTTCCAGACAATGATCGGCAACATGAAGATGGCCTGGAACAGGAAACGGGCAGCCGTGATCATCGTGGGGGACGTGGTGTCGGTTGCAAGCTTTGCAAAAATATCGATGAGTGGCGCCAACAGTGTCGCCAGAGCCATCAGCAAAAGGCCGTTGACGATACCCGTTGAAGGGCTGGACTGGATGGTGGGGTTACCCGCCGGTGAAGTCATGCTTGCCACTCTTGCGAACCGAAGCGCGATTGATGCCGCTGCCGCCGCTTAACCTATATCCAAGCGCGTGTCGCAAGGCACTTGAAGAAATGTCATTACTTCATTCCGTTTCAGGGAAAAATGCTTTCGTCCAGGTTGCAAATTGCCTCATCGCATCGTGCCTGACGCGTTCCTTTAATGTTTCGTGGCGCGTCGCCGGCCAGATCTTCGTAGTAACCTGGCTGAGGCCATGACGATCAAGTCGCTCCGCCAGCCAGAGAACCTCTTTGCCGCCATTGGTTGCGGGATCTTGTTCACCGCCAGCGAGATGGATCGGGAGTGCTTTCGGCAGCCGGTCGATATCCCTGATGCCACGATATGTCATCTCGAAGAGGTCAATCCAGAGCGAGATACTGGCGTCAAAGCCGCACAGCGGATCATCGTTGAAGCTATCTACTTCGCTTCTGTCACTGCTCAGCCAGTCTGCATCGGTCCGCTTTTCCGGCATGGAGCGGCCCCAGCTGCGAAACGTTGCCCTCGGCAGGATCGCGCTTGGAACGTCGGCGCCCATCAATGCCTTTTCAATGCGCAGGACCACCTGCGCCAAACGCCCTGCAAGTCCGGGATGGAGATTGGAATTCCAGATGGCAAGCGCCTGAACGTCATCCGGATAGTCGCAAGCCGCATTGAGTGCCACGAGCCCGCCCATCGAGTGTCCGAACAGGATGACCGGCAATCCAGGGTAAGTGCTGGCCGTAAGGTTGCGCATGGCGTGGACATCATCGATGACCCTGCGGGTGCCGTCTCTGGCAGCGAACCTAGATTGAGGCGCGTCGGGAGCGGTTGTCAGGCCGTGTCCACGATGGTCATGGGCAAACACGTGCAGGCCCTCGCCAGCCATGACGGTTGCAAATTCCTCATATCTGCCGGAATGCTCGGCCAGCCCATGGCAGATCAGAAGAATGGCGCGTGCAAGTTTGCCGGCTGGCATGTGCCGATACGCAATACTGGCACCGGTCGGGCTGCATAACCGCGTGATTTGTTTGAACATCCAATCCTCTCGGGCTCGCGCGGATTGCCCCCGCGCTCCTTATCGCCTACATAGCGGCCAACCGAAATCCGCCCTGGAGCAATTTATTCATGGCACGACAGTTCATCTATCACATGGCCGGACTGAACAAGTCCTATGGCAACAAGAAGATCCTCGAGAACATTCACCTGTCTTTCTATCCTGATGCGAAGATCGGCATTCTCGGCCCCAACGGCGCCGGCAAGTCGACCGTGCTCAAGATCATGGCTGGTCTCGACAAGGAATATACCGGTGAGGCCTGGCTCGCCGAAGGGGCGACCCTCGGCTACCTGCCGCAGGAACCGCAGCTCGATCCAGCGCTCGACGTTTTCGGCAACGTCATGCAGGGTGTCGCTGACAAAAAGGCGGTTCTCGATCGCTACAACGAATTGATGATGAACTATTCAGACGAGACGGCAGACGAAGGTGCCAGGCTCCAGGACGTCATCGACAGCCAGAACCTGTGGGATCTTGAAAGCCAGGTCGAGATGGCGATGGAGGCCCTGCGCTGCCCGCCAGGGGATGCGACGATCGACAACCTTTCCGGCGGTGAAAAACGCCGCGTTGCACTGTGCCAGCTTCTGCTTCGTCAGCCTGACCTTCTGCTGCTGGACGAACCGACCAACCACCTTGATGCCGAAACCATCGCCTGGCTCGAAAAGCATCTGCGCGAATATCCGGGCGCCATCCTGATGGTCACCCACGACCGCTACTTCCTCGACAATGTCACCGGCTGGATCCTCGAGCTCGATCGCGGCCGTGGCATTCCCTATGAGGGCAATTACTCAGCCTATCTTCGCGCGAAGGCAAAGCGCCTGTCGCAGGAAGAGCGTGAGGAGGGTGCGCGTCAAAAGGCCCTTTCACGCGAACAGGAATGGATTGCCTCGAGCCCGAAGGCCCGCCAGGCAAAATCCAAGGCCCGTATCAGGGCCTATGACGAACTGGTCAAGGCGGCCGAAGACAGGCGTCCCGGCGAAGCACAGATCATCGTTCCGGTCGGCGAACGACTTGGCAATGTCGTGATTGAAGCTGAAAACATTTCCAAGTCCTATGGTGACCGTGTCCTCTTTGAAGATCTTACCTTCAAATTGCCGCCCGGCGGCATTGTTGGCGTCATCGGTCCGAACGGCGCCGGCAAGACAACGCTGTTTCGCATGATCACCGGCCAGGAAAAGCCGGATAATGGTGATATCCGTATCGGTGACACCGTTCAGCTCGGCTATGTCGACCAAAGCCGTGACACGCTCGATGGAAACAAGACCGTCTGGGAGGAAATTTCCGGGGGCAGTGACATCATCAAGCTCGGCAAGCACGAGATGAACTCCCGTGCCTATTGCGGTGCCTTCAATTTCAAGGGTGGTGACCAGCAGCAGAAGGTCGGCACACTGTCTGGCGGTCAGCGCAACCGTGTCCATCTTGCCAAGATGCTGAAAGCCGGCGGCAACGTCCTTCTGCTCGACGAACCAACCAACGATCTTGATACTGAGACATTGTCGGCGCTTGAGGAGGCGCTCGAGAACTTTGCAGGCTGCGCCGTCATCATCAGCCACGACCGCATGTTCCTCGACCGTCTGGCAACGCATATTCTGGCTTTTGAAGGCGATAGTCATGTCGAGTGGTTTGAAGGCAACTTCGAAGACTATGAGCAGGACAAGATCCGTCGCCTTGGACCGGAATCGGTCAATCCGAAGCGTGTGACCTACAAGCGCCTGACGCGTTGATTAAGGGCGATGCCTGAATTTTCAGAAGGGCCCGGCTTGCCGGGCCCTCTTCTTTAGGTAGGTGCCACTGCTGATCAGGGGCAGGGGTCCCGTGAATGCCGGGAGGTGGATCTTGTCAAAGCGTGACCTCTACAACTCCCTTGTTTCTTGAAACCGACTGGTCTGCACTGCAAGCTTTCGTATTGCGACAAGGTCCCTGGTATAGAAACCGCCATTGGAGGCGATCACATCTCCAAGCTGGGGAGGGTGACTTGCGGGGAAGTGGAAATCCCGTAAGTGAGTGCCGTTGACCGCCATAAGAGCATGATCTGTGACAGCCCCACGCCCTCAGGAGGAGTGGGGCTGCTATGTGACTAACGGGAGTTCGTCAGCCAGAAGTCTTGCCAGTCCTGGAGTTTGGCAAAATCATCCTGTGTCGTCTCCGAGTGGTTGACGTAAAGCTTGTCGAGATGGTTGGCGATCCCGGATGCTTCACTGTCCGGCATCTTGGCGTCGATGTTGGTCGAGATCTTGCCGTCCCCAAGCTGTGGCGCCATGCCTTCCTCGGTCATCATGAAACGAGCGAAAAGCTTGGCCGTATTGGGGCTCTTCGTACCCGTTGCGATCACGGCCACACGCGGCGTGAGTTGCCCGATCCACGGCTTCATCTCCTTGCAGATGCCCATGCCATAGCCGTCCTTTTTGGCATCTCTGAAGATCGCTGCGCTGAGGAAGCCGATCGGCGGCTGTTCTTCCTTGGCACCGACGATGGGTCCGACATCGCTGTCGCTCTTGGTGACCTTCGTCTTGTTCTGGGCGAGGCGTTTGACCCATTCGGCCGTTGCACTCGCTTCGTCAGTCTTCAGTTCCTCGCCGAACTGATCCTGATAGGCGGCCCGCATGGCGGCATCCTCATGGGTCGCGATCTGGTTGAACCAGAACATCGTCTCGTTGCGCAGCAGTGGATCGGGAATGGCGACGCGACCCTTCCATTCCTCGGTCGTCAGCGCCCAGAGATTGTCGACCGGGCAGGTGTCGCCATAAACGTCTGTATTGTAGGCGAAGACCCACGGATTGTTGCTGGTGATTGCCGGGTTCTGGTATTCGGCCGGGATCTTATCCTTGAGGTCGGGTGCAAGCCACGATACGCCGAAACCCTGCGGCAGGATCTGGCTGGTGACTGACGGCAGATTGCTCATGTTGAAGACGTCTGTGCGCACGTTGCCGGCGGCAGCTTCCCGCGCAATGATCTGCTCCTGGTCCTGGCCGCTCATCTTGACGCCAGTGGCCTCCAGGCCATATTTCTTCGAGAAGTTCTCGGCCATTGTCACGATCTTGCCCGTGGCGTCGATGACGGTGATCGGACCCTCCTTTTTGGCCGCTTCGATGAGCGCTTCCAACGAATATTCGCTGTCCGGGATGCCGAGTTGCTGGGCGTCTTGCGCCATGGCGCTTGCTATCCCCATGGCCAGGATTGAAACTCCCGTGATGAGGCGGATTGTCGTCTTAGGCATGATTTCCTCCTTTGCCTGGTCACGCATTCTCGGCTACCGAGCGATGCGGTTCTTGTCCCGGTCGAACAGATGCAGATGCTGCCTTTCAACCCAGAAGTGAATACTGTCGCCCATGCGTCGTGACGGGCTGTCGGTGGTGATCGCGAAAAACCGCGTGCCCTGGATATCGAGTTCCACAATCCAGCTTCCACCGGTTGGAACGACATCGACAATTGTTCCCAGACCGGCAGCATGCAGCTTTGCATCGTCGTCGTTGAGGCTGCCTAGCCGTACAGTCTCGGGTCGGATACCGGCAGACATCACGGGTGCTGCGGCAAGCTCGAAGTGTGCAAGCAGTCTGTCCAGCCAGAGATGAAGCGGATCCGGGGCTGCCGCATCCCGTTCAATGATGTTGATCGGCAGGCTGCCGACAAATTCTGCGACGAAGCGATTGGCAGGACGCTCATAGATATCGTCGGGGGTTCCCACCTGCTGCAACGCTCCCTCGCTCATCACGGCAATCGTGGTCGCAAGCGTCATGGCTTCCCATTGGTCATGGGTGACGAAAATGATGGTTGATCCGGCTTCGGCATGGATGCGTTTGAGTTCGGAGCGCATCTCGAGCCTCAGTTTGGCATCGAGATTGGAGAGCGGCTCATCGAGCAGAATGATCGAGGGCTTGAGAGCAAGCATGCGCGCAAGTGCCACACGCTGCTGCTGTCCGCCCGACAGCTGCGCCGGGTAACGATCTGCATACTGGGCGATACCGAGCTTGGTCATGACCTGAGTGACAATGGCGTCCCGCTCCGGCGCGGGGGTCTTGCGCAAGGTGAGACCGAATGCGACGTTTTCGCGAACCGTCATGTGCGGCCAAAGCGCATAATTTTGAAAGACAAGCCCCATATTGCGCTTCTCCGGTACGGTGAAGATCCCGTCATCGACGGACACGACCGGCTTGCCATCCACCAGGATCCTGCCTTCCGTGGGATGCTCGAGGCCGGCTATCATGCGCAGCGTCGTGGTCTTGCCGCATCCGGAAGGGCCAAGCAGGCACAGGAACTCTGACGAGTTGATCTCCATGTTGAGATTGGCGATTGCTGGTGGTGCATTGCGCCCATAGCTTTTGCGAATGTGTTCCAAAGTGATGCTGGACATTACTTGCTTCCCATGCCGTCCGAGAGGGAGGCCCTGCCGATCTTTTGCACCAGCATCGTGCCGGTGAAGGCGACGACACACAGCATTACGACAACGGCATTAGCAGCCTGACTATAGCCGTAGTCGACAAGGCGGATTGCGTATGTGGTAAGGAGATCCGTACCGGGAACGGCAAGGACGATGACGAGGCTGAGGCCCTTGATCCCGGAGATGAAGGGCAGGAGAATTGCTGATACAAGCGCGCGGCGCTGGATGGGCAATACGATGGAGCGCATGCGTCGGAACCAGCCGGCACCCACGATCTGTCCAGCTTCTTCCGGTTCGCGGCCAAGCTGCATCATAGAAGAGATGCCGGCACGTGAGGCAAAAGGCATCTGATCGGCAAGGATCGCCAGGACGAGAATAACGGGCGTCCCATAGAGAGCCGGTAGCGGCGGACGGGCGACCGCGAACATTGACAAATAGGCGACCGCAAACGCGATGCCGGGGACCAGATAGGGCAGGAAGGTGATCTGCCGCAGTACCACGGAGACAATCCGTATGGGTGAACGCGCCACGCCGTAACCGACGAGGAGCCCAAGCAGGCCTGCACCCAGTGATGCAAGGCCGACCATCCAGACTGTATTCCACAATGCCTGCCAGAACTCACCCGTCAGGAGAATTCCCTGGCGCAGTGCTGTGGTCCCGAGATCCGTACCAATCCAGTAGTCGAGGGTAAAGTTGCCGAGGTCGAACGAGCCAGGCACGCGCATGACCGTCGTCAGCGTCAGCGCGACGAGGGGGATTACGGCACTGATCAGGAAGACTGTGAAAACCCACAGCACAGCAGGTATCTGCCATTTTCCAAGCGGTGCCTCGCGTACCATTGCGCCTTTGGCGCCAATGGTCACGAAGCGCTTGGCATCCTTCATGAGGCGCATGTCAATGACGACGGAAAGCGTACCGAGGAGGACAATCACACCTGCGATGACAGCCGATACACCGGCCTGGCTGGTCGAGATGGCACGAAAGAGGGAGGTGGCCAGTACATCAAAGCCAACGGGCACGCCCAGAACGTAAGCCACCCCGAAGTCGCCGAGACATTTGGCGAAGATCAACGTTGCCGCTGAAGCGAGTGATGGCATCATCAGGGGCAGGATGATCCGCCGGGCCACGACACCTGGCCGTGCGCCGAGGCTACGAGCCGAATCTTCCAGCTGCGTGTCAAACTGTTTCAGTGCGTTTCCAAACAGCAGGATGACAAAGGGGGCATAGTGCAGCGCTAAGATCAGCGCGATGGGAAAAGCACCATAGGCAAGCCAATCAGGCGGGGTGAGGCCGAGGGTCTCCATCCATCCAGGGATGCCGCCGGTCGTGCGGTTCTTGAAAAGGGAGAGCCACGCGAGCGCGAACGTCCATGATGGCAGCATGTATGGGAGCAGAAGCGCTGTCGAAAACCACCTTTTGCCCATAAGGTCCGTGCGGCTTAACAGCCAGCCGAGTGGGCCGCCAACAAGGAAGGCTATGACGATGGCAGCGATGGATATGACTGCCGTATGGGCCAGTGGCCACCAGAAGAGGTCGCGCGATATCGCGGAAAACAGAACGCGATCCAGATAATATAATGTTGGTGCGCCGAGCTCCTGGCCGCTGCGTGCAATGTCCTGGAAATGTACCGTGACGGCGTCTGCCAAAAGCAACAGGATAGGAGCCAGGATGAGGTATCCGAAAACGGCAAGCAGCAGCAGGGCGAGCAGGAGCGTTGGATCGGCGATATTGACGCGAAGCAGGTAGGAATAGCGCCGCCAGGATGCGGTGTGGCGAGGATGCGCCGGATCTCCCGGAAATTTGGCTTGCAGTGTCATTGGCTCTGGTCGTCAGTCTGTGCAGGAAGGAGTATGCGTTCTCAGGCGGTTCATGTTCCGGATCAGTCTGGCAAGGCGCCCACTGCGGCAGTCACCTCCCGGACTGTCTGCCATGCCTTGTCATACCGCACGGGCAGGAACTGTTCGTCCCCGTTAAATGCGGCGCTCATCTGTGCGGGAAACCGGAAGGAAAAGAAGCAGGATTTGAGCTTTTCCGTCAGGTCGGGATGAAGATCATGGGCATGAGCAAAGGCTGATGTGGGAAAACGTGGGCTCTCATAGAGTATCCGGATGGCGTCGGGGGTGACCGCGCCTCGCTCGACGAGGCGTTCGACAACATCGGAAGCCACGGCTGCCATATCGTAGTCTCCGGAGACGACTCCAAGGACTGATTTGTCATGGGCTCCCGACATGATCGGCTGATAATCGACGTCGGGGACAAGGCCATGTTCGGGAAAGAGGGCGCGTGCGGCGAGATTGCCGGAATTCGAGGTCGGCGAAACATGTGCAACGCGTTTTCCCTTAAGATCCTGCAATGTTCGATAAGGTGAATCCGCACGCGATATCGCGACCAGATGATAACCCCGTATCTCGCCGTTGTGACCCTTCGCCGCGAAGGGTACGGCGCCGGCCGTATTGACAGCTTTGATTGTCGGCCCGGTAGAAAATCCCGCAAAATGCAGCCGGCCTGCACGCATTGCGCCGATTTCCGCCGCCACTGACTGGACTGGATAGTACACGATCTGTCGATCCAGGCACGACGACAGGTGCTGCGTGAAGGGGCGAAACAGCTGGGCATAAACTGCAGGATCCTCGATAGGGGCAAACGCCCATACCAACGTATCGGGATTTCGCCATCTGGATGGATCCGCCGGCAGATCCGCCACCAGATCGCCATCAGCGTCGCAGTAAGCTTCAGCGAGATCCGCCCGCTGGTCGCATGGTGTTTCGGCGATCGCGTTTGCGCCAGTCGAAATCGTCGCGGCCAGTATTGCCGAGGCCACTAATGCATGCTGGAGTCTCATTTCTCCTCCCGAAGGATAAACCGTCTCGCATTCGGCATAACCCTTGCTGTAAGGTGGCAGTATCTGAAGTTTTCCTGTCAGAGTCCTGTCAGCCGCATGCGTATCTTGATAATCGAAGATTCCATAGACATCGCCGAGGCCATCGAGGCGAAGCTCTCGCGGGCGGGGCACCATGTCACACTTGCGCAGGATGGCGTGACTGGAGAAGAACTTGCCCTCTCCGGTGCCTTCGATGTCGTGATCCTTGATATCAATCTCCCGGGTCGAAGCGGGTTCGAGGTCATGGCCAATATGCGTAGCGGCCAGTCACAAACTCCGGTTCTTGTCATCACGGCCCGCAATCAGCTCGATGATAAGATCAGCCTTCTCGATCTTGGCGCAGATGATTACATCGTCAAACCATTTGACCTCGGCGAACTGGAAGCCCGACTAAGAGCAGTCTCCCGTCGGCATCAGGGATTATCCCAGTCGCTGATCAGAATTGGCCCTCTCGAAATCGACTTGTCTGTCCGTGCTGCGCGATTAGACGGAGAACCTCTGGAACTGGGCAAGCGTGAATTCGAGGTGCTGGAGGCCCTGGCCGCACATTCCGGCAGTACAGTCAGCAAGGAGCGGCTTTACCTGAAGCTCTTCGGGCATGAGGATACCGGCACACCGAATGCCCTGGAGTTGCTGGTGTCTCGGATCCGCAAGAAACTGGACGGTGCTGATGTCGAAATCGTCACGCACCGCGGCTCTGGCTACATGCTGCGTGCCAGGGTGGATACGGTGAACTGATGATGCGCGTATCGATTGAGCGGCGGCTTCTGCTCACCACCGCCTTCCTGTTCATTGTCATTGGTGCCGTGCTTGCATTTACGGTTGGCGCTTATGCCAGGCGGGCCGCCGATGAGGCTTTCGATCGCGTGCTGACCGCATCCGTCCTGTCGATTGCCGATACGGTTGGTATCGAAGAGGGGGCTGTCACGGTCGACATTCCCTATTCAGCGTTCGCAATACTTGGAACCTCGCGCCTCAATCGCATCTTTTACAAGGTGACAGGGCCTGACGGCAGTCTGGTCACGGGCTCACCCGTACTTGGTCTGGACCTTCCGCATCTGCAGGACGAAACCCTGCGGTTTTATGATGCGATCTATCGGGGCTATCCCGTGCGCGTTGCCGCGGTGCAGCGGTTCCGGGCGGCCGACACGGCGACGGGAACCGGTGGGTGGATCGGCATCATGGTCGCCGAGACCCGTGAGGCCCGGGAGCAACTTGCGCGCCAGTTAACGATAAAGGGCATGTTGCCAGCGGTCGCCATAGCTCTCCTTTCCGGTGGCCTTATCTTCGCTTCCGTGCGATCGGCATTTTTGCCATTGCGCCTCATAGAGAGTGATCTGCGCGGGCGCGCACCCTCCGACCTCAGCCCCATCGACAGGGACGTGCCGATCGAAGTTTCCGCTCTCGTTTTCGCACTGAACGAATTCATGGATCGGCTGGGTTCTGTGCTTGAAGGTTTGAAACGGGTCACTGCCGATGCAGCGCATCAGTTGCGAACACCATTGGCGGCAATCCAGGCGCAGGCCGAGGTCGGTGTCGACGAGGTCAATGATCCGCGGGTGAAACGGCGGCTTGTCAGAATCCATGAGAACGCCCGCAACGCAGGCTTGTTGGCAAACATGCTATTGTCCGATGCCACAACCATTCATCGCCTTGAAACGCAGGTACGTGAGATTGTCGATGTCTGTCGCACGATTGAGGATGCCCTGCAGATGTTGCGCGCCGAAAGCGCATACGGGTCGCTTGTACAGTCCGTAGTGGTCGACGTGGTCGATTGTCCGCTGACGGTGAAAGCAGAGCCGGTTGCCCTGCGGGAAATGGTCCGAAACATTATCGAGAATGCTCTCATTCATGCACCGGGAGAGGTTCGAATATGTCTTTATGGACAGGAGGGGACCGTTGTTCTCCAGGTATGGGACAGAGGGCCCGGCATACCGGATAGTGCGAAGGAACTTGTATTCGAGCGTTTTGCTCGAACGGATATCCGGCGCCCTGGTACCGGCCTGGGGCTCGCTATCGCCAAGGACGTAGCCGTCGCTTTCAATGGATCTATCCAGATCATCGACCGCGACGGCGGGGGAGTGGTAATCGAGGTGAAGCTGCCAATGGCCGGGCGGGAGGAAATGGCATGACCGTTTTGCGCGGTATCGTCCTCTGCCTCCTGTTGCTGGCAACTGGTCCAGCCCTGTCGCAGGAGCGGACGGTCACACTAGCAGGCGTGGTTTCGCACGAGCGCATGGCGCCATTGCTCACTGTGCTGCGGGCACAACTGCCGCATGTGACCCTCAATTACAGCCGGCTTTCTTCTGCGCAGATCGCAGCCAGGGCGAAGCGAAGCGGGGATGTGCCGTTTGACCTTGCTCTGCTGACGTCACCCGATATTGCCGTATCGGTCGCCAATGAAGGGTTTGCGTTGCAAGATGAAGCAGCCGGGGCGATAGCAATGACGCAGTGGCGCAACGAGGTTTTTGGTATCTGGTCTGACCCGGCGGTTATGGTGCTGCGGCGTGCTGCGTTTGCCGATCGGATGCCAAGAACACGCCTCGCGCTTGTGCGTGCCCTGGAGCAGGCGGCCGGTCGCTTTGATCGCCGTGTTGGGATCGTCAACATTGGCATTGATGATGTCAGCTATCTGCTGGCAACGCAGGATTCCCTCCGCACCACCGTCTATTGGCGCCTGATGCGGGCTTTGGGTGCGGCGAAGACGCGGATCTATGATACTACGGACGATCTCCTGGATGCGCTCCATGCAGGTCAACTGGATGTCCTCTACAACGTCCCACTATCCGGCCTCATTGCCGCAGGCGCCGTGCCCGAGGAAATGGAAATTGTTGTCCCGCAGGACTACGTGCTTTCCGTTCCCTGGGCAGCGTTTGTGCCAAAGGGGGCAACCAATCCTCAAGCAGGGCGCAGGCTCCTTCAGGCTCTCCTTGCGCTCCAGGGCGACGGCATCCTGTCAGCTGTTGGCTTCGCACGATCCCACGGTCTTTCCGGGCTCGAAAACGCCCAGATGATCGGGTTGGGGCCAGAGCTTCTCGTCTTCCGCGACATGATCAAGCGCAGCAAGTTTCTGGACGCCTGGTTCCAGGCTGTCGTGGAATGACGGGCAAACGACCGGATTTCGTCCTCATTTTTGTCGTTGGAAAAGGCTATTCTGCAAAGTAGCCCTTTGGCCGCTCAAGGGACTTTGCCAGGGGAGGTGTCACTCTTCCACCTGAAATGCGAACCGGAATTTTGTCGATCGGTCCAATGGGCGGCCGGCTGCCGTTATTGCTGCCACGCATAACGGAAACTGCATGGGCTGCCCCCGGAGGGAAAACAGATCCCGTTCCTGGTCCGGCCGAGTTGTTTGCGGCCAGTCAAAGAAAAAGGGGCGGGTCTGCAGACCCGCCCCTTTCTGCCATGAGAAGGTGTACGCCTACTGGGCGGCAGCCTCACGAGCGGTCTTCAGCCACTGGTCGACCTGTTCGCGGTTCTTTTCGATCCAGGCCGTGGCCTGCTCTTCCAGGTCTTCGGGACTGTCAGCACCCTCGTTCATCTGAACGTTCTGGGCGAAGATGTCGCCGACCGGGATCTGGACGCTTTCAAGAAGCGACGCGGCGGCCGGGTTTTCCTCAAGAAACTTTGAGTTGGCAACCGGGCGGATGTCGTTGGCCGGCCATCCCATCACGCAAGGGTCGCTGCTGCAGCCCTCGACGTTCGCGACGGTTGCGAATTCGGCGAGATCCTGCTGCTCTTCCGGCAGGTTGACTTCATCCACCTGAAGCCAGACGACATCTTCTCCGGGTTTCAGCACTCCAACGGTCCAGTTCGGTGTCCAGGTATAGAAGAAGATCGGCTCGCCAGCCTGAAAACGGCCGAGCGCGTCGGCCATGCCTGCAGCGTAGCTGGCCTTGATGAGGTTGATGTCATCCTCCCAGCCATAGGCTTCCATGTGGTGGGCGATCGTCACTTCGCAGCCCCAGCCAGGCGGGCAGGCGACCATATCGGCCTTGCCGTCGCCATTGGAGTCAAACAGCGCCTTGACCTCATCATTTTCCGTGATGTCGGAAACGGTCTTGATGTCATACTTGTCGGCTGTCGCCTTGTCGATCAGATAGCCGGACAATGCTCCGCTCTTGACCGTCATGCCGACCAGTTCGGCACTGCCCTCGAACGCGCCTGTGAAAGTGTTGTGGAGGGGAAACCATCCATTGACCCATAGGTCAACGTCACCCGTGCCGACAGCCGTGTAGAACGCGGGCGCGTCCAGTGTAACCGGATCCTTGACGTCGTAGCCAAGCTCTCCAAGAAGCTGCGAATAGACTTCGGCCTGCCACCAGCCGGTATCCCAGGTCGCGCGCGCCATATCGATCGAGACGCCTTCGCCGGGCATGTCCTGGGCAAATGCGCCCGATACTGTTCCCATGCCAAGGCCGGCGAATGCAACGCCAGCAAGAAGGAAATTCCTGATTGTGCTTTTCATAGAGTAATACTCCCTGATGCCTGTTGAAAAACAATGCCGCCAAGCGCAAGGCGGCATACGTGCCGCGTGTATAGATGCGGCCAGAACGGGCTCGTTCAGCCCGCCCGATCGGTCCGGCGGCTTCCAAAAGCCATGGGACCGAAAAGCCTGCCCAGCGTGCGGCGGATCGAGGGCCTGGATGCCCCGCCATTGTCGCCGAGAGCTTGCGTGATGCGGTCGAGAATGATCGCCAGCAGAACAATGCCGACGCCGCCTGCGGTGGCGGTTCCAACGTCCAGACGGCCGAGGCCGGTATAGACGGTAAGGCCGAGCCCGCCCGCGCCGATCAGCGCGCCGATGACCGCCATCGAAAGTGCCAGCATCAGTGTCTGGTTGAGCCCAGCCATGATGGTCCTGAGCGCCAGCGGGAACTGTACTTCCCACAACATCTGCCACGGGGTCGAGCCGAAGGCGAGTGCTGCCTCGATGAGGTCATTGCGCACATTGCGGATGCCGAGGTTCGTCAGTCGGATGATTGGCGGCAGGGCGAAGATGATGGTTGCGATGACACCAGGGACGATGCCGACGCCAAACAGCATGACGATCGGTACCAGATAGACGAAGGACGGGATCGTCTGCATGATGTCGAGGATAGGACGTATGATCGTGAGAAAGCGGTCGCTGCGCGCCGCAGCGATGCCCACCGGCACGCCGATGACCACGCAAAACACCACCGCCGTGATGATCATCGCCAATGTGGTCATGGTCTCCGACCACAGGCCGATCAGATCGATGAAGATGAGGGCAAGCGCCGTGAAGATCGCGACCCCAAGGCTGGCGACACGCCATGCGATGATCGCAAGAATTGCTGCAAAAACCAGCATGGGGATCGCATGAAGAACTGCGTTGAGGCCATCCAGCGTCCAATCGACCGGTATCTGGGCTGCCTGGAAGAACGGACGAAACGTCGGAACCAGCCAACCGATGATCAGGGCATCGATCCAGTCGTCAAACGGAATTTCAAAGTAATCGGACGGGCTGAACATTCACGCCTCTTTCATATTGGGATCGCTCTCAGCCACATCGGCGGCCGTTTCGCCTCCGGTGAGCTGTGCGAATACGGATTCTGGCGCGATGACGCCCTCGAGCTTGCCCTTTCTGCTGATGAGCGCGATCGGCAGGCCGGCCTGCGCCAGCGGATAGAGTTCGAAGAGTTGGGTCGCCAGCATCGCGGAAGGAAAGTCGCGGCTGATGGCCTCCTTGAGTCCGCCACCGTTTTCGCGCACCGAAGCTGTCAGGTTGCGGTAGGTAACGATGCCCGCAACCTTGCCGCCGTCGAGCACGTAAATGGCATCGACCCCGAGCTCTTCCATGCGTGTGATGGCGGTTTGTGCAGTGGCTGTTGCCAGATCGATGGCTTCCGGAGGTCCGGCAACGCTTTCGGCGGTGAAGACACGAGAGCGGTCGATATCCTGCGTGAACGCTTCGACATATGCGTCGGCTGGGTTGCCGACGATTTCCTCGGCCGTCCCGATCTGCACGAAACGCCCGTTTTTCATGATGGCGATCTGGTCACCCAGGATCAACGCCTCGTTCAGATCATGCGTGATGAAGATGATCGTCTTCTTCAGGGATCGCTGCAATTCGAGCATTTCTTCCTGCATGTCCCGCCGGATCAGCGGATCGAGCGCGGAAAACGGCTCGTCCATCAACAGGATCGACGCGTCGGTCGCGAAAGCACGAGCAAGGCCGACGCGTTGCTGCATGCCGCCAGACAGTTCGTCCGGATAGCTGTCGGCGTGTGCCTTCAACCCAACCTGATCGAGCGCTTCCAAAGCCTTTTCGCGCCGCTCGGTGGCAGCCACACCCTTGATCTTGAGGCCGTATGCAACATTATCCGCAACCGTCTTGTGGGGAAACAGCGCAAAATGCTGGAAGACCATCGAAACCTTGTTGCGGCGAATATCGCGAAGAGTCTGTGGTGTGCAGTTCGCAACGTCGACCCCATCGATGAGCATTTCGCCCGCTGACGGCGTGATGAGGCCGTTGATCATTCTGACGAGTGTGGACTTTCCAGAACCTGACAGACCCATGACGACGAATATTTCGCCTTCCTTGACCTCGAAGCTGGTATCCTGAACGCCGACTGTCTGCCCCGTAATTTCGAAAATTTCGTCTTTGGACTTGCCTTCCTTGAGCAATGCAAGAGCGTTGTCCGGATCAGTTCCGAATATCTTATAAATATTCTTTGCTGTTACTTTTGATGACATAAGTGTAATTTTGAATCTTTCCCAATTTGTCCTGGCTCTTTCGAAGGGCCGATAATGCTGTCGAGCACCCCAAAGCCGATGGGCGGGGGCTAATGACTTGGAGGAAGCTGGATTTCGACCAACATATGCCAAGAATACTGCGCTGACAACCTGTGGTAACTTCAGATGACATCTGACGAACGTGATGGTGCCGGATTTCATCAAGCCAATTCCTGGCGCAAAACGTTGCTCGCAAGGGCGTAAATTATGTACCCGTAACGAGCCCGATAATGGGCGACACCCGCTCATGCCTTGGCGATGCGGGTGGTTGCCGGTATAGCGTGATCACTGGTTTACGGGTCGAGCAATTGACGATCGAAACAAAGGTTCTTTGTCCTTTCCTGCAGGCGCCACAATCTCTTCGTTCATTGGGTTTGGAGAGCGCGTAACGCCAGTGTAGGCCGGGTCTACGCAGATAATTGTGGATAGTTCTGGCAGGTGCCGATTAGGTTGATCGGATAACGGCTGGCTGAAGGTTTGTGACAATGGCCGCCCTGCAGGGCCCGGCGGGTCGTAAGAGAATGGAATTTTTATAATATTCGGGATTGAACAGCTCTTATGACCGTGGTCAAGAGTGATGGGCAGGCTTGTTCGCTCCATGTCTTCGCAACATGTACTGTAACAGTCAATGTGGCAGTTCGGGGGCGGGATGGTGCTCTGAGACGACGGTTGATCAAGCTCTTATCCGCGGGTTGGTTACCGCATTCCGTGATTCGTCTTGGGCTATCCCTGTCTAGAAATCGGGCGTTGGACTGTTGTGTCCGGCCACATAGTGTCGTCGGGAATTCCCCACCGTGGCACACATCCCGCCTCCGTACTGCCTCGCATTGTCCACTGAGGGACCCGGCGTGGGCGGAGCCCCTCAATCAGGCGGAGCCCGTGCCGGGGGGCGGCAGGTCTCAACCTTGTCTTCCAAAGCAATAACCTGTTGCATCGTCAGCGTACCGGGTCGACCTGGCGACCAATCGCCCACAGAAATGCTGCCATCTCGCGTGCGATTGCTGCAATGATGATGTTCTTCTTCTTTCCGGCAGCCGTCAGACGCCGGTAGCGGGCGCATAGTCGTACCTGTGCCTTCCAGGCAATTTCCCGCACAGCCTTCGGCAACCCCTCAAGTCGTACCCGGATTGGATCCGTTACACGAGCCGGGAAGCGATAAGTCCATGCGCCTTCAACAAGGACCCGCCGTGCACGTCGGTTTCCAGCAAGTGTCAGCCCGCCGCGCTTGACTGTCTCCCCGGTTGACCGCTCCGATGGTACCAGCCCAAGGAAAGCCATCAGTTGCCGTGGATTATCGAAACGGCGAACGTCACCGACTTCACTGACAAAGGTAACAGCGACGAGGAAGGATACACCGCGAAACGCCTGATAGGCCGCAATCACAGGAGCCATCGACCAGGTCGGCACCAGTTCAGCCAGTTGGGCATCCAGGCGATCGAGCCGGTTCTGCGCATCGATGATCACGTCGACCTGATCCTAGAAGACAATCTGCTGGGCCGGATGGTCGAACTTCTGCTCTGCCAGCCACCTGGAATGAGCACGACTCCAGTTCTTATGGCCATTAAACACGCGACCATGGCGAAGCAGGAACGACAACAACTGCTGTCGTTTCTTGCGCAGATCTTCGCTCGCAGTCGTGCGCACCCGCACCAGATCGCGGACGGCTTCATGCACTGTATCGGGGACCCAGATGCTGGTCAGTTCTCCCGCCCGCAAAAGTCGCGCCAGGCTGACCGCGTCACGCCGGTTTGTCTTCACCCGTTCCCCCGGGCGCTTGGGAATCAGCGAAGGGGCAACAACATCACAACAATGGCCAAGTTCGATGAGCTGCCGATACAACCCGTATCCCGTTGGTCCTGCTTCGTAACAGAAATGCAGATGCGGATGTTTCTTCTCAAGCTTGCGGACAAGCCGTTCCACCGCTGCGGGGGTGGTGTCGATCTCACCGTAATACCGAACCTCGCCATTGCGCCCACCTTCGGCAATGGCAATCGCATGTTTGGCCTTCGCGGCATCGACACCGACGAAAATTACATTATCCTGCTGCATGGCTCGTCCTTTCCTTGCTTTGGGATAGGCTCGGCACTACCGAGTAACCCCTGTTTGCTGAATAGCTGCAAAGATTAGGGCGGGCCGCCGATCAGGCCACCACGGTCATAACGTCTAGTTGGTTGAACTCATAGGTCTGTGCAGCAGGGCGCCCGTCTTTTGAGCTGCCGCCTCCAAGCGTTTGTCTCGCGTCCACAAAACCGATCGTTGATCAAGCAGCGTGGAAGCCAGCAAATGTGCGTCCGTATAGCCGATCTCCATGCTGAAAATTGAATGCCGATCAATCATCGTCATGACTTCGTCATGCGTGGCGACGAGCGCTTCGCGCTGTGCCGCCAGGAAGGCAATCACGGCGTCCCGGTCCCGTAGGCTGCCAAGCGCCAATTCGCCTATAATAGCAGGGTGGCAAAGGAGGCGGTCATCCTCAATGATTTTGCGTAACTCCGCTTCGCCGTAGCGGAAATGATCGATCCAGATTGAGGTGTCTACCAGGATCACTGCGCCGCTTTGCTCCGGCGACGAGGGGCTGCTTCTGCATCAGGCATAGAACCCCCGAGTGCGATGAGCCGCTTTCCGGATTCGACACGCACAAGTGCCTCCATTGCCTGACGGACAAGTGCTGCCGTTTCCTTGGTCCCGGTAAGGGCCTTTGCGCGCTCCATGAGTTTGTCGTCGAGACTGATAGTCGATCGCATGTGAAAGCTCCCACACAATAATCAGGATATTAGCACCATTTGGTGCAATAATATATGCCTATCTCTTTGTCGGCAGTCAATCTCTAAGCAGGCGGTCGTGACAGCTTCGGCGGTCTCCTACTTTGAAGCCGTGCAATCCGACTACGAGAATGCCCTGGATGCGGCCCAGTAAAACTACAGGGGAGCGGAACGGACCGAGCCCTAAACCGAGGAAGTCGGCGGGTTTTAAGGAGGCCGATCACGTTGTCGTCCTGATGGGCTTCCAGGTCCTTTCATAAAGTCCTGAAGGCGACGAGTGTCTCGGGAATATTTGCAGATGCGACATCCATTCCCCCGGGGATATTCCTGAATGCGGCAATGCGCTTCTCAGATCGGTTGTTGGACCATCGGCACGGTTTCCAACGGTAATGATGCCGTCTTATTTTCGCTCCGTAACCACCAACAAGACAATGCTTCGGGCTTCCAGTCCAAGTCGTTTGCGTACTTCAATATCCTCGCCAGCCTGGACCAGTCCAGCCAGTCCACAGGCGCCCGACGCGGTGGTCTTGAAACCGGATTGTTCCATAGTGCGCACCGCATCTTCTATCCGTGCCTCATCGACTGCGACGGCATGAGCGCGATGTCTGCGCAGAACCGATAGCGCAGGAGCTGATGCTTCGCCGCATGAAAGCATTTCGGCAGCGGTGTGCAAATTGCCCCCAAAGCGCTTGATCCTTCCAGTTTCCAGCGCGTCGCCGACACAGGCTGCGGTTGCCGGTTCGACTACGGCGAGTGTTGCGGGCAGCCGCAGGCAGGGCTCGAGGCCATCCGCCACTGCCGCAGCAAGGCCGCCTACACCTGCCTGTATGAACAGGTGGGTTGGGCAGGCATCGGCCTTTGCGAATTGGTCAGCCAGTTCATCCGTCATGATCTTGTAACCGCGCATCACATCGCGGACCGTCGCGTCGTCTGGGTCGGCGCTGGTATCGGGCACAAGAAGACCATCGCCTTCCATGGCCGCTGTGCGGGCTGCATCGACGGCGTCGTCATAGGTCCCTTCCGTCCACGCGATATCGGCACCGAGCGCTGCGATGCGTGCGGCACGCTCTTTTTCCACTCCGCTATGCAGGAAGATTGTAGCGCGTGCTCCAGCGGTCTGGGCTGCGGCGGCCACCGCAAGCCCGTGATTTCCGTCGCTTGCGCAGATCAGTCGGGGAAGCTTTGAGGAACCTGTCTGGCGGGCTGCCACCATATCGATCCTTGTGTCGGTCGCCCGTGCCAGAGCGCGTAGTCCGGCAGTCATGCCGCCGAGAATCTTGAAATTGCCGTAAGGCCGTTCACCTTCATCCTTGATCAGGACACGACCGACTCCGGCGCGTTTGGCCAGGAGAGGAGCGTCGTGGAGCGAGGTGGGATCAAGTATCAGTCCGTCGGGGGAAAAGCGGAGAGGCATCATGGGGCAACTATGTCCTGTCATCGAGCGGCTTCGTCGCATTTGAGCCGCCCGTCCTTGTGGTTGACCACGTTTCGGCCGCCTGTTGATCCATCTGTCTTCTTTCGAAAAGCTGCGTCGCGGTTAGCGAGGGTTTCTCCCGTACAAGGTTGAAGAGCTGGCGATCGAAGTTTTCGCGTTTCATGTGGCGCACCGTATTAAAGGCTGAAGCGGTCTAAAGAGCGAGTATGGCGCAAGTCATACGGGAATTCATCGAGATTATATCCGTAAGGGTGCCGTATATTCTGCCGCAGGTCCGATTGATAGAATGGAAGGGTGGATGGATCGAGCAACAGGCATCATTCCAGATGCGAGTGATGAATGCCAGAACGGGGAGGGGAGAACATGACAGCACAAAGGCCGGCAGCGTTGTGGCGCCTTCAGTGCGCAGGAGCGCGGCGTGATCGTGAACCAAGACCTTCAGCCTCATTGAAATTTCAAGGGGCAAGTCACAAATCGCCAAGCTTGATCGTCATGGGGGATGAAGTGAAAATGGAGCCTTCGATGGCGATCAAGCTGTGAAACATCAAAATGCATAACAAAGCAGCCCGCGACGATGGGAAACCAATGAACGGCTCGCTCGCCTTCGTTCCCGTGCTGGAGTGGCTCGCGCCCAAATAAAGGGGCTGCGCATCTCTTGCGGGAGACATTCGACCAGCCCTATGAGGACGTGCCCGCATTGTTGAACGTGACCGAGACGACCTATCGAACACCAACTCATGCAAACTGGCCCGTCTCCGCGACGCCAAAAGGACGATATGATGACCGACACGCGCACAATCTCGGCTTCGCCGGGCTGGGCGGACCTGCTCTCCGGCGGCAATCTCGCCCCTTCACTCGCGCTAAGCGGCGGCGTCGCCCTCCATGCCATTAATCTCTACATCTCCACCACGATCCTGCCATCCGTGGTGCGCGAAATCGGAGGGCTGGACTATTATGCCTGGAACACCACCCTGTTTGTTGTTGCTTCAATTCTCGGAGCAGCGCTGTCCACACCAATCCTGACGAAGGCCGGTCCACGTGGCGGTTACGGCCTGGCCACAGCCGTCTTCATCATAGGCACCATGTTTTGCGCAAATGCCGGTTCAATGCCGATCATGCTTGTCGGCCGGTTTGTGCAAGGTTTTGGCGGAGGCATCCTGTTGGCATTGGCCTATGCGATGGTCCGCCGTGTGTATGCCGAGCCACTATGGCCTCGCGCACTGGCTCTTCTGTCCAGCATGTGGGGAATTGCTACGCTGCTGGGTCCAGCTGTTGGCGGCGTCTTTGCCGAACTCGGCCTGTGGCGTGGTGCTTTCCTGGCCCTGATCCCCATCGCCATCATCATCGGGGTGGCGGCAGTCTTCGTCCTGCCGCGGCGCCAAGATGATCGAAAGGAGGGAGAGCTATTACCCATTGCCCAACTCGTTATTTTGACGCTTGCGGTGTTCGCCGCGTCATGGGGCGGGATTGGCAAGAACCTATCGTCTACCGTCATCGGAATGGTCACGGCCCTTGTTCTGATCGTATTGTTTGTCCTGATCGAGCGGAAAACAGAGCGAAAGCTGCTGCCAGGCGGTACCTTCAAACTCCCGTCCGCTCTTGGAGGTCTTTATGCAACATCTGCGCTTTTGGCCGTAACCGTCACCTGCACGGAGATTTTTCTGCCGCTCTTTCTTCAGGAACTACATGGTCGCTCCCCGCTTGAAGCCGGCTATATTGCAGCCGTCATGTCGGCGGGCTGGACAGCTGCGGCAATCTTTACATCCGGATTTCAAGCCGAGCGGCGCACAGTCGTAATGCGCGCAGGCCCGGTTCTTTCTTTCGGCGCGATGGCTCTTCTCGCTCTCGTGATGCCATGGGCCGGAACAGAAGGTGACTTGCTGCCCCTGGCGTTGATCTGTGGCGCTCTGGTAGCTGGGGGCGCTGGCGTCGGCCTTGCCTATCCTCATCTGACCGCAATGGTCCTGCGTGTGGCGCCGTCGGATGAAGCTGACAACGCTGCTTCTTCCATCATGACGGTACAGCTTTGTGCCACGGCGTTCGGTGCTGCTCTGGCAGGACTGTCCGTCAATCTGGCTGGGGCGAGCACAACGGATGGAAGCATGGATGTGGCGAACGCGGCGCGCTGGCTGTTCACGACCGTGGCGGTAGCTCCGGCGCTCTGCCTCATCATCATGAACAGAGCCTCTTTTAAGAAGCTTACCACCAGGCCGCGGTAGGGTCCGCCGGTGCATTCTGCCATATCGAAGTTCGCTGCTACTTCGGGTCGGAACAGACCAGGCCGACACTTGCAATATTACGCAGCCTTGCAGTCGCTCCCACACTTTTCTAGCGATCGGGACATTTATTCGCGGCGACGGTTCGATCTCGAAAGCCGCAGTTCGTTCAGCTCAAGCCCGCGGGTCGCCAGAGCAAGCAGACAGATTGGCTCAAGGGCCTGTGAACAGAGGTAGTTGCATTGCTATCGTCGTAATCGCCGATCGAAGGTCACAGGCAAGTCGTCAAGATGCAGTTTATCCGTGATGGACCGTCGGGCGAGCCGCGCCTCTACAGAAAAGCTCCAGAGTTGATAAACCAAGCTTAGCCGACCATCGCTTGCTCCCTCAAAACAATATCCAGCGCTGGTGCCGTTGACTTTGTCGCGCTGTGAGTACGATCTCGTCCCGCCCGCTTGGCTTCGTAAAGCAGCTTGTCGGCCCGTTCGTAGAGGTCGGTAAAGCTTTCATCACCCAATGCTGCCACCACGCCCATGCTGGCGGTTATACACCGCTCGATACCTGGGACAGCGTTGGCGACAAATACCGGAATTGCCTGTCGCTGGCGCTCCGCCAGAATATCGGCATCATGGCCGCGCACGAGAAGCACAAATTCTTCACCGCCAATACGGTATGCCCGAACGTCCGGCCCGTTCTTGATGGCACTGGCCACGGCTTTGAGCACGGCATCTCCAACAGTGTGCCCGTGTACATCGTTGATGGCCTTGAAATGATCAAGATCAATGACGGCCAGTGTGGCGAAGCCTTCGGCTCGAAGTTGCGTGAACTGTCCCTCTATCGCGCGTCGGTTGAGCAATCCCGTCAATGGGTCGGTTTCGGAAAGCCGTTCAAGCAAATCGGCTTCTGTTAGAGCACGGTCTCGTTCCCGTTTCATGGTCACGAAGCGGTCCGCGACACCAAACGTGGTGAAGAGCACTTCCCATAGGCAACCAGCATAAAAAAGGAGCATGGCGTCGGTGCTGTTGAAAAAGGGGATTACTCCCGACACCAGACGGATCAGGCCGACCACCACCATTGGTGCGTATCCGGCTGCCTGGAATTTTGCAGCGCGACTTCCGCGATGCAACGCATCGGTGAGAGACAGTATGAAAACGATGAGGATGGGCGCAAAAGCGGCGGTGTAGACACTTGACTGTACAGGTCGTGCGAAAAAGGGGAATGCCGCGTGAAAGCCACTCAGGAACAATGCCCATACCGCGCACCAGGGTAGCAGGCGTCGCAGGACGGGATGCATCCTTCCAGGCTCGATGAAGCTATAGGTGAACATCGCTCCAGATGCGGTTGTCATCCCAAAAAGCAAGGTGGCCATCCAGCTCAGGGTCATGGCAGGCGGATCGAAAAAGACGACTGAAAGGCCCGATGAAACAAGAATGGTCATCAAGAGCGACAGGGTTATTGCCGAGTGCCACAGAACGAAGGGCTCACGCAGAATTCGATAGAAGGCCGCATTGAAGATGAGAGGCATGACCAGAACGCCCGCAAGTCCGGCGATGATGATCAAGGACCGCATGTCATCGACACCGTTTCCGGACGAATCCGTCCGAGCCAGATATGCTCGCTCCAGCGTCATCCGGTGACTTGGCAGATCAATCGCGACGACGATCTGCCGGGTCGCGTGCGATACATCCGGCAGGGAAGCCTTGAAATACCCCCCGATCATTGAACTGGGCAAGGCTGCCGCGGAAACGGAGGTTTGTCGCGCCCCGCCATCCTGGTCTATGGCCAAAAGATGCACGGCCTTGAGGGCACTCCGCCTTGAGAAGAAGTATCGAGGCAGGACATCACCCGAGGCGAGGTCGAAGCGTAACAGCACCCTTTCGGCATCGATCGAAAGCTTTCGATCGTCACAAGACCAGCGCTCCGCCGCGAGCACTATCGCCATCACGCTTTCTGAGATCTGGCCTGATGCCCAACAGGAACTGCGGATAGTGCTAGGCTCATCTGCACGGGCCGACCCGACGCCTGGAGGCGTCATGATCAACAGAAGCAGCAAGGCTGCCAAAGCACTCTTTCGAAAACCACCCCACGCCATGAACTCCCGATATAGCGGGAGGCTTTCGATGCCGTTAATTTCACCATCGCGACGGTTCAGGGCCGTTCCCAGCACGACTACCCGCGACACATCATGCTTCTGATGGAGAATGGAAGATAAAGAAGAGGCTGAATGGCGCTGCTATGGTTCCAGGTTTCGGTGGTTCGGCGGCATGCAACCATCTTTGCTCGCGACCGCCTGGTTCTCTTCATGCCTCGGCAGTGCAGGCGATTGGAAGTGTCGGGATCACTCCTTGAACGAGTTCAGGAGCGCGTCGAGCATTGCGCTGCCGTAGGGCACGAGGTCGAAGTCATTCTTCTCGAGAGCCCATTCGGATACCAGGCCCACAATTGCGGCGGTTAGGGCTGCCGCGGCAGTGTCTACCGCCCAGGGGCGCGGGAGGTGGCAACGCCTGTTCTGGACAGCGAGAATTCGCGAAAGATTGGTTTCCAGCTGTTTGCGGAAGTCGCCTTCCTGAGACGATGTGTCAGATTTCGCCAGGTCGTGATGGATTGCGACCCTGATCATTCCGCGCTGTCGTGGATCGGCATGAAGCTTGCCGAGAAAATCGCCCATAGCACTGGACAGTGCTTCAAGGGGATCGCTTGCTGTCTCGTCTGCAAGGGAATCTGCCAGGTTCCTGAATGGCGACTGCGCGTTATCACTGAGCGCGGCCAGCAAACCCAGCTTGTTCTTGAAATGCCAATGAACTGCGCCACGCGTAACATCGGCCGAAAATGCAATCTGGTCGAGGGTCACGTTCTCGTAGCCAGCCTCCAGAAACAGGCGTTCTGCAGCTTCCAAAATGGCCTGACGAGTTTCGGCCGCCTCTTCCTTGGTGCGTTTCATACCTTTGGATTGGTAGGCAAAACACCAAAATGTCAAGGGCGGCCAATTTCTATCTGATCATCCAAAAATGCATTTTACAAACGTTTGGTATGTATGTAAGGCAAGGCAACTTTCTCTTCTTTGGAGCTCATTTCATGTCCAGGACCAGGATTCTTGGGGTCAGTGCCGGCCTGTTTTTTCTTTCTTGCGGGACTGTTGCCGCGCAGATGCCCGCTGGAGGGCCTCCAGCTGTTGGCGTTGCCACAGTCACGGCCCATTCGATCATCGACAGCCAGGAGATCAACGGCCGGATCCTGTCGGTCGGATATGTCGAGCTGGTATCGCGTCTCAGCGCATTCCTTGAAGAACAGCTTTTCGAGGATGGAGCGGAAGTAAAGAAGGGCGACCTTCTATTCCGCCTTGAGCGCGCGCCCATCGAAGCGGAGGTGGAAGCGCGGCGGGCGGCTTTGGCGCAGGCCGAAGCCCAACTGGAAAATTCGACAACTGCCTTCAATCGCGCCGAACAGTTGCGCAAGAGCGGGTCGGGAACGCAGAGCACGCTCGACAATGCGCGGGCCGAGCAAAGGACTGCCCAAGCCCAGGTTCGTGCGGCAAGGGCAGCGTTGAGCGCCGCAAAAATCAATCTCGGCTATACCGAGATCCGCGCGCCGATAGACGGTCGTGTGGGGCAGGCGGCCGTGACCGTCGGGAACGTCGTGTCTCCGTCAACCGGTCCTCTTGCTACCATTGTGAGCCAGGATCCGATGTATGTTTCATTCCCGCTCGCGATGCGCGAGGTCCTCGAGCTGAAAGAAAAGCACGACAGCAATCTGCAACAGGCGTTGGCACTCAAGGTTCGTCTTCCCAATGGCCGGATGTATGCTCACGCCGGCGCGCTCGATTTCTTCGACATCCGTGTTTCCCAGGATACGGATTCGCTGACCCTGCGCGGAGAAATTCCCAATCCCGTCACAGCGGATGGCAGCCGCGAACTGATCCATGATGAACTTGTACGGATCATCCTTCAAACCAACGAGCCTCGAACAGCGCTCGCAATCCCTCGTGCTTCCGTCCTCAAGGATCAACAGGGCGATTTCGTCTACGTCGTGAACGGCGACGACGTGGCTGAAGTGCGACGTGTCGTTTTGGGCCAGTCAACGCCCGAAACCGCTTCTGTCGATGATGGCCTCAAAGCTGGCGAGCGCGTGATTGTCGATGGCATCCAGCGCGTTCGCCCCGGAGCGCCGGTTGATGCGCACGACGTGACAGAGCAGGCCGTGGCGGTAAGAGGGTAACGATAATGATTTCCAATATCTTCATCCAGCGGCCTCGCCTGGCGGTGGTCATCGCTCTTGTGATGACGATCGCGGGTGCTCTTGCGCTGACCAGCATTCCGGTTGCGCAACTTCCGGATATCGTTCCCCCGCAGGTCCAGGTCACGGCGCGCTATCCCGGTGCATCCGCGGAAGTGCTTGAGGCAACCGTTGCACAGCCGATCGAATCCAAGGTGATCGGCGTGGACAAGTCGATCTATATGAAGAGCTCAAGCGGCAATGACGGGAGCTATACCCTGACCGTCAGCTTTGAACTCGGCACCGACGCCGATATCAATACCGTGAATGTCAGTAACCGCGTTCAAACCGCCCTGTCGCAACTGCCGCCCGAGGTCCAGGCGCTTGGTGTGACGGTGAACAAGCAGTCCTCGTCAATCCTGCAGTTCGTCGCGCTTACCAGTCAGACCCCTGCGCATGACGCGCTCTTCATGACGAACTATGCGACCATCAACGTGCTCGACGAATTGTCGCGCACGCCGGGGGTCGGCTCTGCCATGCTTTTCGGGCAGATGAACTACTCGATGCGGATCTGGTTCGATATCGACCGCCTGACAAGCCTCGGTCTGGTACCTTCCGATGTCGTCAAGGCGATCGCGGCACAAAACATCCAGGCGCCCGTCGGTCGTATCGGTGCACGTCCGGTTCCGGATGACCAGAGTTTTCAGCTCAATGTCCAGACACAGGGCCGTCTGACGAGCGCTAAAGATTTTGGCGAGGTCATCCTGCGTGCCAATTCCGACGGATCGATCCTCAAGGTCAAGGACGTTGCCCGTGTTGAACTCGGTGCGCAAAACGAGGACGCGCTCAGTCGCAAGAACGGCGAGGCCTCTGTGGCAATCGGCGTCTTCCTGTCGCCTGGTGCAAATGCCCTGACGACGTCGGATGCCGTTACCGCCAAGATCAATCAGCTGCAGGAGCGGGCGCCTGACGGTTTGAACGTCAATATCGAGTATGATTCAACGGATTTCGTCTATGAGACGATTGACGCTGTCGTTCACACACTGGTCGAGGCCTTCGTTCTCGTGGCCATCGTCGTCTTCATCTTCCTCGGCAATGTGAGGGCGACGATCATCCCGATCATCGCAGTTCCTGTCAGCATCATCGGCACCTTTGCCGTCTTGCTGGCGCTGGGCTATTCGGTGAACACGGTGTCGCTTCTGGCCCTTGTGCTTGCCATTGGCATCGTGGTCGATGACGCAATCGTGGTCGTTGAAAACGTTGAGCGTGTGATGGAGGAAGAGCCCGGTCTTTCCCCAGCCGCCGCCACGAAGAAGGCGATGGCACAGGTCACGGCACCCATCATCGCCATCACGCTGGTCCTGCTTTCGGTCTTCATTCCGATCGGCTTCATCCCCGGTATTTCAGGCGAACTGTTTCGCCAGTTCGCTGTCACCATCAGCGTCGCCATGGTCATCTCCGCAATCAACGCCTTGACGCTGTCGCCAGCCCTTTGTGCCGTATTCCTGCGCCATGGTGGTGCAAAGCGTGGTGTCATGGGGTGGGTCAGCCGCAAGATCGACGGGATGCGTGACGGATATGCATGGATAGTCGCCAAGACGTTACGGCTGTCCGCGCTGTCCGTGGTCATAGTTCTGGCTGCAGGTGCGGGCATCTTCGGCCTGTCGAAGATCACGCCAGGTGGCTTTCTTCCAGAAGAAGACCAGGGTGCGTTCTTCATCAATGTGCAATTGCCCGACGGCGCTTCTGTTGCCCGTACCAATGAGACGGTTGCTGAAGTCGAAACCCTCGTGCGGCAAATGCCGCAGGTCGCAAACGTCGTCAGCGTCATTGGTTTTTCGTTGCTGGACAATTTTTCAGCAAGCAACAACGCCTTCATGATCGTCCAACTGAAGCCCTTCGAGGATCGTGAAGCGGCCACAGACAAGGTACACACGCTCGTTGGCCAGGTCTTCGGCGGCGTGCAGGCGATCCGATCGGCAGTGATCCTGCCGTTCAACCTGCCGCCGGTCATGGGACTTTCCACCAGCGGCGGCTTCGAAGCCGTGATAGAATCCCTTGACGGCGCGGACCCCTCGACCATCGGCAGCGTTGCCAACAGCCTTGTCGTTGCAGCCAACCAGCATCCGATGCTGAGCCGGGTGTTTACGACCTATGCTGCCGAGTCTCCCTCGCTCTACCTTGATATCGACAGGGAAAAGGCACAGGTCCTCGGTGTCGGTATCAATGAGATCGTGTCGGCCCTGCAAACGACACTGGGCGGTTCCTATGTGAACAACTTCAACCTGTTCGGCCGAACCTGGCAGGTGAACGTCCAGGGCGAAGCGGACAATCGCAGGGATGCTTCGGCGCTCTTTGACATTTATGTCCGCTCCTCAAAGGGAGCCATGGTGCCCCTTCAGTCCTTTGCCGAGCTGAAGCAGATCGTCGGTCCGGCGGTCATCACGCGCTACAACAACTATCGTGCGGTCACCATCAACGGTTCGCCGGCCGCGGGCGTGTCTTCCGGCGAGGCCATGGCGGCCTTCAAGACGCTGACCAAAGAGATAATGCCTGAGGGCTTCACGCTGGAATTGACCGGCACTGCCTATCAGGAACAGCAGGCCGGCGGCCAGACTGTCATTATTCTCGGGCTCGCTTTATTGTTCGCCTACCTGTTCCTCGTGGCACTTTACGAAAGCTGGACCATCCCCATACCGGTCCTCCTGTCCGTATCGGTAGCAGTCCTTGGGGCTTATGTCGGTGTTGTTGCAACGGGACTGACCCTCGATCTCTACGGGCAGATAGGGCTCGTCGTGCTCATCGCGCTCGCTGCGAAGAACGGCATTTTGATCGTGGAGTTTGCCAAGGAACAGCGGGAGAAGGGCCTGTCGATCAATAAGGCCGCAGAGATGGGCGCAAAACTCCGGTTCCGCGCGGTGATGATGACGTCGATTGCCTTTATCCTCGGGCTAATGCCGCTCGTATGGGCGAACGGAGCCTCGATGATGGCGCGCCAGAACGTCAGCACTCCGGTGTTCGTCGGCATGATTGCAGCCAGTACAATAGGGATCGTTCTCATCCCGATGCTCTATGCAACATTCCAGACACTGCGGGAGAAGGCAAAGGCGGTCGTGGAAAGAGACGTCGGTGATGACCTTCCTTCCCATGTCGAAGGACTGTCATCGAAATAGATGTGCAATTATCACCCCAACCTCGTGCACTGTAACAATTTCCCGTGCACCACCAGCACGGGAGAAAACCCAAGGATGCTTCTTTGACCGTGATGCCAGGCCTCAATGCCCCCGACAAGGATCAGATCATCAGTACGATCGAAGCCTATCTTGCGCAGACGACGCTCGAAGATCTCAGTATCGCGAATGTGGCAAAAGATCTGAACGTATCGCCGCGCTACATATTCAAGCGGTTTCGAACGAAACTGGAGATGGCGGACGCCGTCGCGGCCCGTCACGTGGCAACGCTTGCGGACCTCATCAACACGCAGACGGCGTGCGGCCGGCCAGGCGAAAAGCTTGAGACGCTCCTGAGAATACTGACCGGATCCATGGCCAGGATGGAGCCCACCAGATCGGCCGCCCTGGCGATAGCAGCCTCGCGGGAACGCCGTGCTCTGGTGGTGTTCAAGAATCAGCTCGTCTCCCGGATCGAGGAAATACTTGTCGAAGGCCAGCGGTGGCAGGAGTTCAAGCCGTTCGACCCGAAAATCACCGCATTGACGATCTTTGATCTTCTGGCAGCGATTGCCGACCCGCGCGTCATTGAGGCGCTGCCCGCGGCGGAACTCCGCTTAAAGAGCGAACGCATCATATCCTTCATTATCGCTTCCGTCGCCAATGCCTGATCCTGTCTCGATCCCGGGATGATAACGTGTGATCTTTTTTTTGGGATTTGGCCCGGCATTTGCGCCTGCGACATCGCGATGTTTGATCTGGTCGTGCGGATCACTCAACCAGGTTTGGAGACCAGCACGGGATATATACCGTGAATGCGCGATATCGATACCCGAGCCGCCAGATTGCGGGCAGGCAAGTGGACGAATGCACCGCGTCTCCGTCGCGAACGGCATCCTTCCAGTCCCGGGCAAACATCGTGAACTGGACAAGGTTTTCCAGGAAGGCCGCCTTGCAGGCTTCTGGATTGTCATCAAAAGTTCACCGTCCTGCTATGCCTTTGTAATCTGGTTTCCCTAGTCACGTCCTGACCGCTGATCGCCCCCATATTGGACGTTAGGAATACCAGATGAAGAAGATCTTCCTCCCCCTCGCACTTGTTCTTGCCGCCTCGACCAGTCCCGCAGCCGCGAAGGTTACCATTACGTGCCTCACCAATGCTGGGCACCTGAGCCGCCAGCATGAGCCGCTCGTTAAGATATTCAATGAAATGCAGGACGACATCGTCGTGCAATATGCCGCACCGGCCAAGGATTATGCTGATACGCACCTGCGACTGATGCGCGAATCTGCCACCAACACGCTGCCGGATTGTGCCTTTCAGGCCTATAATCAGCTTCCCTCGCTCGTGCGAGCGCTGCAAGGCCGCAGCCAGATCGTCGACCTTGGACCGCTTCTGGAAAATGAAGGTGCCGAGTGGGTGAAGGCCAACTATAGCGATCGCATGCTGGAACTCGGCCAGGTTGATGGCATCCAGATCGGCATGCCGTTCAATGCTTCCGTGCCGCAATGGTATTACAATGCCGATCTCCTGAAACAGGCAGGTTACGACCCGGACAAATTCCCGGCCGACTGGGACGGCATTCTGGAACTTTCCGCCCGGATCGACGCCCTCGGCGACAACATTCAGGGCATGTCCTTCGGCGTTGACCAGTGGGGCGATGACTGGCCATGGCAGATCCTGATCACCCATCAGGGTGGAAAGGTCCTCGATGACAGTCAAACCAGGGTTACCTTCGACGAGAACGGTTACGCGCTAAAAGCGATGGAACTGGTGAAGCGCCTGGTTGATGAAGGGAAATACGATCCGTCGATAACGCTGAGCGACCAGATGACGGCGTTCACCAACGGAGCGATGGGCATCTACGCAAATTCACCCGCCTCGGCCCGCAACATTCACGAACTGGTGGGAGACAAGTTCGACCTGCGTTCCATCAAGTTCACCATCATCGATGATGCCAATGGCACCTTGCCAACGGGCGGCAATGCCATGCTGATCACCGCAACAGATCCAGACAAGATCGCGGCTGCCTGGGAATACGCCAAGTTCCTTTCCGGCCCGCAGGCCCAGGCGATTACCGCCAGGAACACCGGCTACCTGCCGACCAATGTCGGTGCGCTTGGCGAGGACTTCCTTGCTCCATATTACCGTGAGAACGCGTTTTTCGCGACCCCGATATCCGGTTATGACCGTGCCGGACTGTGGCAGGGATATCCCGGTACGCAGAGCGAAAAGATCTGGCGCGAGCAGAAGAGCATCGTGCGCTCGGTGATGCTTGGCGAAATGACGCCAGCCGATGGTGCCGACAAAATGAAGGCCGTGGCTGAAGAGCTGATGCAGCGCTAGCCGTCGTTTCGTTCATCAGGCCGACAAGAGAACAGGATTTAAACCATGCCAAAGCTCTCTATTCGTGACATACGCAAGGGATACGGCGCCAACCAGATACTTGCTGGCCTGTCTCTCGATGTGGAGGAGGGGGAATTCGTCTCTCTCGTCGGCCCGTCCGGTTGCGGAAAATCGACCCTGCTTCGCATCATTGCGGGCCTTGAGGCCCAGGATCACGGGACCGTCAGCATTGATGGTCAGCCAGTTGACGCTCTGCCACCCAAGCATCGCCAGATCGCGATGGTGTTTCAGGATTATGCGCTCTACCCGCATATGAGCGTCGCCCAGAACATGGCTATGCCTCTGATCATGGCATCTCTTCCCTGGCACGCGCGTCTGCCCTTGATCGAGCGGGTTCACCCGCTTGCTCGGCGTGGCCGTTCTGCCGTGGTGGCCCACATTCATGAAACCGCGCGGCAGCTCGGTATCGATCACCTGCTTGAGCGGCGGCCGGCGCAGCTGTCGGGTGGACAGCGTCAACGCGTCGCCCTTGGACGTGCTCTGGTACGCTCGCCACAGCTCTTCTTGATGGACGAGCCGCTCTCCAATCTTGACGCGAAACTGCGCACCCAGGTGCGCAAGGAGATTGCCGAACTGCACGCCAGTTCGAAGCTGACTTTCGTCTATGTGACCCATGACCAGACAGAGGCGATGACGCTGTCGGACCGGGTGGCGATCATGCAGGCCGGCAGGTTTTTGCAGGTGGCCCCACCAGTGGTGCTTTATGAAGATCCCGACAATATCGATGTGGCGCGTTTCATCGGCTCGCCGGAAATAAATCTGCTTCCGGCGCAGGTGATCGATCAAAAGCTGCGCGTCGGTGACCGGTTGCTCGATGTCGCAATTCCAGCTGGCGCAGAGAGCGATCTCTTCATCGCGTTCCGGCCAGAGGCGGCATTGCTCGTCGACGATCTTCACCAGACCCCCGATACGAAATCCCCGGAAACCTTCGATTTCGACGTTGCAGCTGTCGAAGATCACGGCGCCGACATGATATTGCATGGCACGCTGTCGGCCGAGCCCGGTGTCGAACTGCGACTGCGGCTGCACAAGGTTCCTGGAGCACTGACACCCGCCCTGCGGATCGGTAAACGCCAATCTATTCGTCTCAACCGGGAAGCACTCTTGTTCTTTGATGCAAACGGAAAGCGCTTGCGCGGACCCTCGATCGACCGGTCAATGGTCGCATCAGTGACGCGCAGGGCAGCGTCAAGCGTTGCGCCACAGTCATATGCGGTGGCGCTATGATCGCAGTCGCAACAGTGCGGGCGCGCTCACAGCAGCGGATTGCCTATGCGCTCGCCGCACCCGCGACACTGCTTATCCTGGCAATCTATCTGGTGCCGATTATCCTCGTTGTGGTGTTCTCGTTTACCGACTTCACGCTTGTACGCGACGGCATGAATTTTGTCGGGCTCGATAACTATCGGCAGATGGCAGAAGACGAAAACTTCGGCAATGCGCTGCGCAACACGCTCGTCTATGCAGTGCTGTTCCTGCCCGCGGCCTTCATCATACCTTTGATCCTGGCCATTCTCATCCAGGACCGCCAACGATTTCGCTCCGTGCTGGAAGTGCTGTTTTTCCTGCCCGTGACCTCGACGCTTGCTGCCATGGCGCTGGTCTGGTCTGCCTTGATGGATTCCAGGCAGGGCATCATCAACGTTGCGCTCAATTCCCTGGGCGTTGATGCCATCAACTTCCTCGGTGATCCCGACATGGTGCTCTTCTCGCTGGCCATCATATCCGTGTGGAGCATCATCGGTTTCAACATGGTGCTGTTTCTGGCGGGCCTTACCGCGATACCTCTGTCGCTTTACGATGCTGCAGCAGTCGATGGCGCTGATGCACCGCTTGACCGGTTTTTCCGCGTGACCTGGCCGATGCTGGGGCCAACGTCGATGTTCGTTGCGGTTACAAGCTCGATAACAGCCTTCAAACTGTTCGACACGGTAGCCCTCCTGACCCAGGGCGGGCCGGATCGCGCCAGCGAAGTATACCTCTATCTCGCCTTCAAGGAGGGTTTTGAATACTTCAATATGGGTTATGCCGCGGCACTTTCCTTCGCCTTCCTGGTGATCGTGTTCCTGTTTGCGATGTTCCAGGCGCGATCGACCGATCGCCGCGTTCGATATTGAGACTTACCATGAGCAGTCCTTCCCACTCTATGGTTCCTGCAGGCGCAGACGGTGTTCGGAGCCTCACACTGCGCCGCATCGGCCGACACGTGGTTACCGCGATGCTGTTTTTCGCTGGTCTGGTGATGACCTTTCCGTTCATCTGGATGATTTCGTCCAGCCTCAAGCCAAAAAGCGAAATCTTCGGCGCGAACTTCACGTTGTGGCCGCACGAATTCTACGGCTTCATCAACTATGGCAAGGTGCTGTTCGATCAGCCCTATCTTCTTTACATCGCCAATTCGCTCATCGTGTGCCTTGGTATCCTGGTCGTTCAACTGATTACCGCCATTCCGGCAGCCTACGCCCTTGCCAAGCTGCGTTTCAAGGGTTCGAGTATCCTTTTCGGCGCGGTTATCGCCGGCATCACCATCCCGGTCAACGTGACAGCAATCCCGCTCTATGTCGCCATCGTCAAGGTCGGCCTGCTCGACACCTATCTGGCAATGATGTTTCCGTTCCTTGTCTCGGTCTTTGCGATCTTTCTGTTCCGGCAGTTCTTCAAGGCGTTTCCTGACAGCATCATTCAGGCGGCACGCATCGATGGCTTCAGCGAGATCGAGATCGTCATTCGTCTGATTCTGCCGAGCGCAGTGCCGGCGATGGCGGCCTTCACCATCTTCTCATTCGTGACACACTGGAACGATCTCTACTGGCCGCTGATCGTGGTCCAGAGCCAGGACAAGATCACCGCGACTTTATCCATGATGCAGTACAGGGGCGATCTTGGCATCGATTACGGCGTGACCTTTGCCGCGGCCACCATCGTTACCGCGCCACTGGTCCTTGCGTTTCTATTTGCCAGGCGGCTCTTCATCCGGGGAATTACAATGACCGGAGTGAAAGGATGAGCAATCCGATTGTCAAAGCCATCTTTGACTTGGATGGATTGTCGATTGACGCTGGAAGACCGCTGCAGGCGTCCTGCCGCGCTCAGCGTGAGCGGGAAAGTCTGCAACCGGCTGAACTTTTGTCATCGCGTGATAGCGTCCATGGCATTCGACAATGGTCAGCCTTGCGTGCCTGGCCAATGGATCGTGCCACGTCTCGCGCAGGCGATGCACCTTGTCGCGACGGTGCCGAGATGCCGACCTCTTATCCTGTCCCTTTGAACGGAGCCTGAACCAGTGCCAAAGATCATCGTGATGGCCGATCTCCATATCGTGCCTGAAACCGAACTTTCCCATTCTCTCGACACCTATGCGCGAACAAGGGACGCGATCTCTTTCATCAACAAGAACCATGCGGATGCGGATCTGCTGGTGATTGCCGGTGACGTGGCCGATAACGGTGATGTTGCCTCCTATCGTCGCTTCAAGGAACTTCTGCCCGAGATCAGCCTTCCCTATGTCGTCACGCTTGGCAATCATGATAGCAGGCCAAATTACCTCGCCGAATTCGGGGACGTGACCAATCCGGATAGCGGCAAGCTGGACCGTGCGATCACTCTCGACGGCTGCGGCGTCATCATTTTGGACAGTTCCGAGCCCGGTGTCGGGGCCGGAAGGCTGAACGCCGCGCAGCTCGACTGGCTTTCCAGTCGTCTTGCCGAGTACGCGGCGATGCCAGTGGTTGTGGTGTTGCACCACAACATGTGCCCGCTGCACAACCAAAATGACAGGATCATCCTGGAGCAGCGCGAAGCATTCGTTGATGTCCTGCGACAACATCCAGATCTGCGCACCGTGGTCTCGGGCCATGTGCACATGAGCGCAAGCGGGACCTATCGTGGCATCCCGTTCAGCACCTTTGCCGGCAATCATTATTCGATCGAGCCGACGCTTCTAAGCCTGTCAGGTCCGCTACCCGCACCTGTTACGCGCCGCGAGGGTCCGGGTCAGATCGCGGTGGTTGTCGTCGATGACGTGTCTGCGGTTGTCCTCAACGAGAATTTTCTCGATCGTCATCTGCCGCTAGCGCCGGAACTGTTCCCCGGCAAGCGGCAGGACAAAAAGCAGGTGCTGGAACAGACGGGGCAGACGTCCGTGCCGGCGTGATACCGATCTCACTAATCGGAATCTCACGCCATTTGGGCCAGCCGAAGGACGTGATCATCTTCGACTGACATTGTTTCCTTTAACCAATGCCACGCTCTTGATCTGGGCGTGGATCATGGATCCTTCTTTGAGGTCGAGACTATCCCATGAACGCCTGGTCACACGAGCAAGTATGCGGCTGCCTGTGCCGTCTGGCCCAAGGCCGAGTGCCGCAACCATCTCGTGTCCGGTGGGTGTTACTGACAGTATCCGTGCGGGCACGATGTTGAGTACCGTGGTGGCCTCGGGCGCCTTGAGTGCCAGGCTGACGTCGCCGGCAGCAATGGTCAGCCTGTGGCAAGCACCAACTGTCGGTTGCGTCACTGGTACGATGAAGCTGCCTCCATCCACGTCCAGTGTTGCCACCCCATAGGCCTCGTCGTAGTCACTCACCACCGCGTCGAGTGTCACACGCGCATCACGACCGGATGCCAGCGGCAGGGCGGGATCGCTCTGCAGGCTGCTGAGAGGCCCCGTCGCCACCACCTGGCCTGCACGCATGAAAACGAGGTGATCAGCCAGTCTCTCGACCTCGGATATGTCGTGGGTCACCAGCAGGATCGGAACTTTCAGATTGGCGTGCAATGCCTCGAAATAGGGCAGGATCTCGTCCTTGGCCATGCGGTCGAGCGCGGAGAGTGGTTCATCCATCAACAGCAGTCGTGGCTGGGATAGAAGCGCGCGGCCAAGTGAGACACGCTGGCGTTCACCGCCCGACAGGTGCTCGGGTGAGCGGTCGACCAGATGGCCAATGCCGAACAGGTCGACGATGTCATCAAAGTGGATGTGCTTTTCCATGCCGCGGGCACGTTTTTCGCCATAGAGGAGGTTCTGGCGAACGGACAGGTGCTGAAACAGGCCTGCCTCCTGAAACACATAACCCAGTGCGCGTCTGTGCGTTGGTATGAAACGGTTGTCATCCTGCCAAATCTCGTCGTCGACCGCGATCCTTCCCGGTATCCGGTTGAGGCCGGCAACGGATCTCAGGACCGATGTCTTGCCGCAACCGGAAGGGCCGAACAGAGCCGTGATGCCGTGCATCGGCAGACACAGATCGACATCAAGCTTGAAAGTGCCGAAATTGCCATTCAGCCTTATTGCAATCGCATCCGTCATCAGAACACCCTGCGACCCGAACGGCGAGCCAAAAGCGACACGACCAGGATGACGACAAACGAGAAAACCAGCATGCCGATCGACAGGATATGGGCCTCGCGCCAGCGAAGTGTTTCGACGAAATCGTAGATGGCGATCGACAGAACCTTGGTTTCACCGGGAATATTGCCACCGATCATCAAGATGACGCCGAACTCGCCAACAGTATGTGCAAAGGCGAGGACCGCGCCGGTCAGCAGGCCAGGCAGGGCCAGGGGAAGGGCAATTGTGAAGAAGCGGTCAAAGGGCGAGGCGCGAAGGGTGGCAGCCACCTCCAGTGGTCGCCTGCCCATCGCCTCGAAGGAATTGCGCACAGGCTGTACCATAAATGGCAAGGAGGAGATCACCGAGCCGACAATCAATCCTTCGAAGGTGAAGGCGAATGTGCGCAACCCCATCCATGAACCGAGCCAGCCACCGAGCCCCTGCGGTCCCAGCGCCACGAGAATGTAGAAGCCAAGCACCGTTGGCGGTAGCACCAGGGGCAGGGCGACGATGGTTGCCGCCACTTCCTTGAAGCGCGTCTTCGTCCAGGCAAGCCACCAGGCAATGGGTATGCCGACGACGAGCAGCGTAGCCGTGGTTATTGCGGCAAGTTCTATTGTCAGCCAGATCGGCGACAGAAGTTCCTGAGACAGCGTGCCATACCCCCAAAAAACCATGCACCGCACCGGAAAGGCGGGGCGCATTCGTCATCCAACTATCTACGGTCGAGCGCGTAACCGTATTTCTCGATGATCGCCGCCGCCTCGTCACCCTTGAGGAACTCGAGGAATGCTGCGGCGGCCGGGTTATTTTTACCGGTCTTCAAGAGAACGGCATCCTGCTTGATCGGCTCGTAATGTTCCTGAGGCACGATCCAGCGCGAGCCGGCCTCGGTCTGCGAAACCTGGCCAAGCGCCACGAAGCCGATCTCGGCATTGCCGGTTTCGACGAACTGGTAAGTCTGTCCGATGTTCTGGCCCTGGACGATCTTCGGCTCAAGAGTGTCGTAAACTCCGAGCGAGCGCATCGCCTCGACGGCCGCCTGCCCGTAGGGCGCCGTCTGCGGGTTGGCGATCGCGATCTTTTCGAAATCGTCACTTTCCAGGGTTTTAGCGCCGGTCACCTTGCCTTCGTCGGCCGAATAGAGAACCAACTGGCCGATCGCATAGGTAAACACGGTGCCTTCCACGCCATGACCTTGCGTCACCGCCAGTGCCGGACGCTTGTCATCGGCGGCAATGAAGACCTCGAAAGGCGCGCCTTGCGTGATCTGGGTGTAGAACTGGCCGGTTGCGCCAAAAGACAGGACTGCCTCGTGCTCTGTCGCTTCGGCGAATGCGGCTGCGATCTCGTTTGCCGCGTCGGTGAAGTTCGACGCGACTGCGACGCTGGTTTCGGCAGCATTTGCCTGCCCGGCGATGGGGCCGGCAGCGACCAGTGCGGCTATCGTGATGGTTGATTTCCAGATGTGCATTCGGGCTTCTTTTTTTGACGGGTTCAGTCCGTGGCGATGATGACGTGGGCGGCATCGAACAGCGCGTGTGCTGACATTCCCGGTGCAAGGTCGAGCGCCTTGGCGCTATGGGCCGTGACCGTGGCGGCAAGCGTCTTGTCGCCACCAATGTCGAGAACGATCTCGGCGCTGATCGGCGATGTTTCGCAACGAAGCACCGTGCCGGGGATGCAATTGCGGGCTGAGACCGCGGGGCGTTCGCCGCCGGGTGCAATCATGACGAAGGGTGCTTTTATCAAAACGATCGCTTCGCGTCCCACAACGAGGCCAAGCTCACGGATGCTTTCATTGGTGACGAGTGCATGTATGGTTGTTTTCTCGCTGACAGAGACGGCAACTTCGGCGGTAAGCGCATCGGACGTGATCGCGGCGATCGTCCCGCGCAACGCATTTCGTGCACTTGTTCTCATGAGAAACCCCGATACGAGATGGAGGGGACGGATGCCTGTCCCGGCAAGTTCCGGCTCGAGTTGAGCAAGAACGCGCGCGAGTTCTGCTTCGAGCCGGTGAAACGATTCAACCGCACGTATTCCGGCCGCTGTGAGACGTGCACCACCACCGGCGCGACCACCCGCACGGGTTTCGAGCAGAGGCTGCCCAAACAGGTTGGCCATCGCGTCGAGCGCATCCCAGGCAGCCTTGTAGCTGAGGCCGATCGCCTTGGCTCCGGCCGTGATGCTGCCGCTACGTGCCACAGCTTCAAGCAAGCGAATGCGCTCGCGTCCGACGGCGGGTGCTTCGTCGCTCTTCAACATGATGGAGGCATTGATTGCCATGTTTGACCTTCGTCAATCGTCATATAGTTTTGCTACATAGCGTTATCGTGCTATGTTGAAAAATGCAAGCAAGGGGACCAGGTCATGAAGATCAGCGCACGCAACCAGCTCAAGGGCAAGATTGTCGAGGTCGTCAAGGGTACCACCACCACACATGTGCGCATTGATGTCGGCGGTAATGTCATTACATCCTCGATCACGAACGAGGCTGCAGATGAATTGCAGCTTGCCAATGGAAAAAATGCGATCGCCGTGATCAAGGCGTCGGACGTGCTTGTCGCTATCGAGGAGTGAACCGATGGTGCGGGAGGACGAAATTCGGGCAGCCAAACGCGCGGCCGAATGGCCCAATACCACTGATTCCAGGCTGATCTTCATCGGTCGCATCCGCACGCCGTGGACGTCCCGGATGGTGACTCACTGCCGAAAAGCGAACATTACTGCAAATGCGATTCAATCGCATTGAGAACCGCTGGCTTGTTGCACGTGCGCTTGCGCAGCAGGCCAGAATCTAGGCGATTTCAGTCTGTAGACGCGGGCGTGCCGCCAGAACTTGTCTTGTGCCACCAGTGTTCCACTGCCGGACGGTCAGCCTCGAGCCAGAGTGCGTTGGGAGCAATTGCCTTCAGTGCCGTGATATGCTTTTGCGAGACAGTGGTCAGCAACGGTTTGCCTGCGGCGAGAGCGGCCAAGAACGCGGGCCATAAGCCCTTGCGCATCGCTTCCAGCTTGCCGAATTTACTCAAGACGATCAGATCGGCCGAGGCAATTTGATCGAGAAGCGCTGCAGAGGCGTCTTCTACTCCGGCGGGGTCGAGATGACAGGACGAGCCTGCGAGCGGGGCGTCGAGGTGAATCGAATATGCTATTCCGGAAGCGATGTCGCGGAGGAAGCCGGCACTGCATATCCCCTCGCCATCATTGCCTTCGTCAAGTAAGCCGACGACGCTTATGCCGGCATCGCGCCATTGAGACGCAAGTTTCGAAAGGAGGGCTGGAGTGTCCTGTCCTTCCCGATTCGCGATGACGGCAATGGTGCTTGATCCGGCCATGATGGCTCATTGATAGTATGAAAGAACATAAGAGAGCAAGTACATGAAGAGCAGTCCCGGGTTGACGACGGGATCGCCGTGCAAGCGGTGGCTCCCGTAGTGGAGAGGGCAAGATACAGAACAGCACAACATTGCAAGGCGCGGCCTCGCACTTGGAATACCTGCATGCCGGAGGAACTGGGAACAATGGATCACATCGAGCCGCGCAACGAGAAAACGACGCCGCTTCCCTTCACAGGGACGAGCTATCGTTCGCATTTCATCTCAGCCGAAGGCGACCGCTAAGGTATAGGCGGGAGCAGAGAGCATTTTTCGTGTTCGGTTTTGCAAAGAGTGAGCAGGCAAACATCGACAGCGAGGAAGAGGCTCGGTTCAAAAAAGATGGCGAAAGAAGTTCCTGCGTCTATCCTGTCAGACGAGCGGATGGTGATGCTGATCGCAGATCGTCGTTTTTCGGAGATTGAAAATGGTGAAGACATACAAGAGTGAGGCAATGGCAGCCGTCCATGAAACCATGGAAGGATTGCTTGAGGCTGGCGCCATCGACAAGCAGACCATGCGCGATTTCGACGATGCCAGTCTGACCGCAGTCGAGCCTATGACACCCGAAGAAATCCGATCGATCCGAGAGCGCGAACATATTTCTCAGCCGGTTTTTGCTCGCTACCTCAATGTCAGCGAGGGTCTTTTGTCTGACTGGGAGCGCGGCGTGAAAAGGCCCGGCGGGCCTGCGCTTAGATTGCTGACCGTGATTCAGAAAAAGGGATTGCAGGCGATAGCCTGATGTCATCTCGCCAACCAATCTGCCATGTAAGAAGCAAGAACATATCGATCTGCTAACACTCCGCCGGATGCTTGTATTTCGCCTCCATGCATGGACTAAATCAAGCTGACTTCTGCAACTGCCTGGCCGTTCTCACAGCAGCCAGAGACGGATCACATAGCCAACGGCTGCAACGCAGCCGACGCCGGCGGCCCAGAGACCGATGAACCATAAAAGCCGCAACCAGAGCGGTCCGGGTGCTTCGGCGTTCAATGGTAACCCTCATGGCCGACCTTGCCGCGAAACACCCAATAAGAATAGCCAGTGTAGGCGAGAATGATGGGTATCAGAACGCCTGCGCCGACCAGCATGAAGATCAGGCTGGATTCAGGGGCCGCCGCCTCATGGATGCTGACGGCACCGGGTATGACGTCGGGGAAGATGCTGATGCCGAGCCCCGCCATGCTGAGTATGAACAGGCCAAGGGCTAACAGGAATGGCAAGTATTCGTGGCGACGATGAAGGCTGAAGAAATAAGCAAATGTTGCGACGGCGACCAGCAGTGGTACCTGCGCCGTAAACAGAGTTTGAGGCCAGGCGAACCAACGCTCGTAGTAGGATTCTTCGAGGAAAGGCGTCGCCAGGCTGACCATCGCGACACAGATGACAGTGGCGATGCCGGCGATACGGGCATATTTGAAAGCCCGGTCCTGCAGTGTTCCTTCGGTCTTCATGATCAGCCATGTGGAGCCGAGCAGCGCATAGCCGATGACGAGGCTGACGCCGGTAAGCAGGCTGAACGGAGATAGCCACTCCCACCAGTCGCCGGCATATGCCCGGCCTTCCACTGTGATACCTTGCAGCAGTGCGCCGAGGGTCACCCCTTGCGCGAATGCTGCGAGAAGTGAGCCCCCCGCAAAGGAGATGTCCCAGAACCACTGATGACCCGGATCGCGCCATCGAAATTCGAAGGCGACTCCGCGAAAGATCAGCGCAAGCAGCATGGCGATAATCGGCGCATAGAGCGCCGGCATGATGATCGCGTAGGCGAGCGGAAAGGCGGCCATAAGGCCACCGCCTCCCAGCACCAGCCACGTCTCGTTGCCATCCCAGACCGGGGCGACCGAGTTCATCGCCTGGTCACGTTGTTGTCCACGATCCAGCATTGGGAATAGAATGCCGATGCCCAGGTCGAAGCCATCCAGCACGACATAGGCGAAGACAGCAAAGGCAAGAATGAAAGCCCAGAGAACCGGCAGATCCATGGTCACTCCTCCTTGGTGTCGGCACCAAGTGCGCGGTTTGGATGGAGCGCAGCGGCAGGTGTGATGCCGGCAGTCCGGATTGGCGCGGTGCCGCCTTCAAGGCCGGGTTCGGCAGCCATCGGCGCATGCGCCATCAAGCGCAACATGTACCAGATACCGACGGAGAAAACCGCGAAATAAACGACCACGAATGCGATCAGGGACGTTGCTACCGCCGGTGTGTCGAGTGGAGAGACCGAGTCTGCCGTTCGCAACAATCCGTAGACGGTATATGGCTGGCGTCCGACTTCCGTTGTCACCCATCCGGCAATCACGGCGACGAAGCCGGCAGGCCCCATGGCAATCGCGAAGCAGTGAAGGGGTTTCCAATCAAAAAGCCGACCGCGCATATACGTGATCATTGCTATACCACCCAATGCAAACATCAAAAGCCCCAGTCCGACCATGATACGGAACGACCAGAAGACAACGGCGACCGGGGGCCACTCCTCGCGTGGAACTGTCTCCAGACCCTCCATCGGCGCAGTCAGGCTGTGCTTCAGGATAAGGGAGCCGGCGTGGGGGATGGCAAGGGGATAGCGTATCGTTGCTGCGTCCTGGTCCGGCAACCCGAAAAGATAGAGGGGTGCACCTTCCGGATGGCTCTGGAAATGACCCTCCATGGCCATGATCTTGAGCGGCTGGTGCTCAAGCGTGTTGAGACCGTGAAGGTCGCCGACCAAAACCTGGATTGGTGCCGTTACGACAAGCATGCCCATCGCCATGGTGAACATGACACGGGCGCCTGAATTGTTACGGTCGCGCAATAGGTGCCATGCGCCGACCGCACCGACGACCAGTGCCGTTGTAAGGAATGATCCGAGAACAGTATGGACGAGGCGGTAGGGAAATGATGGACTGAAAATGATCTGCCACCAGTGCGCCGGGACGAATTGCCCGACCGCGTTCATCTCATGCCCGACAGGCGTCTGCATCCATGAATTGGCGGCGATGATCCAGAAGGACGACAGTAAGGTGCCGATTGCGACCGCAAGCGTTGCGGTAAAATGAAGACCTTTTCCGACGCGGGTCAGGCCAAAGAGCATTATGCCAAGGAACCCCGCCTCGAGGAAGAATGCGGTGAGCACCTCATACGCCATCAATGGTCCGACGATCGGGCCGGCAAGGTCGGAAAACACCGACCAGTTGGTCCCGAACTGGTAGGAAAGGACGATGCCGGAGACGACGCCCATGGCGAAATTGATCGCAAAGATCTTGATCCAGTATCGGAAGAGGTCGAGAAAGACCGCACGCCCGGTCCACAGCCATAGCCCCTCCAGGACCGCCAGAAAACTTGCCAGGCCGATGGTGAAGGCGGGAAAAATGAAATGGAAGGAGACGGTGAAAGCAAACTGAATTCGTGCCAGAAGCAGGGCATCGAAATTATCAAACATCGTCGCCTCCGATCATTATGTGCTAAACTAGAGCGCGTTCCCGACTATGCAAGCACATTGCCCGCGTGATTTTGGCGCGGCCTGCAATGATGCCGATCTGCCGGAAGAGATCAGGTCCCAGAAAGCCCATGACGGTCTGTATGCGGTCGCCGGTGATCGCCTTCGTCCCTTTTTCGATCTTCCTTCCCGATGTCACCGTCCACGTTATTTCCCATCGTTATCGTGCAACTACCGCTGCGTTGATATGTGCAGGAGCCAAATGCAGCTGTCTGCGCATCAGTGCACATGTGATTTTCATCACAAGGCGGCCCGGCCTCGTCTTGAGGATGATCGCCGACACCACTTCCCATGGAAAATTTTGGAAATATGCAAATCCCCTTGCCTATGGCGCTCGATAGATATAAACATATCTTTATATCTTGATTGAAAGGAAGGCTGACGAATGGCGTTGTCCCTCGACACTGTGGTCGATATCTTGAAGACGGCGGGTGAACCAACCCGTTTTCGTCTTCTGGCGCTTGTTGCAGCCGGTGATCTCACAGTCACCGATCTTACCGAAATTCTCGGTCAGTCGCAGCCCCGTATTTCAAGGCACCTGAAACTCCTTGCAGAAGAAGACCTGATCGAGCGCTACCAGGAGGGTGCCTGGGCATATTTTCGGTTGAAGCAGGATGGACCGGCAGCCGCGGTCATTCGCACGCTGCTTGGCTCAGTGACAAATGATGATCCGGTGCTGATGCGTGATGGTGAGCGGCTCGCGACCGTGAAGCGGGCTAGGGCTGAACGTGCCCAGGCCTATTTCAGCCGCAATGCATCGGAATGGGATGAACTGCGCCGGCTTCATGTCAGCGACACGGCTGTCGAAAAGGCGCTGCTGAAATTGATCGGCAAGTCACCCGTCGATTCGCTCCTCGACCTTGGAACGGGTACGGGCTGGATTCTGCAGCTACTGTCGCGGGTCTATCGGCGTGCTGTCGGCATTGATGCGAGCCGCGACATGTTGTCGGTTGCACGTGCCAATCTCGACAAGGCAGGTATTGTCAAAGCTTCCGTCCGTCAGGGCGACATTCTCAACCTGCCACTCGAAGGGCAGGATTTCGATCTCGTCACCATCCATCAGGTCCTCCACTTTCTTGACCAGCCGGAACTGGCAATTGCGGAAGCTGCCCGTGTCTTGCGGCCGGGTGGGCGGCTGCTGATCGTCGATCTTGCGCCTCATGACCTCGAATATCTGCGGGATGAACATGCCCACGTCCGTCTCGGCTTTTCTCATCAGACCATGGCCGACTGGCTGGAGAAAGTCGATCTCGACCTGCAGGAGGTCATTGACCTCAAGACTGACAAGCAAGGCGGTCCGTCACTGACCGCGACCGTCTGGCTTGCCCGTGATCGCCGTCTGCTGATTGCGGACGATCTGACCGAAGAACTTGCGACAGCCTGAAGGGAAAACCGCTCATGACATCTGAAAAGAAGCCGCGGCATGCCTTTGGGATTTCATTTGAATTCTTCCCACCGCGTTCTGCAGACATGGAAACCCAGTTGTGGGATGCCATCGAAAACCTCAGCGACTGGAACCCTGACTTCGTGTCGGTTACCTATGGAGCCGGCGGGACGACAAAGGCGCCGACACTTGCTGCCGTTGAACGCCTGATCTCCAGGACATCGCTCAATACGGCCGCGCACCTGACCTGTGTCGATGCATCGCGTGACGAGGTTCATGGTGTCGTTGAGGATTATCGCGCCTGCGGGGTCAAGCGTATTGTGGCGCTTCGGGGCGATCCGTCGAGCGGCATCGGCACAGCCTATGCTCCCCATCCGTCCGGCTACGCCAATGCTGCCGAACTGGTGGCTGGTCTCAAACAGCTTGGCGATTTCGATATCTCGGTTTCCGCCTATCCGGAAAAGCACCCGGAAAGTGCCGATCTCGATGCCGATTTCGAGATGTTGAAGCGCAAGGCGGATGCGGGCGCCGCACGCGCACTCTCCCAGTTCTTCTTCGATAACGATACCTTTGAGCGGTATCTCGAAAAGGTAGCTGCGGCCGGTATCGTCCTTCCGGTCATTCCAGGCATCATGCCGATCCAGAACCTGTCGCAATTGAAAAATTTCGCCAGCCGTTGCGGGTCTTCAGTACCATCTTTCCTTGATGTCCGTTTTGAAGGTTTGGGTGACAGGCCGGAGGCGCGTGCGCAGGTTGCGGCAGACGTGGCGGCGGAGCAGATCGAAGATCTCGTTTCACGCGGTCTGGCAAACGACTTCCATATCTATACGATGAACCGGTCTGCGCTTGTGAACGGTGTTCTGGAACGTCTTGGAAGGACAAGGCAGACCGATATGCGGGCAGGGGCTGCCGCATAAGAAAACGCAGCCCGTTGCCGAACTGCGTTCCCTAATCGCCAAACTTTCATCAAAGTGTCACGGATGCCAGATATGTCTTGGTGTGGAGAGAATGTGGCGCTCAAATGAAGAGCATGGAAGCCACAAACACAAACGCTGCACCGACTACCAGGACATTAAGAGAGTATGCACGTCCCATCTCTGCCTCCTTGCGTTGACAGCCTGAGTAAAATCGTTTTTTCCACGATTGAAAAGAAAAAATTATGCTGCGGTGCAGCATAAAAGATGATGATTTTCCTTTTGTTAGTATTATAAGTTATTGTTATTATTACGTAATATAGAAATCAACCTTTGTTGATTAATAGTAAAATTAAGGTCTCTGCCTGTTAATAACCGTTACAGTCTGTGAGATTCTGGTACAGGAAACGGCGTGATCTGGCGTCAGATTCGCCGTTGATTGACCTCCCTTCAGGCCGTTTTGCAAGCATCCGGGCCCACGGGAATCGGCTTTTGCTGTGGCGTAGCTGGCCTTATTTGCCGCTACTGGCGACCTGGAGATTATGACAAGGGGAGGGCATGGCCGGACTGCGCCGGCCATCGCTTATACCCGTATTGAACATCGCAGATGAGGTGAGCGAGCGCTGCATTCCAGACATTCCTTCTTTGGCTCCTGGTGCCTGCCCACCCGCTTGAGAATGATCAGAAGCCGTGACATTTCGGTAACAGTTGGGCAGTTTTCGTCATGGGACGCTCGCCCAGCCATTTACAGGTCACGACCCACGCGCCGTCTCGCAGAGATGCTATCACTCGGATAAAGTTGACTTTCAAGACAGGTATTCACTTGTCGCCTCTTTTGAATGTTTGGAATTACTCTAAATCTCTGCACTTGCGAAGGAATTTCGTTTGGGGCTAAGTCGCGCCCGGAACCATGGCGTCGAAACCGTGGAGAGAAAGTCTTACCGTGCGTCGTTTTTCAGATGCCATTTTCCCCGCCGTGGGCAGGGGGCATCCTCCCAAGATGCGCCGTCGGCGACAGGGTTCAGAACACGATTCAGCGCGGCCGGGACGAAAGGCTGGGTTGAATTGAGCTGGGACATACAGAAGCTGTTCCGGCGTCACGCAAAAGACATCACAATGTCGCTGCGCCGGCGCGGAATGAACGGGGATACGGCCGCCGATATCATGCAGGATACGTTCCTGCGGGTCCTGGCATCTCCGCCGGTGGCCAGCGAGGGCAATGACAATCCGAAAGCCTATCTCTATCGGGTCTCGCGCAACCTGGGTATCAATCACCAAAAGCGTGAGGCATTGATCGAGACAATCGATATCGATGCCGACGATGCTGTCAGCATTGCGGATCCGTCGCCCTCTCCAGAAAGGGTGGTCTATTCTCGCCAATGCCTGGCTCAGGCCCACCTCGCTCTCGCGGAGCTGCCGGAGCGCACGCGGCTGGCTTACGAGATGCACCGCCTGCGCGAAAGAACATTGGCTGAAGTTGCCGAGGAACTTGGCATCTCAACCACCAGGGCCTGGGCTCTCGTCCGCGAGGCTTACCGGCATCTGGTGACCCGCACCGACCGCCTTTGGAATATTTTTTGTTCGAAAGGAGAAAAACCGCCCCGCTTGTTTGTATTACTAGCAGATAGGCGGGATTCGCCGACCTGTGGGTCGGGCCGCCATCGAAAGGATACGAATGAACGAAACCATGCCCGATCAGGCCCGGCTGCTCGACGAAGCCATCGACCTGATGATCCGGCTGCAGAACGATCCGGGCATCCAGTATCGATCGAGATGGTGCGTGCGTGGCGGGCGAGGGGACCTCTCCATGAAGATACATGGGCGCGCGTCTCGAAGGCGCATGGGGCATCCGGCAAGGTCCTTACTCACCAGCGGCGGGCCGAACGGCGCGCGAGCCTCGCACTGACGCGACGCAATTTCATGGTCGGAGGACTGCTCGCGGTCGGCGGCGGCACGATCGCCTATTCTATCGGACCGGGGCTTCTGTTGAAGGCTCGTGCCGATTACATGACGGTGAAAGCCGAGATCCGTCGCATCACACTTTCGGACGGGAGCGTGGTGACACTTGGTCCACAAAGCGCCATCGGTGTCGACTTTTACAATGATCGCCGGGACATCCATCTGCTAGAGGGCATGGGTTATTTCGAGGTGGCGCCGGACAAGAGCCGGCCGTTTTCTGTGTTTTCCGGACCCTTGCGCGCCACTGCGCTTGGCACCGCGTTCGACGTTTTGAACGATGCCGGCATTCTGACCGTCTCGGTCGATCACGGTGTCGTGGAAGCGCAGGTGCCCGACTCCGATCTCGATGCCGGCGAGAAGCTGGCGCAAGGCCAGTGGATCGTTTTCGATCCCTCGAACCGGACGGTAGATCACGGTAAAAGGGAAGCGAGCCAGGTGGCTTCCTGGCGCGATAATCTGATTGTAGCCGAGAAGGAAACCGTTGCGGCACTGGTGGCGCGCATCGGCCGCTGGATTCCGGGACGCATCGTCATCGCCGACCCTTTCATCGGCTCGCAGCGTGTGAGCGGCATATTCGATCTCAACAACCCCATCCGTGCGCTCGAGGCCGTGGTGCACCCGGCCGGCGGTCACGTTCGCCAGTTGTCCTCATTGATGACGGTGATCTCTCCGCTCTAAAAAACTTGAGTGAAAAGGTGAAATCTCGTCTACCCCATCTTCCCAATCGGCGATGCCATCAACGCCCTCGCCGACTTCAAACCAGAACCAATCAGCGCCAGCACCGCCGTAAAGTATGTCATTGCCAGCACCACCGGCGAGAGTGTCAGCGCCGGCATCACCGTAGATGATGTCGTCATCGAGACCGCCGCTGAGAATGTCGTCGTTGTCTCCGCCCCTTAGCGTGTCCGCACCAGCTTCGCCATAGATGGTATCGTTACCTGTGCCCCCGTTGATGCTGTCCGCTTCGGTTCCGCCGTAGATAATGTCGACGCAGTTCAGGCCCAAAATGGCCATCGATGCCGCAAGGCAGGGCGGCGACAATAGACTTGCCGTCCGCGTTCACCCAACGCTCACGCCGGAAGCGGATGACCTTGGGCTGGACGACCAGTTTCTGGACTGTGAAATCCTCATGGTCTTTGATGCATGCTCAGCCGTTCTTTATGCGTTGTTCTTCGCCTCGCCGTAGAGGGAGAGAAGACGACGCGCGCCCGCGCAATTGGCGGTAGCTGGCTGACGATCAGTTGCCTGCGTCGCGCCGGGCGAGGATGTCGAGCATGCGCTTGCGGGCTTCGGGCGGCAGGTCTTTCGGCAAGTCGGCTTCTGCGGCGGGCGTTTCGCCGACCTGGATAAGCATCACCATGCCCATAGTGAAATGCGGCGAGCACTTAATGCCCCAGATACCGTCCTCCGAAAAGGTCACCTCGATCTCCTGGTTGATCTTGCCGACGAATTTCTTGCCGCCCTCGGGGATCATGCTGGCAATGGTCGCGGCGTTGTGGCCGGGATCGGTGGCGAGGAATTTCACCGTGTCGCCCGGCTTGATCACCAGATAGTCAGGCTCGAAGGGCATCGGGCCGGTGTCGTTGCGGTTCAGCATCTTCACCTCGAAGGTCTCTGCCATGGCCGGGGCGACGATGAGGTTCAGCAGGAGGGTCAGGCGCAGCAACATGGAAAGATCCTTTCAGGCAAGGCGTTGGAAAGCGAGTACCGGTCCGCCGCCGGTCGGGTGGGAAATAAGCTCGGCTTCAACGGCGAAGATCTCGCGGATCAGCGCGGTTGTCAGCACCTCGGTGGGCGGGCCAAGCGCAACGCAACGGCCGGCCTTCATCGCCATGAGCCGGTCGCAGTGCAGCGCGTGATGCAGGTCGTGCAGCGCGATCAAGGTCGTTACCGGCAGGGTATTGATCAGATCGAGAATGCCGATCTGATGGTAGATATCGAGATGGTTGGTCGGCTCGTCGAGGATGAGGACCTGCGGCCTCTGTGCGTGGGCGCGGGCGATGTGGATACGTTGGCGCTCGCCGCCCGAGAGTGTCGACCAATCGCGCCAGGCCATATCCAGCATGCCGACGGCGCTCAGCGCCTCGCTCACGGCCTCGTCGTCTTCCGGTCCCCACGGCCGTAGCGCATCGAGCCAGGGCGTGCGGCCGAGTTCGACTGCGTCACGCACGCAAATCCGGTCTGACGTCTCGGCTTGCTGGGCAACGAAGGCGACCGTCCGCGCAATCTCACGCCGCCGCAGACGGGCCATCGACTGGCCTGCAAGGCGAACCTCGCCCCGGCTCGGCTGCACAAGGCCAGCCATCATGTTCAGGAGCGTAGATTTTCCCGAACCGTTTGGGCCGATCAGACCTAGCGTTTCGCCCGGTCGCAGGGTAAGGCTAATATCCGAGACGATGGCTTGGCCTTGCACGCTGCGCGTCACGCCGATGGCTTCGAGAAGGGGAGCATTCTTCATTGCTGCCGCCCCCTGACCATGATGAAGGCGAATACGGGTGCGCCGACCAGCGCCGTTACGACGCCGATCGGCAGCACCTGACCCGGAAGGGCGGTGCGTGAGACGACATCCGAGATGACGAGAAAGACAGCGCCGGCAAGCGCTGTCGCGGGGACCAGCCGACTGTGCCGTGCGCCGACGAGAATGCGCATGGCATGTGGCACGACAAGCCCGACGAAGCCGATAGCACCGGCGATGGAGACCATAATCGCCGTTATCAGCGTCGCCGTGACGATCAGCAGGACCTGCGTGCGTCGCACGTCGATGCCGAGCGCCGCGGCACTTTCCGCCCCGAACGTGAAGGCGTCGAGCGCGCGGGCATGCCAGAGCGTCACTCCGAGGCCGCCGAGGGCCATCGGCAGTGCCAGCCATGTATCCGGCCAGCGCACGCCGGAGAGGTTGCCGAGCAGCCAGAACATGATGCCGCGCGCCTGCTCGGCGCTCGCAGATTGGGCGATGATGAGCGCCGTCAGCGCGTTGAACATCTGTGAACCGGCGATGCCGGCAAGAATGATGACGGCCGCTCCGCGAACGCCGGCGCCACCGCCCGCAGCGCGGGCGAGAAGCGCGACCAGTACGAAAGCTGTGAGCGCTCCCGCGAAGGCTCCCGCCGACATGCTGACCAGTCCTGCACCGAATCCGGCAACGGTGACGGCCACGGCACCGGTGGAGGCGCCCGCCGAGATGCCGAGCAAATAGGGCTCGGCCAGAGGATTACGCAGTAGTGCCTGAAGGATCAGCCCCGACAGCGCCAGGCTTGTGCCACCGCAGGCCGCGACAACGGCCCGCGACAGACGATAGTGCCAGATCACGCTGAACTCGATAGGATCGATGACGCGGTCTAAAAACCCGGCCTTGATCGCCAATACGTCGAAGACGGTGGCGAGCGGTATCCGCGTCTCGCCGACCGCCGTGCCGAATAGCAGCGCCGCGGCCAGAACGACAGGAGCCAGCCAGAGCCACCCCAGGTTGCGGGCCCCAGCGCCTTGCCTCATTCTGACAGACCGAACCCAGCCAGTGCGCCCGATAGCGTCTCAAGTGCGAAGATCGACCGCACCGACGGGTCCATGGCGTTTGCTTCCATGGTGAGGATACGGTCCTGCTTGACACTTTCCATCTCGCTGGTGACGGGGTCGCTCGTCAGGAACGCGCGCTTGACGGCAATATCGTCGGCGGGAAAGCGTCGGCGGTTCATCTCGGCGGCGACGATGAAGGTGGGATTTGAGGTCGCAATGGTTTCCCAACCGACAGTCGGCCACTCTTCCTCGGAGGTGACGACGTTCTTCACGCCGAGCTTGGACAGCATCCAGCCCGGCACGCCGTTGAGACCGGCCACATAGGGATCGATCTCGATATCGGCCGAGGAATACCAGAACACGCCGGAGATATCTTCCGGAAGGTCGAGGTTCTTCGCCTGCTTCACGGCTGCTTCCTCGCGCGCCTTCAGGTCGGCGACGAGCTTGCTGCCGCGTTCGGACACGTCGAAGATCTCGGCCAGTTCCCGGATGCCCTGGTATAGCAGCGCGGTGTCGAACAGCGTCGTGCGCGCGCCGTCCATGCTTTGCGTATTGTCCTTGCCGATGCATTCGGTGGGCATGATCCAGCTTGCGATCTTGGCATCATCAAACATCTGGCGTGTGCCGACCACGCCCTGTGGACCGATCATCCATTCATAGGCCGTTACGACAAGCTCGGGCTTTTTCGCCAAGACGCTCTCGAAGCTCGGCGCGTTGTCGTTGAGGCGCTCGACCGTCTTGTCCACTTCGGCGAACTCGGCCAAGACCGGGTTGATCCAGAGTGCGGTACCTTTCACCTTGTCGGCGAGGCCCAGCATATAGAGGATTTCCGTCGTACTCTGACCGACGCTGACCACGCTGTCCGGTGCATTCTCGATGGTGACTTGGTGGCCGCAACTCGTGAGTGTCAGCGGATAGGTCGTGGCCGCGAACGCCATCGGCGCAAGCGCGAAAGTGGCGATGAACGCCGTGGTGAGTTTCAGCATGCTTGTCGTCTCCATAACTTATTTGTAACGTTATTACATTCCATGTCCTGGTGATGCAACAATATCTCCCGCACGGAGCGCAAGGTCCTGAAGGTCCTGTTCGGCACGATAGATTCCCTCCGCTCCATCATGGGGGAGCGGGACGAAGAGGGAGGTTCCCGGTGGCAGTTGCCGACGAGCCCCGCCCGAGCCGGCCCGCTCGGTTGGTCAATTCTCAGTCGGCAGGTCTCCTGACTGGCGGGTCGTCGCCTCTCTCGACCTTCCCGGACCTAAGGTCCAGTGGCATTCCGAGTTCAGCTTGCCGCCTACAGTTGCGGGGGCAGTTCCGTTTGCCGGCTCTCACCGACTGCGGATTCCCTGTTAGTTCCTTTCGGAAACCGACATGCATTCCGTACCCAATCGGATAGCCGGTTGCAAGCCGATAGCCGACATATCCCATGGCTATCGCTAACTGTTGGTGTGCCGGTAGACAGGCAAGGAGCAGCAGTCCACACCGATCCAAGGCTGTGTGCAGGCACCGGTGACCTGACAGGTGACAGGCATATTTCCAAGTCAAACGGTCAGGCGACAAGTACCAGATCGCGTCTATTCTCCGGACCTCAACCGCATCACGTGGCGCATCCAGAGCAGCCGAGCGCCAGATGGAGACAGGCATAGCTGTCTCTACACGGAGCGCTCGCCACTGGCGTCAGTCTCGCGGGGGTGCGCCTGATCTTTTGCGCAAAAGATAAGTGTCCATGATCCAGCCATGCTGCCGGCGTAGCTCGGACCGAAGGCGGCCGATCTCATCGGCCACGTCCGAGAGCAGGCCCGAAACGAGGACCTCGTCTTTCGTGCCGAGGTATGCGCCCCAGAAAATATCGAATGCCCGGCCGTCGAGATGGTGGAACGACAGGTTCCCGTCCAGCATGACCACGGCAGTATCGGTTGCATCCGGAAAGCCCTCTACTAGTCTGCGCCCCGTCGTCACCTGAAAGGCATTGCCGATTGTGTTCAACGGCATACGGTGGCCTGCGGCAAGGGCCTGGATGCTGGTGATGCCGGGAACGACCTCGTGGTCGACCGCAAGTCCGATGCTGTCGCGCAGCAATTCGACAATGCGCAGCGTGCTGTCATAGAGCGACGGATCGCCCCAGACCAGCAGCGCCACCGACGACCCTGTGCTGGTGTGCTCCAAGAGAAGATTATGATATGTCGCGGCGATCGCGGCATGCCAGTCCCGGACGCCGTCGGCGTAGGACGGTTCAGCCGCATCCCGCACCGGCAGGTCGAACTCGACAATCCTCGCCGCGGCATTGGTCAGAAAACGGTCGCAGATCTCGCGACGCAGTCGGGCGAGATCGTCCTTTGCCGGACCCTTGCGCGGGACCAGTACGACGTCGACGCTATTCAGCGCGTTGATGCCCTGGACGGTCATGTGCTCGGGATTGCCGGTACCAATGCCGATGATGACGAGCTTACGCATAACGTTCCTATCTGCCCATGCGGCTGGTAAAGACGCCGCCGGCTGGAAAACGCGGATATCGCCTGTTCGCCTCCATCGCCGTCAGCCCTTAGCAATGGCATGGAAGAAACCGCCGGTGACATGGCCGCGACGCGCACCGGAAGGGCCGATCGGTTTACCTTGACCGTCGAACAGCTCGGCCAGAGGTACATCCGATCCAGCATCGATCATCTTCGAATAGTGGAACTCATGGCCGTAGACCATGTCGCTGGCCATGCCGATCGGACTGTCGTGCAAGAGCCTCGCCTGGCGGTAGCCGAGATTCATCTTGCGCTGCGCGTAGCTGGTGCGGTGGCTGAGCAGCCCCGTCATTTGATGAGTAATGCCGGCGGCGTCCTCCAGCGTTTTGCCGAGCACCATAAAGCCGCCGCACTCGCCATGGACAGGCTTGGTATTGGCGAAACGCGCAAGGCCGTCGCGGAAGCGCGTTGCAGCCGCAAGCCGTGTCGCATGCAGTTCAGGATAGCCTCCCGGCAGCCAGCAGGTGTCACAAGACGGGTCCGGTCCCTCGTCAGCTAGCGGCGAAAACGGTACGAGCTCGGCTCCGGCGCTGCTCCAGTGACGGGTGATATGCGGATAGAGGAAGCTGAAGGCCCGGTCGGTCGCGATCGCGATGCGCTGTCCGGGCGGTGGCAGAGCGTGCGTATCCGATCCTGCTTGCGGCGTGAGGGGGCGCGTCATGGTGAGCACTGCATCGAGGTCGATGGAGCGGCGCATCGTCTCGGCCAGGCGCTGGATGAAGCCTTCGAGCGCGGCGTGCTCACTCGCCTGCACGAGGCCGAGATGGCGCTCGGGTATCGCCATGTCAGGATTGCGGTAGACTGCGCCGACGACCGGGATGCCGAGCGCCTCAATAGCGATGCGGACTTGATGCTCGTGGCGCGCGCTTGCGACCTGGTTCAGGACGACGCCGCCTATGACGACCTCGGGATCGTAGGTGGCGAAGCCCTTGGCAATTGCCGCGGCCGTCGTCGATTGGCCGGACACATCGAGCACCAGCAGCGTTGGTAGACCATATCGGCGGGCAAGGTCGGCGGCGGCGCCGGAACGGCCGGGATCGGAGACGATGCCATCGAAGAGGCCCATGGCGCTTTCGACAATTACCATGTCCGCATCGCTCGCCTGCATGGAGGCAAGGCTGTCCAGCAATTCGGGAGCCATCGACCAGCTATCGAGATTGATGCCGGGTAGACCGGTCGCTGCATGGTGGAAGCCTGGATCGATATAGTCGGGTCCCGATTTGGCGCCACGCACCCGCAGCCCGTGCTCTTTCAGTGCGCGCAGCAGGCCGATGGTGACGCTGGTCTTGCCGGAGCCGGAGCGGGCCGCCCCGATGATGAGGCCGCTTGTGGTCATTCTTGCCCCCGCAATCTGTCGCGCAGCGCGACAATCCCCCCGACGACGATCAGCGCCGGTGAGATGATGTTTTTGCGCTGTGCCGTCTCGCAAAGATTACCGAGCGTGGCGGTGACGGTGCGCTGGTAAGGTAGGGTTGCGTTCTCGATCAGCGCCGCCGGCGTGTCGCTGGCCAGCCCGCCGGCGATCAGTTCGGCGACGGTCGTAGCTATGTGGGTCAGGCCCATATAGATGACGATCGGATGGCCGGTGCGCGCAAGCGCCGCCCAATCCGGCCGGTCGTCGGAGACAGCGGCGAAGCCGGTGGCCAGCACGATCGCGCCATTGACGCCGCGCATCGTTGCAGGGATGCCTGCCGAGGCGAGCCCGCCGAATGCGGAGGTAATACCCGGCACCACGCGGTAGGGAATGCCGCTATCGACGAGCGCCGAGGCTTCTTCTGCGCCACGCGCGAAGACGTAAGGGTGCCCGCCTTTCAGCCGCACCACCTTGCGACCCTGCTTTGCCAGCCGGATCAGGAGTTCGTTGATCTCGTTTTGCGGGATCGACAGGCGTCCGCCGCGCTTGCCGACGAAGAACTTTTCCGCCTGCTCGGCGATGGCGATGATTTCGGGTTGGACGAGCGCGTCATGCACCAGCGCGTCGGCCTGGTCGAGCGCTGAGATCGCATCGAGCGTCAGGCAACCGGGATCGCCCGGCCCCGCGCCGACCAGCCAGACATGGCCCGGTTCCAGCCGGGCAGATGGCAATTTGATACGTGCGATGGTTTCGGTCATGCTCATGGTATGTCGCGCCCCCGGAACCTGCGCTGATAGTGGTCGTTGTAGAGCGCGCTTTCGCGAAAATCTTCCGCCGCGAGTCCCGGCCCGACGAAGATCAGCGCGGTGCGGTCGATCGGATCGGCAGCCGCAGCCGCCTCGATCGTTGCCAACGTACCGCGAAGTATACGCTCCTGTGGCCAGGACGCGCGGACGACGATTGCTACCGGGCAGTCGCTTCCATAAAGCGGGATCAGTTCGGCGACCACGCGGTCGAGCGCATGGATGGCGAGATGGATCGCAAGCGTTGTGCCAGTCGCGCCGAAACCGGCAAGGGTTTCACCGGTCGGCATGGAAGAGGCGCGGCCGGAAATTCGCGTGAGCACCAGGCTTTGTGCCACTTCGGGAATGGTCAGTTCGCGGCCGAGCGCGGCGGCGGCGGCGGCGAAGGACGGCACGCCCGGCGTCAGCGTATAGGCAATGCTGAGGCGATCGAGGCGACGGATCTGTTCGGCGACCGCGCTCCACACCGAAAGATCGCCCGAATGCAGCCGGGCCACGTCATAACCCGCCTCGTGCGCGGCTAAATACTCGGCCTCGATTTCATCCAGCGACATCGGTGCCGTGTCGACCAGGCGCGCGCCGGGCGGGCACCAATCCAGGAGGCCCTTCGGCACGATGGAGCCGGCGTAAAGGCAAACCTGCGCGCGCGAGAGGATGTCGCGGCCGCGTACGGTGATGAGATCTGCAGCGCCGGGACCGGCGCCGATGAAATGGACAGTCATGGAACTTCCTTGCTGACAGCGATAGCGCAGGTGATGCCGGCCCCTATATGGCGGGCGGCGAGCAGCCGCGCATTGGGGCCGGCGGCGGCGAGAGCAGCGACTTCCGACGCCGAGGGCATGCCGGTGGCGGCGAGGGACGCGAACGAGCGGGTAAGCGTGTTCGTCATAATGGCGTCCATCTGCGCGGCGGTGGGGATGCGCAGCGGTAGGCCGAGCCTGTGGGCGGCATCGATGAGCGCGCGTTCGTTCCTTTTCAGGGGCACCGTGGCGAGTGCGTCGAGGCAATCTTGCGACAACCCCCGTTCTGCCAGCACGGCGGCGATCAGGGTCAGCACATCCGCCGTCGCAACGCCCTTGCGGCATCCGATCCCTACAACCTTCATGGCTTGATCCATCTCCATTGCGTGACCGGCATGGCGGGCCGCCACGCCGACATCGAGCCGAGCGGCGCGGCGCGCGACACGGCGATACGCACCAGTTCGCCGCCGCTCCTTGCATGACGACTGAGCAGGACCGCTTCCATCTCGAGCGTGACGGCGTTTGCGACCAGCCGTCCGTTGGGGCGCAGCGCTGCGATTAGCGCATCCATGACCCCCGGATCACTACCGCCACCGCCGATGAAAACGGCGTCAGGAACCGGCAGCCCAGCAAGAGCTTCCGGAGCGCGCAACTCGGCCACTTGTAGGCCCGGCACACCGAGCGCTACAGCATTGCGCGCGATACGGGCCGCGCGCGCTGTGTCTGCCTCGACCGCGACGGCACGCAGCGATGGATGGGTCAGCATCCACTCGATCGCTACCGAACCTGAGCCAGCGCCGATATCCCAAAGCAGTTCGCCCCGACGGGGCGCGAGCGCCGAGAGGGTCAGCGCACGGATGTCGCGCTTGGTGATCTGGCCATCATGCTCGAACAGGGCGTCGGGCAACCCGGTGGCGAGCGGCAGAATTTGAGCATTGGCAAGGCCGGCGACCTCAATTGCCAGCGTGTTCAGGGATGCGAATTTCCGCTCACCGATCTCGGCGGCGGATAGCCGGTGTATGGCTTCACCACTGCCGCCGAGTGCTTCGAGAACGTGCAGCGCAGATGGGCCAAAACCGGTCTCCAAGAGAAGCTGTGCTATGGCGGCGGGCGCAGCGCCGTCTGACGTCAGCGCGACGATGCGGCGCCCCGGATGCAGCAAGGGACGAATCAAGCTGATAGGCCGGCCGTGCAGGGAAACGCACTCAATATCCTGCAAGGCCCAGCCGAGCCGGGCGGCGGCGAGGCTGAAGGCCGAGGAAGTGGGAAGCACCATCATCTCGGCCGGGTCGACCAAGCGCGCTAACGTCGCACCGACGCCGAACAGCATTGGGTCTCCCGAGGCGAGAACGCAAACCGGGCTGCCGCGCAGCGCGAGCACGGCCGGCACGCTGCTGTCGAACGGCACTGGCCAAGGCCTTGGCTCGCCGGCGATGAGGCTGGCGGCGAGCTCCAGATGACGCCTCGCGCCGAAGACGACGGCGGCGTCGGCGATCAGTTCCCGGGCTGTCGGTTCCAGGCCTGCGGGGCCATCTTCGCCGATGCCGACGACTGCCAGCCATTTTGCGGTTGTGAAACGAGGCTTCCCGACCTTATAAGACATGATGACCACCAGGCATGTGCTCATTCTCGGCGGCACCGGAGACGCGCGCAAGCTCGCCGACCTGCTGGCTGTGCGGTCCGGCCTGCGCATCACCCTGTCGCTGGCGGGACGGACCGCGACGCCCCTGTTGCCGGCTGTCGCCATCCGCTCCGGCGGCTTCGGCGGCGCTGAAGGGCTTGCGTGCTGGCTGCGCGAAGAGCAGGTCGACGCGCTGGTCGACGCGACGCATCCCTTCGCAGCTGGCATTTCGGCCAATGCGATCGACGCAGCCAGACATTCCGGCGTTCCTCTGATCATGCTGGAGCGGCCGGAATGGGAGCAAACCGCCGGCGATGCCTGGATCGAGGTCGACAGCATTGCCGAAGCGGCTGTCGCCCTCGGAAATGCGCCGCGCACTGTGTTTCTCGCCATAGGCCGGCAGGAGCTGGCGCCGTTTCTGGCTGCGTCGCAGCACCGTTATATCGTGCGCAGCGTCGATCCGGTCGATCCCGCGAGCCGCCTGCCGTGGGCAAGGTACATACTCGCGCGGGGCCCTTTCGACGAGATCGAGGAACGCGACCTCCTCGTCCGGTTTGGCGTGGATATCGTCGTCGCCAAGAACAGCGGAGGTGACGCCACCTACGGTAAAATCGCCGCGGCGCGGAACCTGCACATACCGGTGGTCATGGTGCGCAGGTCGGCCACGTTCGGTACAGCGCGCGTGGCGCGCATCGAGGAGATTCCGGAGGCGCTCCATCATGCGTTGGGCCTCCCTGCGGAGCGCGGCGAATAGATCAACGGCGGCAATCCGTCTCGCTCGACCATCCGGGTCTCCGCCGAGCCGACGATCACGCAGGTGGCCATGTCGGCGGCGGCGGCATCGGCGTTGCAGAGCGGCACGATGGTGATGCGCTCGTCCGGGCGGCCGGCCGCCCGGCCGAATATGACCGGGGTCGCGGGCGACAGCCCTTCGCGCAGGATCTCGAAGGCGCGGCCCAACTGCCAGGGCCGGGCGCGGCTGATCGGATTGTAGAGCGCGATTACGAAACCGGCTGCCGAGGCGGCGCGCAGCCGTGCTTCGATCAGTTCCCAGGGCTTCAGATTGTCCGACAGCGACATTGCGCAGAAATCATGGCCGAGCGGGGCCCCGACGCGCGCTGCTACTGCCAGCATCGCGGTGACGCCCGGCACCATTTCGACATCTATGCAGCGCCATTCGACCGGACCGAACTCTATCGCCTCGCAGACAGCGGCCGCCATCGCGAACACGCCGGCGTCGCCTCCCGAAACCACCGCGACATTGCGCCCTTGGGCTGCCATCGCCAGCGCCGCGCCGGCGCGCAGTATCTCCTCGCGATTGTCGGAGGCGTGGCGCGTCTGGTGAGACAGGAGCTCGACGCGCTCGACATAGGGACCATAGCCGAACAGGTCGCTGGCCGCGGCGACCGCATCCCGCGCTTGCGGCGTCATCTGACCGGGATTTCCCGGCCCTAGCCCGACGACGACGAGCCGGCCGCTCACGACCGCCCCTCCCAGCCGGGCACCAGCACGAGCGAGAAATAGGGCGCGGCATCATCGGCCTTGTCGGCGAGACGGATGCTGGCGCCATTGGCCATGGTTCCTCGCTCAACATAGATCGCATGGGCGAGCTTTCCCGATGCTTCCAGGGCGCGGCGGATCTTCGGCAGGTTGCGGCCGACCTTCATGATCACGGCCGCGTCGGCATCGGCCAGCCTGCGCAGCAACTCTGTCTCGGACAGCGTCCCCGGCAGCACCGACAGTACGTCGTCACCCTGAGCGATCGGGACGCTAGCCTTGGACCAGCAACCCGACATGGCTGTCACGCCGGGGATCACCTCAGTCGGATGGAGATGGGCAAGGCGGACGTGCAGATGCATATAAGAGCCATAAAACAGCGGGTCTCCCTCGCTCAGCACGGCAACAGTCTGGCCCGCCTCCAGATGCGTGCTGACGGCGCGCGCCGATTCCTCGTAAAAGCGGAGGATTGCCGAGCAATAGGCTTCGTCGCCTTTGTCGATCTCGACGGTCACCGGGTAAAGCAGCGGTAATTCGACCATGCCGGGCCGGAGATGCGTCTCGACGATGCGCCGGGCGTTGCTGGTGCAGCCGCGCTTGGCGAAGTGCGCCACGACGTCGGCTTCGGCCAATGCACGCACAGCTTTAAGGGTGAGCAGCTCTGGGTCGCCGGGGCCGGTGCCGACGCCGATGAGACGCCCGCTCACAGCCCCGCCCTCGCGAGGGCATTGACTACAGCGGCGGTCATGGCGCTGCCGCCCATGCGTCCGCGCACGATCGCATAGGGAATGCCGAGCCGGTTCGCCGCCAGCGTATCCTTGGATTCGGCCGCGCCAACGAAGCCGACGGGCATGCCGATGATGGCGGCGGGCCTCGGCGCTCCCGCTGCGATCATGTCGAGGAGGTGAAATAGCGCGGTCGGCGCGTTGCCGATCGCGACAAGCGAACCGCTAAGCCTGTCACGCCAGAGCTCGAGCGCCACGGCCGAACGGGTGTTGCCATGGCTTGCCGCGAGTTCCGGTGTCCGCGGGTCGCGCAATGTGCAGACCACGTCATTGCCGGCCGAAAGCCGTGCGCGCGTCACGCCATGCGCGACCATTTCCGCGTCGCAGAAGATTGGCGCTCCGGCCGAGAGCGCGGCACGAGCGGCGGTGACGAAGTCCGGCGAGAATTCGAAGAAGCGCGCCGCCTCTACGAGCCCGCAGGCATGGATCATGCGCACGGCGATGTCGGTTTGATCTTCGGAGAAACGCGAGAGGTCGGCCTCGGCGCGAATGATCGCGAAGGATTTTTCGTAGATGGCATCGCCGTCTCGAATGTAGTCGGTTATCGCTGTCATGATGTCCGCCGATCATGCACGTCCATATTCCCGTGTCTGGCAAGATAATTTTGCAATGTCGAAGGGACGGATGTCCCATTTACGACGATCGAGCAACCCTCATCGCCGCCGATGAGGGCGATCGATGGCCCGGTGGGTTCGGCGCATCGCTTCCCGCAGCCCGAAAGATGCAGCCGTGTATCTGGCACGAGAAGATCGGGCGCCTCGCGGACGATGCGCTCGGCGAGCATGCGAGTCGCGTAATGGGCAGAGGCGCAGGCCGGTGCGCCGGCGCACGCAACGACAGCCAGCCGCGGATCTCCGGCATCCACGATCAGTCCCGCCGCGCGCGCGCACTCCAACACGGCCATCGCATCCGCGCGCGTGGCTGAGAGTGGCAACAGCGACCGTCCGGGGCACAGACGTAATTCGGCGACGCCAAGCGTCTCCAAAGTGTCCGCGAAGCCTGCCAGTGTTGCTGCGTCGATCGCGCCGAAGGGCAGTCCAACGCGGAGGGCGAAGCGAGAATCTATGAGAGTGATGATTGCGCCGAATGGCTGGACGGTATCGGAACGTCCGTCCCAGGACGTATCCGGCCGCCTCGTTTCTGCGCCGGGTAGAAGATCCTTCGCCCGGCCGGCCTTGCCCAGTGCGGCGATCGCGGAAAGGCGCTCCAGGGTGGCGACGCAGGCCTCTCTTTCGGGGAGCACACGTATGACTGTTGCCCCAGCCGCATCTCCCGCCAATGCGAGTTGCCAAAGTACGCGGCCTTGTGCGCGTCCGGCCGTCAGCCTGACATCTGCCTTGATCCCGTCGAGCATGGAGCGGCCGCCGCCATCTACCACCACGGAGACTTTCGGTCCGAGCCGGGCGGCGAAGCCGAGGTGGTCGATGCCTTCGCGTATCGACGCGGCCAGCGGGCGCGGATCGGTGATCTCATCCGGATCGAGACCGCCGAGCGGTCCTGTCTCGACGGACACGCTGACGCGAACTTCGACGCCGAGCCCGTCGACAAAGGCGGCGAGACGCGGCGCGGTGGACTGGGTCAGTCCCCTGATCTGGAGGCTGCCGCGCGCGGTGATCTCCAACATCCCGTTGCCGAAACGACCGGCCGCGCGAGCGGTCTCGGCAAGCTGGCGTGGGCAAAGCGACCCGCCGACAGGATTGAGCCGTGCGAGCAGCCCGTCGCCTGTCGGCATTGGCGCCGACAGCGATGGGCAGGCGCCGCGGCGCGTTGGTGCGGGAGTCATACGGCTACCTCCTGCCGCTCCGCCTCGGCGATTAGCTCGGCAAGGTCGTTGTCGATTGAATTACGCAAGGGATGCCAAAGCCCGCGCCGCCGCGCCGCCGCGAAGCGCTCGCCTATGGCGCGTGCAGCGGCCGGATTTTCACGCAGCAGGAAGGTGCGTACCTCCGGATCGTCGAGATAGGCGTCGTGTAGTGCCTCGATGAGCGCGGATGGTATGGCGGCTGTCGTCTCCGCGAAACCGACCAGCCGGTCAACCGTCTCGGCGAACTCGGACGCGCCCCGCGGCCCGTGCCGCATCTGCCCGGCGATGAAGCGTGGATTGATCGCACGTGCCCGCACCGCCCGTGTCACCGCCTCCACCATGGAACGCGCCCGTGGTCTTGCAGCGTCCGTGGTGTCGAGCACGACTAGATCGGCCTTGCCTCCTAGCGCCTCCAGCGCCGCCGAAAATCCGCCGATGAAGGCCACATCCGCCGCCCCCTCGAGAATGTCGCGGCCGGCATCGTCGCTTGCGTGGATCAGCATCTGCGCGGCCGCGACCCGTTCGACGAATGCGTCGGGGCTGGCGGTGCCTTCGCCCTCCACGCCGCCGAAACTGTACGATCCGGCGTCGAGGTAGGCCTGGCCGAGTTGCGCGCGCTCGTCCCATCGGCCGCTTGCGAGCGATTGCTCCGGCCCGGCTCCATAGGTGCCGGGCGCCGAGCCGAATATGCGTGCCGGCCTTGCACCCCCGCGAACGACCTCGGCCAGGGGGTTTTCGTCGTCGGCCTCGTCGCGCGTGGCAACTGCCATGACAGCCATATCGAGAAGGGCGATCTGGGTCGCGAACATGTCGCGGAACAGGCCGGAAATGCGCCAGGTGACGTCTACCCGCGGCCGTCCGAACACCGCCGTAGGCAACACCTCAATGCCGGTGACGCGGCCCGTCGCCGCGTCCCATTGCGGCCGGCATCCCATCAGCGCCAAGCCCTGGGCGATCTCTTCGCCGCCGGTGCGCAGCGATGCGCTGCCCCACAGGTCGATCACCACCGATCTTGGCCAGTCGCCGTGGCGCTGTAGGTAGTCGCGCATCGTCTCGTCGGCCGCCATCCGGCCGAGATCGTAGGCGGTCGCGGTCGGCAGCATGCGCGGGTCCGAGGTGTAGAGGTTGCGGCCTGTAGGCAGCACGTCAGTTCTGCCTCGTGCCGGCGCGCCGGCGGGACCGGCGGCTACATGCCGGCCGTCGAGTGCGGCGAGCAGTGCGTCGCGCTCGTTGGTCGCCGATCGCCTGCGCAGTGCGTCCTTCTCACCGGGCGCTTCGCGGCCATAGATATGCAAGCCGTCCTTAATGGCGAAATCCTTCAGATCGCAGAGCCAGGCGTCGATGCGGACCAGCGCCGTCTGTTCGTCGTCGGCCTCGCCGATGCCGGCCTCGTACGCCAGCCCGGTTTGGCGTGCCTTGTCGAGGATCAGCCTGGTAAGCCGCTCGCGGCGGGTGCGGTCGAGGCCGTCGGCCTGCGCGTATTCGTCGACCAGTCGCTCGAGCTCCGACTGCGCCTCGTTCAATCCGGCGCCGGTCAACGGCGGCGTAAGATGGCCAAGCGTAACGGCAGAAATGCGCCGCTTAGCCACCGCTGCCTCGCCGGGATTGCTGACGATGAATGGATAGATGACTGGTAGCCCGCCGACAACGATCTCTGGGAAGCAGACCTGTGACAGCGCCACCGTCTTGCCCGGCAGCCATTCGAGCGTCCCGTGCGCGCCGACATGGACGATGGCGTGCGCCCCGAGCGTCTCGCGCAGCCAGACGCCGAAGGCCACCAGCGCATGGCGCGGCGGCAGGGCGGGGTCGTGGTAG
>JAEWDP010000152.1 GCA_023390055.1 Pseudomonadota bacterium | reverse complement strand
GTATTGGACTTTCCACCAATCCGGTTCATGGCAATTGCGAGCGTCGTATGCGCTTCACGGCTTATGGAGCCAAATGACATGGCGCCGGTCGAAAAGCGCCTCACAATACTAACGGCGGGTTCGACCTCATCAAGCGATACCGGTTTGCGACCATCATTTTGCGCGGACTTTATCTTGAAAAGGCCACGGATCGTGTTCATCCGGGATGCTGTTTCATTCACCGCCTGGGCAAACTCGCGGTAGCGATCTTGGCTGTTGCCGCGAACAGCATGCTGCAGGGAGGCTACTGCATCCGGGGTCCACGCATGCGCCTCACCACGCATCCGATAGGCATATTCACCGCCGATATCGAGAGTACGGGCAAGTACAGGATCCTTGCCAAATGCTGCCAGATGACGCGCAACCGTCTCCTCGGCGATCTCTGTCAGTCCAATTCCCTCGATGGAGGTCGCCGTGCCAAAGAAGTATTTGTTGACAAGTTCTGACGACAATCCGACCGCATCAAAGATTTGCGCACCGCAATAGGACTGATAAGTCGAAATCCCCATTTTGGACATTACCTTGAGGATGCCTTTTCCAACTGCCTTGATGTAGCGATAGACAATCTCACTGGCATCGACCTCCTTCGGAAATTCACCGCGCGCATGCATGTCGGTCAGCGTGTCAAACGCGAGATAAGGATTGATTGCCTCGGCACCAAAGCCCGCAAGACAGCAGAACTGATGAATTTCACGCGGTTCGCCGGACTCGATAACAAGCCCGACCGATGTTCGAAGGCCCTTGCGAATGAGGTGATGATGGACCGCTGCGGTCGCCAGAAGCGCCGGTATTGCGATCCTGTCGGGCCCAACCTGCCGATCCGACAGTACAATGATATTGTAGCCGCCTTTGACGGCAGCCTCAGCGCGCTCGCAAAGGCGAACCAGCATCTCCGGCATGCCTTTGGCACCCCGGTCGATATCATAGGTGAAATCCAGTGTCTTGGTATCGAAGAGGTCCTCGGTATGACCAATTGAACGGATCTTTTCAAGATCGCCATTGGTCAGGATCGGCTGACGCACTTCAAGACGTTTCGCGCGTGCAGCCCCTTCATGATCAAGTATATTCGGCCGCGGCCCGATGAAGGAGACGAGGCTCATCACCAGTTCTTCACGGATCGGATCAATTGGAGGGTTCGTAACTTGCGCGAAGTTCTGCTTGAAATAGGTATATAGTAGCTTTGACTTCGATGACATTGCAGAGATCGGCGTGTCTGTGCCCATCGAACCAATGGCTTCCTGGCCTGTCGTTGCCATTGGCGACATCAACATGCGTGTATCTTCGCTCGTGTACCCAAAGGCCTGCTGGCGATCGAGAAGCGAAACATCGCGACGAAGTGCGCGTGGCTCAACGGGCTTCAATTCTTCCAGGATCAACTGGGTATTGTCCAGCCAGTTGCGATAGGGATGCTTCGTTGCAAGCTCATTCTTCACCTCTTCGTCCGAGATGATCCGCCCTTTTTCCATATCGATCAGCAGCATCTTTCCAGGCTGGAGGCGCCACTTCCTGACAATGGTCTCTTCGGGTACTGGCAACACACCGGCTTCAGATGCCATGATGACGCGGTCGTCAGAGGTGACAACATAGCGGGCAGGGCGCAAACCATTACGATCGAGCGTCGCGCCTATCTGCTTGCCGTCGGTGAAGGCTACTGCGGCTGGACCATCCCAGGGCTCCATCAACGCTGCGTGATATTCATAGAAGCCTTTGCGTTCCGGTGACATGGATTGGTTTCCAGCCCATGCTTCCGGGATCAGCATCATTACGGCATGGGCCATTGAGTAGCCACCGCGCACAAGAAATTCCAGTGCATTGTCAAAACAAGCCGTATCCGACTGACCTTCATAAGATATTGGCCACAATTTGGAGATGTCAGAGCCAAAGAACGGCGAAGAAACGGACGCTTGGCGGGCTGCCATCCAGTTGACATTGCCACGCAACGTGTTGATTTCGCCGTTATGGGCCACCATTCGATAAGGATGCGCCAGCTTCCAGGATGGAAAGGTATTGGTTGAAAATCGCTGGTGCACCAATGCTACCGCACTTTCGAAACGCGGATCCGAGAGGTCCTTGTAGTAAGCACCAACCTGGTAGGCGAGAAACATGCCCTTGTAGACGATCGTCGATGACGAAAGCGATACGGGATAGAAATCCTGCGCCTCTTTCCCGCCACCTTCATCATAGATGCGGTTGGAGATAACCTTCCGAATGAGAAAGAGTTTTCGCTCAAACTCCGCATTGGTCGCCGCATCTCGCCCAGCACCAATAAACACCTGGACATGAAATGGCTCGGTAGCAGCGATGTCTGGCGCCTTTGACAGAAGGGAATTGTCGACAGGTACGTCTCGAAAACCGAGAAACTGCTGCCCTTCTTCACCGATTACATCCACGATGACCTTCTTGTAGTACTCGATACGCGAAGGATCAGCCGGTGTGAAGAAATGGCCGACGGCATACTCACCCGCTTTTGGCAGGGTCACCCCCTGCCCTGCCATTTCCTCGCGGAAAAAACGGTCCGGGATCTGCACCAGTATACCGGCACCATCCCCCATGAGCGGATCAGACCCAACGGCCCCACGATGGGTAAGGTTTTCAAGAATGAATAGACCGTCCTTGACGATCTGGTGCGACTTCTTTCCCTTCATGTGGGCAATGAATCCGACACCGCAAGCATCGTGCTCGTTCCTTGGGTCATAAAGACCCTGCGCCGGCGGAAGGCCGCCCAACGACACGACTGGACGCTGCCCGTCGGGCAGCGTTGCTAAGGCAAGGTTTGCAGCACGTGTTTCGACACTCTTCGTCATCATCGTCCTCCCTTTGATCCCCACAGGACCAAGGTGGTTGTCATTTTGGAATGGGCGGCCACCCGGCAGGCGTCACCAAAGCCCGGGAAGTTCGCCTGAAGCACAAGAAATAGGTCAATGGTTCTGACCTATTTCTTGTGCGGTATGCCATGAATGCTCTGTCACCGCAAGACTGGCGTCAATACAAAATATGCTGAAATCGACCGAAGGTTTCTGATTCAAAGTGAACTACGCAATAAAATTACTCTATTTGTCATTGGAGATACTGCTTCTTGCCTCGCCCACAAATCGCACCCGGCGCAATTGATTGCGCTATAAAAACAGTTACTTTCGGCACCTCACTCTAGAGGACATCTTCATGTTTTTTGCTTCCGACAATTGGGCCGGTGCACATCCGGCAATCAACGATCGGCTTGTGCGCGAATCCACTCGTTTCGCATCCGCCTATGGGACAAGTGACCTGGATCGCGCTGTTGAGAACCGGTTCAACGAAATTTTCGAACGGGACGTTTCTGTATTCTTTGTCGCAACAGGTACCGCCGCAAACTCGCTTTCCCTGGCAAGTGTGGCCCGTCCTGGTGGCGTCGTCTTCTGTCATACCGAAGCACACGTCATCGAAGATGAATGCGGCGCGCCGGACTTCTTCAGCGGCATGCGCATGGTCCCCGTCGATGGGTCGTTCGGCAAGATGGACATTGCCAATCTTGCCGAAAGGATCGCCCGCTACCCTCAGGACGCTATCCATCATGGCCGCGCCGCCGCGATCACCGTGACGCAGGCGACAGAGGTGGGTACTGTCTACACGCTCGACGAGATTGATGCGGTGGCCGAAATCGCCAGTGCCAACCATCTACCCTTGCATATGGACGGCGCGCGGTTTGCCAACGCACTCAAGGTCCTCGACGCAACTCCCGCAGAAATGACGTGGAAGCGTGGTGTCGATATCCTCTCGTTTGGCGGTACGAAGAATGGCTGCTGGTGCGCTGAAGCTATCGTATTCTTTGATCCCGACATGGCAAGAGACTTGCCATTCATTCGAAAGCGCACAGCGCAACTCTTTTCGAAGTCGCGCTTCATTGCAGCCCAATTTGAGGCTTACCTGAAGGATGATTTATGGCTGGAGCTCGCAGGTCATGCGAACGCAATGGCCAATCGATTGCGCAATGGACTGATCCACTCCAATCGGACGCGTCTTGCGTGGGATACGCAGTCGAACGAAGTGTTCGCAGTCGTGTCAAGGGACACCGCACATGCGGCGCAGGAGAAAGGGGCAATGTTCCATGACTGGCTTGAACCCCGAAATATGCCGGAAGCTATCGCGGACAATGAAGTCCTCGTCCGCCTGGTTACCAGCTTTGCAACAACAGCAGATGATGTCGATTCATTCCTTGAGGGCATCGCCTAATCAGAATCGACGGCGACCCCTCGGGAAACGAGGAGCCGCCGCAAACGTAAACAAGAAGTCTTAATTGACCTGCTGGGGAGCGACCTGGGCTTCGATGGTCCTTGTCGTATCGCCTGCCTCAGCAGCAATTGCGATCCGTCGCGGTTTCATTGCCTCGGGAATATTGCGAAGAAGATCGATGTGAAGCAAGCCGTTCCTCAATTGGGCGGACTGAACCTCGACATGATCAGCAAGCTGGAAGCGGCGTTCAAAAGCGCGCTTTGCAATACCGCGATACAGGTATTCGCTCTGCTCGGTGTTATCTTCTTCGGATTTTTCACCTTTCACGGTCAGGACATGAGCATGGGCTTCGATGCTAAGCTCTTTTTCATCAAAGCCTGCAACGGCCATCGTGACGCGATAGGTATTTTCACCAGTGCGTTCAATATTGTAAGGCGGATAGGTTTGCGCCTGTTCCGGCTGACCACGTGTATCAAGCAGGTTGAAAAGACGATCAAACCCGACAGTCGAGCGATAGAGGGGAGAAAAATCTACGTGACGCATTATGTCCTCCTGGGAAGCGACGTTGCGGTTTTCAATCTCGCCGCCATCCCTTGAGGCGATGTGGCGAGCGTTATGCGGGCCCTTCTGGCACCCGCAACACCAAGATGGGAACTGTCACCTTGTGCTTCAAGACCTCGAATGCCAGGCTTGCGCATGACTGGTCAGCCTGGCCAGACCCGGTTCAGTCTGACATTTCGTTTTTTCCCTTGACGCTACGTCCCGAGACTCTATCGCTGGTAGGGATCGTTTCAATTCGGTAGCAAGGACCCGATGTACGACATTCTTCATCAGACCCCCGAAAACCCTGCCCCATCCAATTTTACTGCAGGCTATTTCACCGGTTACAGAAAGCAAAAGCTGCGTTACGCCATTTTTCGCTCTGAGATCTCACCGGCGCGTGGCACGGTTGTCCTCCTGCATGGGCGCAATGAATGTATCGAGAAATACTTCGAGACGATACATGATCTGAACCGCATGGGTCTGTGGGTCGCGACCTATGACTTGCGCGGTCAGGGTGGCTCTGAACGTCTGCTTAAGGATCCACAGAAGGGCCATGTCAGACGCTTCGTCGACTACGAGCACGATCTCTCGATTTTCCTCGAGGAGATCGTACTACCGGATACCAGATTGCCCTTCTTTCTTGTCGCACACTCCACCGGTGCGCTGGTCGCGCTTGCGGCAGCACCTCACCTCTCCAACCGCATCAGCCGCATGGCACTTGCCGCGCCGTTTGTCGGGCTTCGACATGAACGACTGCCAATCGGCCTCATCAAGCCATTGGCCAGGCTTGCGTGCTTGACCGGTATGGGGAGACTGTCTACGGGCGAGGATCGCAATCATCGGTACTTCGAAGGCAATCCGATGACTTCCGATGCCGCTCGGTTCGCGCGAAATTCCGGCATCTTCGCCGCTTATCCACAACTTGCCGTCGGCCCCCCAACCTTTCGCTGGTTACACGAGATGTTGAAGGCAGCAGACCGGGCATCGCTCCAGGAGCATATGACACAGATTACGATACCGACGTTGATCCTCAGCCCCGTTCTTGACAGCATCATTCCATATTCTGTCCAGGAAGAGCTCTCACGCAACTTCCGTGCGGGCCAACTCGTGACGATCAACGGAGCCCGCCACGAAATCTTCCAGGAGCGCAGTGTTTATCGTGCACAGGCACTGGCGGCGATCGAGGCCTTCATGCCTGGACTGGACGGCGGACTTGGTTTGTCCGAAACAGCTGCCTGACCTAGCGAACACCAGTCAACACCTTGATCGCCTGATCATGCAGAGCCTGACTACCTGCAGCGATGATATTTCCACCGGCTTCTGGCCTGCTGCCATCCCATGCCGTTATAATCCCGCCAGCCTGTTCAATCAAAGGGATGAGTGCACCCACATCATAGGGCTTCAGAGAGCTTTCAATCACAAGGTCGACATGGCCCGCCGCAAGAAGGGCGTAGGCATAGCAGTCAACGCCGTAGCGGAAAAGTCGCACTTTTTCCTCCACGGCACGGTATCTGTCGGCGTCTTCAAGAGAGAAAATATGCGGCGATGTGGTAAAGAGAATAGCATCCGAAAGGTGACCACAATCACGCGCCCTGAGCTGGCGATCCCCATCCGGACCACTGTACCAGGACTGTCTTCCATCAGCAAAATAGCGCTCGCCGATAAACGGTTGATCGACCAGCCCCATGATTGATTTGCCAGAGCTTTGGAAACCGATCAGCGTCCCCCAGACAGGAACGCCGGATATGAACGCCCGGGTGCCATCAATTGGATCGATCACCCAGACATGCTCCCGATCGAGCCCGATACTGTCATGTTCTTCTCCAAGAATACCGTGCTCGGGAAATTTCTCCTGTATCAGCGCGCGGATTGCATTTTCAGCTGCCCTGTCACCTTCCGTGACAGGGTCAAATCCACCCTCAAGCTTGTTTGTCACACAGGTTCCGGCCCGAAAACGAGGCAGTGTTTCCATCTTAGCGGCATCAGCAAGCGCGTAAAAGAAGGCACGGTCAGGGTACATGGAAAACCTCTTCTCAGAAAACTTCCATTCGTTTGTAGTGGTAATGGAAAGAGAAGCAACATTGGCCTGACGCAGGAGCTGTGATCAATTAATGATCATTGCACGCTACATGCTTGACATTTGTGCAACGCAATATTAGCGTTGCATTACAGTCTACGACTGTAATGCCCTGCTTGGGTGTTTCCTCCCTAGACTAGCCGCGCTTTGGCGCGGTTTTTTTTGCCCTCGGAGGATCGGCTTGCCCTACTCCGCTGCCAGGGCCGTGGTCCCTGATAATTCATTCACGCATTCGGTCAGCTGCCGCATGAAGGCAAAAAGACTTCCGACAATGGCTTCAAAGTCCGGCCGCTTCTCGAACGTTACCTCATTGATATAGAGGCTTCGGTTGATCTCGATCTGCAGAGCGTGCAGTCCACGAGCGGGGCGGCCATAATGCTCGGTAATAAACCCACCCGCATAGGGCTTGTTACGGACCGCGGCGAAGCCCAAGCCATTCAGTATGGAAATCGACGCCCGCGACAGCTCCGCCGAAGCACTCGTGCCGTAGCGGTCACCGATGATGAAGTCCGGCTTTGTCTCTGCCCCACTCAGCCGGATGTTTCCTGGCATCGAATGACAATCAATCAAAATGCTGATGCCGAATTGTTCATGGGTACGCGCAATCAGCCGCCGGAGCGCCGAATGGTAGGGCTTATAGATTGTATCAATTCTGGACAATCCTTCCTTGACGCTAAGGCGGTGCCGATAAATCTCCATATTTTCTGCGACTATCCTTGGAATGGTACCAAGACCACCTGCAACTCGCATCGAGCCAATATTGGCAAAAGACGGCAACGGTCCATCGAACATCTTCGGATCGAGTTCATACGGCTCGCGGTTGACGTCGAGATAGGCTCGCGGGAAGTTTGCGATCAGCATCGGCGCACCTAGTTCGGTCGCCGTGGAAAACAGTTCATCAACATAATGATCAGCAGATCGGCGGATTGCAAACGAATCGAGACGAGCGCAATCAAGGAATGACTTCGGGTAACAGCGACCGCTATGCGGCGAGTTAAAGACGAATGGGATTGTCTGAAGTGATGGCTCCTTTATCTCGAACTGGTCGAATTCAGCCGTTACGCAATCCATCTAGCCTTTACCATATCGTGAACTTCCCTTAGAGCCATGTTGCCAGTTGCACCTGGCGAAGTCCATACTATCTATGTCGCAACAGGATTCGCTCTGCCGCCATTTAATGGATTTTTTCCATGAACTGGCTAGGTTTGACGCTCCAAAATCGCTTAATGACGGAAAACGACCCTCGAATGATGCAGAAAATCCTTCTCGCCGAAGACGATAATGATATGCGGCGCTTTCTGGTGAAAGCGCTTGAAAAGGCGGGCTACAAGGTGGCTTCGTTTGACAACGGCGCCAGCGCTTACGACCGGCTTCGGGAAGAACCCTTCTCATTACTGCTGACCGATATTGTTATGCCGGAAATGGACGGTATCGAACTTGCTCGCCGCGCTACCGAGCTCGACCCCGATCTCAAGGTCATGTTCATCACCGGCTTCGCCGCAGTCGCATTGAACTCCGATTCGCAGGCTCCGAAAGACGCAAAAGTCCTTTCCAAACCATTCCATCTTCGTGACCTCGTCGATGAAGTAAACAAGATGCTTGCCGCCGCGTAAGCGTTTTACGGTGAAACGCGGAGTTGATCTAAAAACCTCCACATTTCGCCTCAAAATCCCTATTGACGGCCCGATCACTCTATGGTCTATGCGCCGTCATCGGATGGGCGTGTAGCTCAGCGGGAGAGCACTACGTTGACATCGTAGGGGTCACAGGTTCAATCCCTGTCACGCCCACCATTCGATTTTTTTGTAAAGCCCTGTTTCCACAGGGCTTTTCTTGTTTCTAGGGATGACAAGACCCTCCCCCCTCTCAGCGACCATTGATTCCGTTGTGAAACCCAGTGCTTTCCCTCACCATCCGGCGTCTCGAGCGACACAGAAGAGTGGGAAAAGCGCCAGGCGACGATGATAGCCGATCATACCGGCGTCGACGGGTGGAACAGAGAGAGGATCCTGCGCTAGAGGTATAAGGTCCGCCGATTGTGCTGTTTCGGCAAGGCTAGATACCAGAGTTGGAAAAACCGAGTATGCTGCAGATTAACGATCAAGCATACTTCCTCCACGCTATTACCAGCTGACCATCAAGGGCCTTCACGGCGCGGGCCATTGCGCTGTAGTTGAGCCTGTAGCGTCGCCAGCCGTGCCTCTGGAAGTATCTTTTCGTTCCCGCTTCAAGATCTAGGTCTTTCAGTGACCAACCGATCTCTTCTATCTTCGACAAGAGGTCATCGATTGGCGGAAGTCCCGTGCGTTTATGCATCCTCGGGATGCGATGAATTCCGCGCGCAAGTGCAGCATGTTTTATGGAACTCCAACTGCACCCAGGAAATTCGGCATGAAGGGCATCATGCGAAGCACCAGGGTACAGCTTGCGTAATTTCGATATCTCGTAGCCCGTCCACTGATGAAATGTCCTCTTGAAACCCAAGCCCTGACATTGGGATACTATCGCCCGATGCGTTCGATGAGGAAGCGCGCGCTGCATCGCTTTGTAATCGGGATAATGGCCACGCAGCACTTCGTTTTCAGTCTCAGTCCAGAGCTTATGTCCCCACGGGGTCACTCCTGCCCGTAGCATTCTGGCTCGGGTGGCTCTGGCACTGGCCGCATAGCGACCATAGTTTGATAAGTCCATGTTCACCTCCACATGAGTGCAGGCGATAAGGTGAGCTTGTAGACAACATGACGAAACAGTGACTATCCACGTAATCCACGATGTTAATCCGGTATTTCCACTGGTACGACCTGGGCTGGGCGCCATCTATTGCGGCTAGGGACCTCTTTCATAGCTCAGACAGCAGAACCGATTTCATGCGCTTAGGATTATCGGTGTAGACCGCAGCCTTCCTGCCAATAAATAGATCCAGAGTGTCAATAGGGCTGCAAAATTGGAAACTGGCGTGCGCCCACCATCCAGATCATAACAAAAGGGGCATTCGGAAAATCAAGGGCCCTTTATAGTTCCCCTGACGTTGGCGACAAGGCTCCGGTCACGACTTGATTGTCCGGTGGTGGTGCGACTATTGGTTTTGTCGCTGACTTATGGCCAACTTCATGATTTTCCTGATACACGTTTGCGGCAACTAGTCGAAAGGAGATTCGGCAATGACCCTGCACGATTTATCCGCTGATGATATCGAAAAGGCAGCACGTGGCGTTCCCGGCGTTAAGACGAAAACGCATCGGGAGAGCATCACTCTCAAGAAATTCATTGGCGACAGTGTTGAGATCGACCTTGATGGCAGCCGCTATAGAGCGGAGCTCCTGAAAGGTGAGGAAGGCAGTTACCAATATAGACTGTTCCCAATAGCCTGAACACGGGCACTCTCTTCACATTCGGGCATCGATGTTTTCGAGTCGTGTGGAGGCAAGAATCCATATCGGAGTCTATCAGAAGCCAAAGACCTCAAAAACTGCATTGACTCAGACTGTGTCTGTCCATCAATCGCGTTTGTTTTGGAGGTCAAGACTTGGACGTCCGCAGGGCGCGATCAGGCGAAATCAGTTAGGTTACGCCTGATCCGCACATTCTGGATTGGGAGACCTCTTACCCCTTGAGAGACACGTATCATCCAGGAATTGCAACGTCACGATCAAGGTTGCACATTCAGTTCCGTATGAGCCACGCGAAGTTCTGGTCGAGCCACACGGATTGCAGCCAGCGCGTACGACATTTCTTGTTGGGATCGTTGACCAAGGTTCGTCCAAGCCGCCGACGCCTCAGCGTATCGCATAATCACACAAAACTGCTTCAATCGGCTTCAGATCACTGATCTTTACCAGCGCAACGAGTAGTTGGCACGTATGCTTGCCGACCGATCACCTTCACCCAGCTTCTCCCGAACAGTAGCATTGACGACAAGATTCTGCCCAAACCTCTGTTCAAACCCCATACCTAGTGTGAGGTCACAAAGCTCGCCGGCATTCGAAGCGCTGATGAAGGCTGTAGCACCACTTATTATCTGTGAAACCCGAAGTGACTGGCTCAACTCAAGATCCTGCCACTTGGCGTCATGCCCACTGTAACGCAGTACGTAGCTACTGCTGCGTTCGATATTGATGGCGGGTGTTGCAATGTATTTCTCGTGATGCGCCATCGTAAGGCTGGCACCGCCACTTCGAGCATTGAAACGTGCCTTGACATTGCGGGTCGCGACCGAGGTCGGGCTTCGATGTTCTCGAAGTTCCAGTTCACCCCATGCGGCAACAGGTACATCGACAATGCTTCCACCATCTGATGCCACGATCCCCATCTCAATGCCCGCGGCCGGTGCCAGCATTGTCGGCATCCGTACTCCCACAAGTGCCGTATAGGACATGTCAGAATTCTTTGATGGCTGCCAAATGAGTGGTCTGTTTTCACCAGCGAGCGCATATGGCGACTGCATCAAACAAAAAACGAATATCGATAAAACAAGCTTTCCCATCACCTCGCCGGACAAATGATCAATTGAAATACAAAAGGCAGGCCTCCCGCGATTTTCGAGCGATACTCGGTGCTTTGACATGGTAGGCCGATTACTTGGTCATCATAGGAAAATGCCCTTGAATAACGAAGTTCTAAATTAGCATCTAAATCAAAAGGTCACTCGGTGTTGCGATAATGCAAATTCGCTCTACCGACCACAATGACGATGTGTGCCATACTAAGGCCTGACCATAACATGGCACGCAGATGCTTTTCGTGCGATGAAGTAGCAGACGTTCGTAGTTGAAGATCCAGGTGCGTTTTGTATGCATCACCTGCGGACAGCAGTACCGCGAAAGTCGTATTGCGCCGGAACACGAGATTCATGCTCGCGAAGGACAAAGTTGGCGTCCACTCTTACCTACTCCTTTCGATCTTTCTTCAACGAAAACAGTGCAGTATAGGTGCCATTGACTTATCGCCGCTGCACCTGGATTGTTTCTCTTTAATTTGTAGACGGCAGACGATAGATGATGGGCTGTAGATTCTGAAGTAGACTGAAGCAATTTTGGGGCAGGTGGAAATGGCACAGAAGATCATTCCCGTGATTATGGCAGGCGGGCGCGGCACACGTCTGTGGCCACTTTCGAGAGCCAGCGCCCCGAAGCAATTCATCCAGTTTATTGGTGATCAAACGCTGTTTCAGGCCACTCTTGCTCGCCTTTCAAACTCTACGCTCTATGAAGCCCCGGTCGTCGTCACCAATGAGGACTTTCGATTTCTGGTGGCCGAACAGGCGCGCGAACTGGGCGTCAGGCTTGCCGGCACCCTCCTTGAGCCTGCAGCACGAAACACGGCGGCGGCAGTCGCTGCTGCGGCAAATTTCGTCGTGGAACTTTCGGGTGAGAACGCCGTCATGCAGTTGCTTGCCTCCGATCACGAAATCGAGGCCGACGAGCGCTATTTCGACGCAATCCGCATTGCCAGCGAGACAGCGCGCTCCGGTAAACTCGTCACCTTCGGGATCACGCCGACGGAGCCCGCGACGGGTTATGGCTATATAGAGATCGGCACCACACTGCCAACGGGCGCCCATTCAGTAAAGCGGTTCGTTGAAAAACCGGCACGCGCGGAAGCTGAAAAAATGCTTGAAGCCGGTGGCTTTTACTGGAATTCCGGTATCTTCATGTTTACGGCTGGACAGGTCTTGAAGGAGATGGAAACATACGCTCCAGAGGTTGCCGCGGCTGCCCGCACATCCGTTCAAAAGGCGGTCAGCGACCTTGATTTTATTCGTCTTGATGCCGATGCCTTCTCCGGCAGCCCTGATATCTCCATTGATTATGCAATCATGGAAAAGACAGGCGACGGTGCTGTCGTACCCTCCTCCTTCACCTGGTCGGATCTTGGCAGCTGGGACGCAGTCTGGAAACTGGGGGCACGTGACAAGGATGGCAACGTCGCCACAGGAAAAACCACGCTCGTCGACACGAAGAACTCCCTTGTGATGTCACGGACAAGCCACCTGGCGGTACAGGGGCTGGAGAATATCGCCGTCGTCGCCAGCGAAGATGCCGTATACGTCGGCCGCCTCGATGACAGTCAAAGTGTCGGCAAACTGGTCAAGCAACTGGCTTCCACCAATGCCACGGCTTCGCTGACCGAGACACATCCTACCTCATATCGCCCTTGGGGGGGCTATACTTCTATTCTCAACGGTGACCGGTTTCAGGTAAAGCGACTGTTCGTTCGCCCTGGCAAGAAACTCTCGCTGCAGAAGCACCACCATCGCTCCGAGCACTGGATTTGCGTCAAAGGCACCGCGGAAGTGACCGTCGGAGACGAAGTGCGGACGGTTCGAGAAAATGAGTCCGTCTACATCCCGCAAGGCGAGGTTCATCGGCTTGCCAACCCTGGCAAGATCCTGCTTGAGATGATCGAAGTCCAGACCGGCTCGTATCTTGGTGAGGATGACATAATCCGGATTGTAGACGAATTCGGACGCAACTGACTTCTACGTTTCCGGTCAGGATCACTTATCCTTCACTTGAAGCACTCGGCATGACACGTGGACGTGTCATCGATATCACTGTCTTGTCATATCCATTGATTTCGTATATGACTGTCCAGTCAGTCATTAATATGAGTATCCCAATGTCAGCAAAACCAAGGCGCAAGATTGAGCCGGAACAGCGCCGGGCAGAGATACTCCATGCGGCTTTCGCCTGTTTCGCAGAACGTGGCTTCGCGATGACCCGCATGGAAGATGTTGCTTCTCGGGCCGGGATTGCCAAAGGCACCGTCTATCTTCATTTTCCAGACAAAGAGGCTCTCTTCATCTCGCTTGTCTCGGGCATTGCCACGCCGTTACTTGGACAGGTTAATGCCATGGTTGAGCGGGAGACCACCTCTCCGAGGCAGGTGCTCGAGGCATTCTATTTTCATTTCCGACGAGAAGTGCTGGATACCGATCGGCGCCATCTTTTGCGACTTGTCATCGCCGAAGGTGCAGCATTTCCCACGGTTACCGAATACTATCACCGTGAAATCATATCGCAGGGCCTGGACATACTGCGCAAGGTGCTCGAAAGGGCCGCGAAAAATGGGGAGTTGCGAAACCCCGCGATTGCACGAACGCCACAAATCGTCATGGCACCTGCACTTATGGCGATCATCTGGAAGGCGCTGTTTGAACAATACGAACATCTGAATGCCGACAGGCTTTTTGCCGACTTCATCGACACACTCTTTACGACGTCTGCTGGGAGTAAGACATGAAGCGCCTCATACTTGTCGTCATTTTGACCCTGGCTGTATTGGCGACCATTCCACTCCTTCTGGAAGACGATGATCCGTTCTCCTACCAGGGCTGGATCGAGGCCGATAGCCTTCTGATCGGCTCTGATACCATTGGCAGGCTTGTCGACATCGACGCAAGGGAGGGATCGACCGTGACCAAAGGTGAAGTCCTCTTTCGCCTGGATACCTCAAACGAAGAAGCCGCACTCGCTGCAGCAAATGCTGCGGTTGCGGGCACCGTTGCAGAACTTGATCTCGCACAGGCTGCTCAGAAACGTCCCGAAGAAATCGACATGCTAAGAGCCTCGCAAAGAGAGGCCGAAGCCCGCCTGGAGCTTTCTGTGCAGTCGCTGGAAAGGACTAAGGCACTCGTACGCCAGGGAACGGGAACAAGAGCCAATCTTGACACAGCGATTGCAACCGAGGCGGCCAGTCGCGCTGCGCTGGACAGTATCCAAAGTCAGATTGCGCTTGCCACACTCCCCGCGCGCGAACAAGAGATCAGGCGCGCGAGGGAGGCTCTCCAACAGGCAAGAGCAGAGCTTAGATCGACGAAGGCTGAACTAGCCAAACGCACGATAGTTGCACCCACCGATGGCACCATCCAGACCATATATTACCGTTCCGGCGAAATTGTTCCGGTAGCACGTCCGGTTGTTGCGCTCCTGCCGCCGGAGAATATCCGCGTTCGCTTCTTCGTTCCGGAATCGGCAATCGCCGATCTTTCCCTCAACCAAATGATTCACGTAACATGTAACGGCTGCGAGCCATTCGATGCCCGTATCAGTTTTATCTCCAGCGAGGCAGCCTTCACCCCACCCGTAATTTTCAGCACACAAGAGCGTTCCAGGCTGGTCTACCGCATCGAAGCCATTCCCGAGGATCCGCAACGCCTGCGTCCCGGTCAACCGGTTGACGTGGTTCCCGGAGCATTTTCGTGATGGACACCGCACTCGCAGAAACGGTCATCGACGTTCATCACCTGACAAAAAGCTTTGGTGCGCGAACAGTGGTGGATGATCTGAGCATGTCGGTGAAGCGAGGGCGAATCCATGGCTTCCTCGGCCCAAACGGATCCGGCAAGACTACGACGATCCGCATGCTCTGTGGCCTGCTCACACCTGACAGTGGCACCGGGACGTGCCTCGGCTTCGATATTCTGAAGGAAAGCGAACGCATCCGCCGCAAGATCGGCTACATGACCCAGAAATTTTCCCTCTATCAAGACCTGTCGATCCGTGAGAATCTTGAATTTGTTGCGCGCATCTACGGTCTTTCCAGTCCCCGGAAAAAGGTATCCGAAGCAATAAATCGTCTCGGATTGAAGGGACGAGAAGACCAGCTTGCCGGCGAATTGTCGGGCGGCTGGAAACAACGGTTGGCGCTGGGTGCATGTATCCTTCCCGAGCCGGCCCTTCTCCTACTTGACGAACCGACAGCCGGTGTGGACCCGAAGGCGCGGCGTGACTTCTGGAACGAGATACATGCTTTGGCAGGTGAAGGGCTTTCTGTGCTTGTTTCAACGCATTACATGGATGAAGCCGAACGCTGCCACGAAATCGCCTACATTGCCTATGGAAAGCTCCTCGCACAGGGAACGGTGGATCAGGTCATCGCCGGAACTGGCCTACATACCTGGACCGTTTCAGGGCCGAACGTTCATGCCCTCCAGACAGATTTGGCAAGTATTGAGGGGATAGACATGCTCGCGCCGTTCGGCATGAGCTTGCACGTCGCCGGCCGTAACGAGCAGGCCCTCGAGGCAGCGATCGCGTCGTATCGAGAGCGGTCGGATCTGGTCTGGGAACGTAGCGCGCCGACCCTCGAAGACGCCTTTATCGACCTTATGCGACAGTCAGAGGACAACTTCCGATGACGCCAGGAAATAACAGGGGCATATCGGTCGCACGCTTCTGGGCGATGACCATCAAGGAGTTCATACAGATCGTCCGCGACCGTGTCACCCTTGCGACAATGATCATGATCCCGGCAATGCAGCTACTGCTTTTCGGCTTTGCGATAAATACAACGCCCCATGAACTTCCGACCGCTGTCTTGATGCGAGAGAACAGTGACGTTGGTCGATCCATTCTCTCAGCACTCGAGAACACTGATTTTTTCGACCTCCGTCGCACGATCACCCGCGTTGAAGACATGGACGATCTGCTTCAATCCGGCGAGGTGCTTTTTGTTGTCGAGATCCCGAACGGCTTCGAGCGAGCATTGCGTCGGGGAGAAACCCCCTCCCTCCTGATTGCCGCTGATGCTACTGACCCGGTCGCCTCTGGCTCAGCACTTGGCGCGCTTTCCGGCGTAATCGCGTCGGCACTTGCAAATGATCGTCAAATTTTCTTCTCCGAACCTGCAAAGCCTGCTTTCGACATCATCCAGCATCGTCGCTACAATCCGGCTGGCCTGTCGACGTTCAATATCGTTCCCGGCCTGCTCGGCACCATCCTCACGATGACGCTGCTGATTTTCACTGCGCTTGCCGTAACACGTGAGGTAGAACGCGGAACGATGGAAAACCTTCTCTCGATGCCGATCACCCCACTTGAAATCATGCTCGGCAAGATTTCCCCATACGTAATCATCGGATTGATCCAGGCGCTGATCATCATTGGAGCAGGCTACTTTATCTTTGCCGTGCCGATACTTGGTGATCTGACTTCTCTCGTCGTCGCAACTGTGATGTTCGTTATTGCCAATCTTTCAATCGGCTACACTTTCTCGACTGTCGCGTCCAATCAGCTCCAGGCCGTGCAGATGGCGATGATGTTCTTTCTGCCAAATATCCTGCTTTCCGGGTTCATGTTTCCATTTTCAGGAATGCCGGGTTGGGCACAGTGGATCGGTGAGGCTCTGCCACTGACACACTATATCCGCATTGTTCGCGCCATCATGCTCAAGGGAGCAAACATTGGTGACCAGATGTTCGATACAGCGTCACTCGGACTGCTTACGATTCTTGCCATGTTGATCGCGGTCCGCCGCTTTCGCCGGACCCTTGATTGAGCTTTCCGGATCACAGGCTCAAGGCCAATTCCGCAATGCTTCCGTTACCTGCACATCCTCGGAAACAGGTTCCCGTCTATCTTTTTTTCGCCGTTGCGATCGTCTTGTTGCCAGCTTCGCACATCGGTGCGTAAACTGGTCATGAAATCAAGACTGATGGCCCGCGCGGTTTCTTCCCACGCCGCCCCACCAGAAGAGTTGGCCGATATGAGCAATAGCCTCCCCACTGTTGAAATTCCCCAGCCGCAACCACGTAGTACTCAACCGGAAATTCTCGCAGCAGAGATCATCGAACGCCTCACCTACCGTATCGGCAAGGATGCCAAGGTTGCCAAGCCGCATGACTGGTTGACAGCATCCATTCTGGTTGTGCGTGATCGCATCATCGACAAGTGGATGGAATCCACACGACGTGCCTACACTGCACAGGATAAGCGCGTTTATTATCTCTCGCTGGAATTTCTGATCGGCCGTCTCATGCGGGACGCCGTGTCCAATCTTGGCGTGATGAATGAACTGCGAGACGCACTTGCATCGCTTGGCGTCGATATTAACGTTATCGCGGGTCTCGAGCCGGATGCAGCCCTTGGCAATGGCGGTCTTGGACGTCTGGCAGCCTGTTTCATGGAGAGCATGGCAACCGTTGACGTTCCTGCCTATGGTTATGGCATCCGATATGTGCACGGCCTCTTTCGCCAGCAGATGTCAGACGGCTGGCAGGTGGAATTGCCCGAGACCTGGCTTGCCCATGGCAATCCGTGGGAGTTCGAACGGCGCGAAAGCGCATACGAAATTGGTTTCGGGGGTACTGTCGAAATCATCGGTGACAGCGACGAGACGCCCCGTTATGTTTGGCGGCCAGCCGAACGTGTCATCGCCATGGCCTACGATACACCGGTAGTAGGCTGGCGTGCGCAACGCGTGAACACTTTGCGACTGTGGTCAGCCCAGCCGATCGATCCTATCCTTCTCGATGCCTTCAATGCTGGCGATCACATTGGAGCATTGCGCGAAAGTAACAAGGCCGAAGCCATTACACGCGTTCTCTATCCGGCCGATGCCACTGCAGCAGGCCAGGAGCTGCGTCTGCGTCAGGAGTATTTTTTCTCGTCCGCATCCATGCAGGACATTCTGCGTCGCCATTTGCAGCAATATGGCGACTTCTCCAATCTCGCCGACAAGGTAGCAATACAACTGAATGACACCCATCCGGCAATTTCCATCGCAGAGATGATGCGTCTACTCGTGGATACTCATGGTATCGAGTTCGATATGGCCTGGGACATTACGCGCGCAACATTCGGCTATACGAACCATACGCTTTTGCCGGAGGCATTGGAAAGTTGGCCTATTCCGCTACTGGACCGTCTCCTGCCACGACACATGCAAATCGTTTACGCGATCAACGCCAAAGTACTGCTGGAAGCACGTAAAGATAAGCGGCTGGACGACACCCAGATCCGCGCCATTTCCCTGATCGACGAGAACGGCGAGCGCCGTGTTCGCATGGGCAATCTTGCGTTCGTCGGCTCCCATTCTGTCAATGGTGTCTCAGCTTTGCATACAGACCTCATGAAAGCCACTGTCTTCGAGCACCTGCATGCCTTTTATCCGGATCGTATCAACAACAAGACCAATGGCATCACTCCGCGCCGCTGGTTGATGCAGTGCAATCCGGGTCTGACTTCTTTGATCCGTGAAACAATCGGTGACGCATTCTTGGACGATACCGAGGCCTTGAAAGCCCTCGATACATTCGCTGACGATTCGAGCTTTCAGGACAAATTCACCGCTGTGAAGCGAGCCAATAAGGTGCAACTCGCGGAACTCATAGGCAGCAGGATGGGCGTGCGCATAGATCCATCGGCCATGTTCGACATTCAAATCAAGCGCATCCACGAATATAAGCGACAGCTGCTCAACATCATTGAGGCTGTTGCCCTCTACGATCAGATCCGCTCGCACCCGGAACAGGATTGGGTGCCACGCGTGAAGATCTTTGCCGGCAAGGCCGCGCCGAGCTACCACAACGCCAAGCTCATAATCAAACTGGCCAACGACGTCGCACGCATTATCAACAACGACCCCGCTGTACGCGGACTTCTGAAAGTCGTCTTCGTTCCAAACTACAATGTATCTCTTGCGGAAGTACTTGTGCCAGCAGCCGATCTTTCCGAGCAGATATCCACGGCAGGAATGGAAGCCTCCGGTACTGGAAACATGAAGCTTGCATTGAATGGCGCACTGACAATCGGCACACTTGATGGTGCCAATGTTGAAATGCGCGATCACGTTGGCGGTGACAATATCATCATTTTCGGCCTCACCGCGGACGAAGTTGCCAATGTGCGGGCAGACGGCACAAATCCACGCGCAATCATCGAAAAATCACGTGAACTGTCCCAGGCCCTTGCAGCAATCGCCTCTGGGGTGTTTTCGCCCGACGACCCTTCTCGTTTCACCGGACTGATCGATGGAATCTACAACCATGACTGGTTTATGATCGCCGCCGACTTCGATGCCTATGCCGCTGCACAGCGAGACGTTGACCAAATCTGGACCAATCCTAGATCCTGGTGTTCAAAAGCAATTCACAATACTGCTCGGATGGGTTGGTTTTCTTCTGATCGCACTATTCGACAATACGCATCGGAAATCTGGAGCGCCTGATGACCACATCGCCAAAATCGATTGATGGCGGGAGAGCTCCTGGCGAAATTCCGATGTCGGAGATTGCGGCAATTCTCGAGGGTCGCCATTCCGATCCCTTCGCGGTTCTTGGTATGCACAATCTGCCCGATGGCAGTTTTCACGTCCGCTGCTTTGTACCTGGCGCAGAAGAGATTATCGCCTTCACTCTGGACGGAGAGCGCCTTGGAGCGCTCAGGATGCGACATGGAGCCGGGTTCTTTGAGGGCCCGGTTACAGTCGATGGTCTTCGCCCGGTCCGTTATCGGGCCCGGCATGGTGACAATGAATGGGCAGTCACCGATCCATACAGTTTTGGGCCTGTGCTTGGCCCTATGGATGATTACTTCGTCCGCGAGGGCTCCCATTTGCGTCTTTTCGACAAGATGGGCTGTCATCCAATTCGACATGAAGGTGTTGACGGTTTCCATTTTGCGGTGTGGGCTCCCAACGCTCGGCGTGTGTCGCTCGTTGGCGACTTCAATCGATGGGATGGCCGTCAACATGTCATGCGGCTGCGTGCAGATACCGGCATCTGGGAGATCTTTGCACCAGACATACCGGTTAATTCCGCTTACAAGTTCGAAATCATCGGCAAGAATGGTGAACTTCTTTTAAAGGCCGATCCCTATGCCCGTCGAGCACAGTTGCGACCGGAAACGGCATCACTTGCGGCACCGGAATTGACGCAGGAATGGGAGGACGACGCCCATCAGGCGTTCTGGAAAGCGGCAGATCACCGACGTCAGCCAATCTCGATTTATGAAGTACATGCGGGATCATGGCAACGTCGCGACGACGGATCGTTCCTGACCTGGGATGAGCTTGCCTCACGGCTCATTCCTTATGTAACTGATATGGGATTCACCCACATCGAATTTTTACCGATCACCGAACATCCCTACGATCCATCCTGGGGATACCAGACAACGGGACTTTACGCCCCGACAGCTAGATTCGGAGATCCTCAAGGCTTCGCCCGTTTTATCAACGGTTGCCACAAGGTCGGCATCGGCGTCATCCTTGACTGGGTTCCCGCCCATTTCCCCATCGATGAACATGGCCTGCGGCGGTTTGATGGTACCGCGCTTTACGAACACGAGGATCCGCGTCAAGGCTTCCATCCGGACTGGCACACTGCAATATATAATTTCGGCCGCCTGGAGGTTGTCTCCTATCTCATCAATAATGCGCTCTACTGGGCCGAAAAATTTCATATCGACGGGCTACGGGTCGATGCCGTCGCGTCAATGCTATACCTCGACTATTCCCGCAAGGCGGGCGAGTGGATCCCGAACGAATATGGTGGGCGTGAAAACCTCGAAACAGTTCGATTCCTTCAAAAACTCAATTCCCTCTCCTACGGATCTCATCCTGGCGTAATGACAATTGCCGAGGAGTCCACGTCATGGCCAAAGGTTTCCCATCCAGTACAAGAAGGAGGTCTGGGCTTTGGCTTCAAGTGGAACATGGGCTTCATGCACGACACGCTGAATTATCTGAAGCGTGAGCCGGTACATCGCAGATTTCACCACAATGAAATCACCTTCGGACTATTATACGCTTTTACCGAGAACTTCGTTTTGCCACTTAGTCACGACGAAGTGGTTCACGGGAAGGGCTCACTGATTGCAAAGATGGCTGGCGATGATTGGCAGAAATTCGCCAATCTCCGCGCCTATTACGCGTTCATGTGGGGTTATCCAGGCAAGAAGTTGCTGTTCATGGGCCAGGAATTTGCCCAATGGAGCGAATGGAATGAATCGACAGCGCTGGACTGGGACCTTCTGCACTACCACCAGCATGAGGGGATGCGTCGCCTGATCCGGGACCTGAACTTTTGCTACCGGGCAAAACCCGCCCTACATGCGCGGGACTGCGAACCCGAAGGTTTCCAATGGCTAGTGGCCGATGATGTCGAGAATTCAGTCTTTGCATGGCTGCGTATGGCACCGGAAGAAAAACCCGTTGCCGTCATCACAAATTTCACGCCTGTATACCGGGAGAACCATCGCATCCCGCTACCCGTTGCAGGGCGTTGGCGCGAAATTCTGAACACCGATGCTGAAATTTACGGCGGCAGTGGCAAGGGAAACGGTGGCCGCGTACAGGCCGTGGATGCCGGTGGCACGATAGGCGTCTCGTTAACATTGCCACCATTGGCAACGATCATGCTGGAACTGGAACAAGCTTGAAGGGGGAGGACAATGCACAAGAAACGATATCAGCCTCTGGCGCGCGATGCGATGGCATATGTGCTCGCCGGCGGACGCGGAAGTCGCCTGAAGGAACTAACTGACCGCCGCGCCAAACCGGCGGTCTATTTTGGTGGCAAGGCCCGCATTATCGACTTTGCCCTTTCCAATGCACTGAATTCCGGCATTCGCCGCATCGGCGTCGCAACCCAGTACAAAGCTCATTCACTGATACGCCACATGCAGCGTGGATGGGGTTTTCTGCGCCCAGAGCGGAATGAGAGTTTTGACATTCTGCCCGCTTCGCAGCGTGTCTCCGAAACACAATGGTATGAAGGCACCGCCGATGCGGTGTATCAAAACATCGACATTATTGACTCCTACAGCCCGGAATACATGGTCATTCTTGCCGGCGACCACGTCTATAAGATGGATTACGAATACATGCTCCAGCAGCATGTTGATTCCGGCGCGGACGTTACCATAGGTTGCCTAGAAGTCCCGCGCATGGAAGCGACCGGATTTGGTGTCATGCACGTCGACACCAAGGACAGGATCATGGACTTTGTAGAAAAACCGGCCGATCCTCCTGGCATGCCGGACAAGCCTGATTTCGCGCTCGCGTCGATGGGCATCTATGTCTTCCATACCAAATTCCTCTTTGAGGCTCTGAAACGGGATGCTGCGGACACATCATCGAGCCGCGACTTCGGCAAGGATATCATTCCCTGGATCGTAAAGAACGGCAAGGCAGTCGCTCATCGCTTCACCAATTCCTGTGTTCGTTCTGATTTCGAAAACGAAGCCTATTGGCGCGATGTCGGTACGATCGAAGCCTATTGGCAGGCAAATATTGATCTGACGGCCGTGCTGCCGGAGCTTGATATTTATGACAAGTCATGGCCGATCTGGACCTATGCAGAGATCACACCGCCAGCCAAATTCGTTCATGACGACGAAGATCGTCGTGGCTCGGCCATTTCATCTGTTGTCGCCGGTGACTGTATCATCTCGGGTTCGACACTCCATCGCAGTCTTCTCTTCACTGGGGTTCGTGCCAATTCCTATTCCCGACTTGAAGACGCCGTTGTGTTACCAAATGTCCGTATTGGCCGGCGAGCACAGCTGCGCAATGTTGTAATCGATTCCAACGTGACAATCCCCGAAGGACTGGTCGTTGGCGAGGACCCGGAAGTCGACGCCACACGTTTCCGTCGAACCGGTAACGGCATCTGCCTGATCACCCAACCGATGATCGACAGATTGGGTTTATAGGGGCATGAATATTCTTTCGGTAGCCTCTGAAGTCTATCCACTCATCAAGACGGGTGGCCTTGCCGACGTCGTTGGCGCCTTGCCGCTCGCGCTCACCCGTCATGGTATCCGCACGCGAACTCTTGTACCGGGCTACCCATCGGTCATGAAACATATCAAAAGGCCACGTCCATGCGTGGTCTTCGATGACCTCCTCGGGCAACCGGCAAGAGTACTCGAAGCGAAATATCAGGAACTGGATCTGTTGATCCTTGACGTTCCCGAACTCTATGACCGCCCGGGAGGCCCCTATGTTGACGCGTTCGGACAGGAACATCCCGATAACTGGCGCCGCTTTGCAGCCTTGTCCAGGGCCGGGGCAGAAATCGCGCTGGGCGCCATGAGCGGCTGGGTCCCGGATCTCGTGCATGTTCACGACTGGCAAGCGGGTTTGTTGCCAGCCTATTTGCGCTATAGTGATCGAGCATCCGTTCCGAGCCTCATGACAATTCACAACATCGCCTTCCAGGGACAATGGGGGGCCGACACATTTCCGATGCTCGGTCTGCCCCATCGCGCCTTTCGAATTGACGGCGTCGAGTATTATGGTGGCGTTGGCTTCCTGAAGGCGGGTTTGCAATCAGCCAGCGCCATCAACACGGTCAGTCCAACTTATGCCGAGGAAATACTGACACCCGAGTTTGGAATGGGTCTCGAAGGCGTACTCGCCGCCAGATCTGCGGATCTGCATGGCATTGTCAACGGGATAGACACGCAGGTGTGGAATCCGCAAAACGATCCACTGATCGAAACTTGCTACGGCGTCGGAAATCTCAAGACACGTTCAAAGAACAAGCACCTGCTTGGCCAACAGTTCGGCCTGGATCAGGACAGTAGCCCGCTCTTCTGCGTCATTTCCCGCCTTACCTGGCAAAAAGGGATTGATTTACTCGTGGAGGTCACCGATGAAATCGTGGCCCAGGGTGGGCGTCTCGCTGTCCTCGGCTCTGGGGATGCCGCGCTGGAGGGTGCCTTCCATGCCGCAGCCGTTCGCCACCCGGGTCGGGTCGCAATCTCGACCGGGTATAACGAACCCCTGTCCCATCGCATGCAAGCCGGCGCCGATGCCATCATTATTCCGTCGCGCTTTGAGCCGTGCGGTCTTACTCAACTTTACGGCCTTCGCTACGGCTGCGTACCGATAGTGACACGCACAGGTGGATTGAACGATACCATTATCGATGCCAATCCGGCCGCACTGGCCGCTCGCGCCGCGACCGGGATTTGCATCAGTGCGACGACTGCAGATGGCTTGCGCCGTGCACTTCGCCGGACATTTCGCCTCTATGCTGACAACAAGACGTGGATGAACATGCAAAGGCAAGGCATGAAAGCGGACGTCTCCTGGGAAAAGAGCGCCAAACTGTATGCCCAGCTTTATTCAAGTCTTATAACGAAAGGCCGCTAAACAATGATCAGGACTGTTCCGACCGCTCCATACAAGGATCAGAAGCCCGGAACTTCCGGCCTCCGGAAAAAAGTACCTGTATTTGCTCAGGAAAATTATGCGGAGAACTTCATACAATCGATCTTCGATTCACTGGAAGGCTTCGAGGGTCAGACCCTCGTGCTCGGTGGTGACGGCCGCTATTACAATCGCGAAGTCATACAAAAGACGATTAAAATGGCGGCGGCTGCCGGTTTCGGAAGAATATTGGTTGGCCAAGGCGGAATCATTTCCACACCTGCGGCCTCCAACATAATCCGCAAGTATAATGCTTTCGGCGGCATAATCCTCTCCGCGAGCCATAATCCGGGTGGCCCAAACGAAGATTTCGGCATCAAGTATAACATCGGAAATGGCGGCCCCGCACCGGAAAAGATAACCGAAGCCATCTTTGAACGTTCCAAGATCATCAATGAGTATAAGATTGCAGATGTTGCCGACGTAGATCTCGACAGGCTTGGGACAACCGAGGTTGCCGGAATGTCGGTCGAGGTGATCGATCCGGTCACCGACTACGCGATCCTCATGGAGGAACTTTTTGACTTTGATGCAATCCGCACATTGATTGCGGGTGGCTTCCGTGTCGTCATGGATTCCATGGGAGCGGTTACCGGACCTTATGCAAAGGAAATTATCGAAAGGCGTCTTGGAGCACCAGCAGGGTCGGTTCGCAATTTCATTCCCCTGCCTGATTTTGGAGGGCACCATCCGGACCCCAATCTCGTCCATGCAAAGGACCTCTACGACGACGTCATGAGACCCGACGGTCCCGATTTTGGTGCCGCCTCCGACGGAGATGGCGATCGGAACATGGTCGTTGGCAAAGGCATGTTCGTAACGCCGTCCGACAGTCTCGCCATCATTGCCGCCAATGCGACCTGTGCACCGGGTTATGCCAATGGCATTTTCGGCGTTGCCCGTTCAATGCCGACGAGCGCAGCTGCCGATCGCGTGGCAGAAAAGCTCGGCATAGGAAGCTACGAGACACCAACCGGTTGGAAGTTCTTCGGAAATCTGATGGATGCTGGAAAAGTTTCCATCTGTGGAGAAGAGAGTTTTGGTACCAGTTCCGCTCATGTCCGTGAAAAGGATGGTCTCTGGGCTATTCTGTTCTGGTTGAACATTATCGCAAAGCGCAGACAGAGTACGGCCGAGATCGTACGCGAACACTGGGCCGAGTTCGGTCGGAACTATTACTCTCGTCACGATTATGAAGAAGTCGATACGGATGCCGCCAACGAACTCATGGAAACACTTCGCAACAAACTGTCCGCTCTTCCCGGCAAAATCCATGGCGGCAGGAAGATCGCAGCCGCTGACGACTTCACCTATACTGACCCGATCGACGGGTCCATCAGTAGCAAGCAGGGTATCCGCATCCTGTTCGAATGTGGTTCACGTATCGTTTTCCGTCTGTCCGGGACCGGTACGTCTGGTGCAACACTTCGCGTTTATATAGAGCGTTATGAGCCGGACACATTACTTCATGGCATCGAAACACAAAAAGCACTTGCAGATCTCATTGCAATCGCCGAGCACATCGCGGATATTCGCGGGCATACCGGCCGCGACCGACCCAGCGTTATTACTTGACCATGATGAGTAAACAAGGACAGGGCGGCGTCACACTGTCATCGAAAAGTACCGACTTCGCTGTATGGTCTCAGCATGCACACAAGGTGGAACTCTGCCTGTTCGATGAAGAAGGAGAGAGGCAGATCGCCTGCCTCCCCATGGTATCAGGAGCGGATCATGTGCATCGGCTGACGGTTCCCCGGGCTGGAGCCAATCTGCGATATGGATATCGGGCTCACGGTACATATGACCCCGGCAATGGCCTCTGGTTTGATCCCTCGAAACTCTTGCTCGACCCGTATGCGACTGAGATAGACAGGCCCTTTGTCTACAATAGGCAGTTGGCGCATTTTGGTGCAGATACAGCCGCTTTGATGCCGAAGGCAGTCATCCGGCAACACTTGCAAGTACCAAAAGATAACCCACAGTTCATCAGCGGCAGCCTAATCTATGAGGTGGCAGTCAAGCCATTTACAGTACTTCATCCGCAGATCCCTGAACACCAGAGCGGTACGGTTGCTGCGCTTGCAAATCCAGCCATTATCGCGCACCTCAAACGGATCGGCGTTGATGTCGTTGAACTGATGCCGATTACCGCGTGGATCGACGAGCGCCACCTGCCGCCACTTGGCCTCACCAATGGCTGGGGCTACAATCCGGTGGGTTTCATGACGTTGGATCCACGTCTCGTGCCTGGCGGTGTACAGGAATTGCGCGAGACGGTGGCTGCCCTCCATCGCGAAGGTATACGCGTCATTCTCGATCTCGTTTTCAATCACACCGGCGAGGGCGACCGGGCAGGCCCAACACTTTCACTTCGGGGCCTAGACAATCTCAATGCCTTCCGGCACATCAAAGGCGATCCAGGCACACCGGTCAATGATAGCGGAACCGGCAATACGATTGCATGCGACCACCCCTTTATCCGTCAACTCATTATCGACAGCCTGCGTCATTTCGTTATGCATGCTGGCATTGACGGTTTTCGTTTCGATCTTGCTACAATCCTCGGACGTGTGCCGGAAGGGTTTTCACCGCATAGTGAAACCTTGCAGAAGATAATCGATGACCCCCTCCTTTCCGATCGCCTATTTGTCGCCGAGCCGTGGGATATCGGACCTGGCGGCTACCAGTTGGGAAACTTCCCGCCACCTTTTCTGGAATGGAATGATCGCGCGCGCGACGATATCCGCCGCTTCTGGCGAGGCGACGGCGAGACATTGGGCAGTCTTGCCACACGACTTGCCGGTTCTTCCGACATATTCGCACGACGAGGAAATCATCGTACCCGCAGCGTCAATTTCATTGCCGCACATGACGGCTTTACACTGATGGATATGGTCTCGTACGAGAAGCGGCACAACGAAGCCAATGGTGAAGAAAACCGTGATGGGCACCGCGACAATTTCTCCTGGAACAACGGTATCGAGGGAGAAACTGACGACCTTTCTGTCCGCATGGCAAGGCGACATGACGTAATAGCCTTGTTGTCGACGCTTTTTGCCACACGTGGCACGATCATGTTGACTGCCGGAGATGAAGGCGGTCGTAGCCAGTTCGGCAACAATAATGCCTATTGCCAGGACAACGAGATTACGTGGCTCAATTGGAGCCTGCTGGATGAAGCACTCGTGAACCATACTGCCGTAGTAGCGGCTATTCGCAAGCGCTTCACGGTGTTTTCGCAGGATGAGTTCTTCTTAGGTACCGACGGCGACATCGAGTGGTACAAGCCAACAGGAGAGTTCATGAGAGAAGATGACTGGAACCTTCCCGAATCTTTTGCGCTTGCCGTTATCATGAACACCTATGACCGGCTGGCCCAGCGCCCTGCCCGCATCGCTATCGCTTTCAACAGAGACAATAGCGAACGACCATTCGTATTGCCCGAAGGCGCATGGATCATCCTGCCGGATGCACGGCAATGGAACGGATCAGCACCGCCCCGTTCCGTTACATTCTGCATTGAGGATTGACGTCCAATTCAAGCGCCAGCTATCCAAGAGGCGCAAAGCCTGTAAATTGCTTGCGCGGGGTTTTACCCCGTGAGATCAGATAGGTGAGGGAAGATGTCGCGCGAGATACTGCTAGCGGAAGTGCCGGGGCTGGTCGGTCAGGTTCTGGGTATATCGGAATGGATAACCGTTGACCAATCGATGATCGACAAGTTCGCGGATGCTACCCTTGATCATCAGTTTATCCACGTCGATCCCGAACGGGCAAAAGCGGAGAGCCCCTTCGGTGGCACCATTGCTCACGGTTTCCTTACGCTTTCGCTGATGTCAGCCATGAATTTCGATTGCCTCCCAAAAATTCGCGAACAGACCATGGGGCTGAACTACGGCTTTGACAAAGTCCGTTTCATGTCACCCGTGAAATCTGGAGCGCGCGTGAGAGGCCATTTCACACTGACAGACTGCCGTTTCCGTGGCGCTGGCATGTTGATGACCACCTACAATATTTCGGTTGAAATCGAAAACGAGAAGAAGCCGGCACTCACAGCGACCTGGATTACTATTGTTCAGTTTGACCCCAAGGACAGACCAATAGACACTTAGACCAAGCCGCTGGCTTGAAAACATGCGCATGCCCGTCCGTGTCGAAACCTGCCGATATGAGAGGCCCGATGTTCCCACTTTCCCACATGATGAAATCATTCATCCGTAACGGTCGCCTGACGGTGATCGATGCGGACGGTAAGCACCATATCTTTGGCGGCAGCATTCCGGGTCCGGAGGCGACCATGCGTCTCACCGACCGGCGCCTGTACAGAACACTCGTCTTCAATCCCGAGCTTGCTGCCGGTGAGGCATACATGGATGGTACGATGCGGTTCGAGGATGGATCGACATTGCGGGATTTCTTGACACTATTTTCGGTCAACCGGCTGTCACTTGGCTCCTATCCGCTACAGAAAGTGCTGCGTTCGATCAAAATGCACTTTCGCAAACGACAGCAATCGAATGCCAAGGGAGAGGCGCAGCAGAATGTTGCCCATCACTACGATCTCGGCAACGATTTCTATCGTCTTTTTCTCGATGACAACATGCTTTATTCGTGCGCCTATTTCCGCGACCCAGGGGAGACGCTCGAAGAGGCACAACGCAACAAGCTTCGTTTGCTCGCCGCCAAACTTTGCCTTCGCGACGGTATGCGGGTGCTCGATATCGGTTGTGGGTGGGGTGATCTAGCACTTTATCTTGCCAAGCTCGAAAACGTTCACGTGACTGGAGTGACACTTTCCAGGGAGCAGCAGAAACTCGCGACTGAGCGGGCACAGCAAGCCGGACTTTCGGACCGGGTGCGTTTCGAGCTTCGTGATTACCGCGATGTCAACGAGGTCTTTGACCGCGTTGTCTCGGTCGGCATGTTCGAACATGTCGGCGTACACCACTACGATGAATTCTTTTCTCACCTCAACAGCCTGATGCCTGACGATGGCATTGCGGTGATCCATTCGATCGGCCACATGAGCCCGCCGGGCATGGCGAGCCCATGGCTTCGAAAGTACATTTTTCCAGGTGCCTATTCTCCGGCTCTGTCCGAAGTTTTTGATTCGGTCGAGCGCAATAGCCTGTGGGTTTCAGATCTCGAATTTCTTCGCCTGCACTATGCGACGACCCTTCACCATTGGGCTGATCGGTTCGAGAAGAACCGCGATAATGTGATTGCGATGTATGATGAACGCTTTGCCCGCATGTGGGAGTTCTATCTGGTCAGCGCCGAGATGATGTTCCGGACTGGTAGTCAACTGGTCTTCCACATGCAGGTGTCACGCAAGCGCGACGCCGCACCTGTCAACCGCGACTACATCACAGACATGCAGCGGAAATACATCGACCAGGAAAAAGCGTTGAACCTTGCGGTGTAGCCTTCCAAGACTGGTATCGTCGCGGAAGGCCATCGATCGTAAGCACTTTTGCGAACCACATAGCTGCTCGGGCTGCGGCGACCACATGACCGGCGCGATCAGGGGCATTTTTTTGATGTCTCTGATGCCGCTGCAAGTCTCACGTCGAACTGAATGCGGCGCAGCATCGCAAAGCGCCGTGCACTTCCCATCTGTTGTGCGTTCTCGAAGAAGATGGCAGTCCTTACCGGAGTGGCGTACCAGTCTGGCGAGCGACCGGGCCCTCATACTCGAATCTCGTGAGCGGTCGCCATCACTGTCCGCGTTCAACAACCTCGTACGCCAGGGAGGCCATAATTCAGATTGCGTGAATACCCGTCTGTCGCAAGACACATTGTGGCTGTCTGAGGCACTGCGAACCTGCCTTCAAGATCAAGGCAAAAGTCAGAACAACCGGGGATTCAATCTTGGAACGCCGCATCAATCGCCCCTTCCGACAACAAGCCGAAGGCATAGTCGGAGAAGGATCGCCAGCACTCGACCCTAAAGCCATCCTCGGCGGTTCTCAGTATCACGATTTCGATCTTGCCAAACACGGTGCGCGTGCAAGCCCCAACAGGAAAGGCCTTGACCGATAGATCCTGAGGGCAACCAATACCGAGCGCTGCCACGGAACCGGGGCCGTTCAGGAAAATGGCCGTGTTGCGATGAGAGATGTCCACCGCTGAATGAATGACACCAGCTGATTTGCAGGCCGCTTCCATTGCACCGTTACCCTCATCGATTACCAGCCATTCGTCGGGTCCGAGCCACAGCGCCGTGCGGCCGTTGGCGAAGCTGGATGTCTTGGGTCTGATAGGAAGATCGATGGCGAGCGCTCTGGACAGCGCTGCGACATCTTCTGCGCGCGCACGAAGCGAAATACGTTCTGCGGGTTCAGCAAGTGTCAGACGGACGGCCGCTGAACCGCCGTGGACACCAGAAAGCGGTGATGTCCGGGTGGCAGCAACACCTGTTTCAAGATTAGCCATTGATGCGACCTCCCTCCTGGTCGAAGAACACCATGCCTGTTACTTCAACAGCGATCGTCCGGTCCTCCATCGGAATATAAAGCGTTTGACCGACCCGCGAGCGGCCATCGGCAACAAGTGCAATTGCTATAGACCGTCCACAGTTTTCCGACCAATAGGAAGATGTGACATGCCCCAGCATCGTCATCGGCTTCCGTTCGTTCGGATCGGCGACTATCTGTGCACCTTCCTCCAGAACATCGCTTGGTCGATTCGTTACGAGGCCTACGAGCTGCTTGCGGCCATCTCTAACGAGATCGGGCCGTTTCAAGCCACGAATACCGACAAAATCCGGCTTCTTCTTCGAGACGGCCCAGCCGTAGCCAGCGTCATCGGGCGTCACGGTACCATCGGTATCTTGGCCGACAATAATATAACCCTTTTCTGCGCGCAGTATGTGCATTGTCTCGGTACCGTAGAGGCAAGCACCGATTGCTTCCCCTCTCTCCCAGATAGCCTTCCAGACTGCCGGGCCGTAGTCTGCCGGTACATTCACTTCAAAACCTAGCTCACCTGTAAAGGAGACCCTGAAAAGCCTTGCCGGAATGCCCATGACTGTACATTCTGCCACACTCATGTGCGGGAAGGCATCATTGGAGATATCGATCCCTTCGACAAAAGTCTGGATAATCTCGCGCGCCTTGGGTCCCTGGACAGCAACAACTGCCCATTGTTCAGTAGTCGAGGTCAGCCAGACCTTCAGATGGGGAAACTCCGTCTGGAGGTAATCTTCCATATGATGAAGAACACGTGGTGCACCTCCCGTGGTTGTTGTGACGTGGAAACGGTCTTCGGCGATCCGCCCAACAACACCATCGTCATAAATGAAGCCATCTTCCCGGGTCATGATACCATATCGGCACTTACCCGGCTTCAGCTGGCTCCATGCATTCGTGTATAGAAGGTTCAGGAATTCACCTGCATCCGGGCCGACCACCTCTATCTTGCCCAGCGTGGATGCATCAAACACGCCAGCGGCATCGCGCACAGTGCGACATTCGCGGTTGACGGCCATGGCCATGTCTTCGCCGCGCTTCGGAAAATACCAGGCGCGTTTCCAATTGCCTACATCTTCAAACTCCGCACCGGCAGACACCTGCAGATCATGCATCGGTGTCTTGCGGGTTGGATCAAATAATGCACCACGAGAATGATTGACTAGTGTTCCATAGGAAACTGGTGTGTAGGGCGCCCGAAAAGTTGTCAGACCTACTTTGGGGATTGGCCTGTCAAGCATCTCCGCGGCAATAGCCAGACCGTGCATATTGGACAGCTTCCCCTGGTCGGATGCCATGCCATTCGTCGTAAACCGCTTGATATGTTCTATCGAATGCATCCCCTCGCGCACGGCAAGACGAATATCCTTCGCGGTCACGTCGTGTTGGAAGTCGATAAATGCCTTGACTGTCGTCTCCGGCCCGGCCCCTTCGCAAGCACCGATCATACCGCCAGTCCACGTGAATTTGTAATCACCCAGAACTACAGCGGTTCCGCCACCGGCGGCGATAGCTTCATCAACAAGTCTGCCAATTTCATCGGTACCGTTGCAACCGCCGATCGAGATACAGTCTTGAGCGTAAGAATCCGGAAGGAACCGATGGTTCAGGTCGTCATAGCGCAATTTTCCGCGCGACTGCGAAAACAGATGCACAGAAGGTGTCCAGCCCGCGGAAACAAGCAGCGCATCAATGACGACCTTTCTGCTGTTCGAACTGCCGTTGCGTGCGACCTTCATGGAAGAGACACGCAACCTTCCTGTAGTATCAAGCACCGCATGATCGGTGAGAACATCTATGCCAAGCCGTTTGGCCTCATCGAGCACCGCGCTACCGGGAGTCTGACGGCAGTCGACGATCGCGGCAACAGAAGCGCCAGCGCGCTTCAAGTCAAAGGCTGCCTCATACGCTGAATCACTTGCGGTATAGACACCAACATTACGGCCAACCGCAACGCCATGGTGGTTAAGGAAGCCACGAGCGGCCGACGCGAGCATGATACCCGGCCGGTCGTTATTGGAAAAGACCATGTGCCGCTCAATCGAGCCGGTCGCCAGGATCACCCGTTTGGCTCGCACCTGCCAAAGTCGCTCGCGCGGCATATCACGCGAAGGTCGGGCGAGATGATCGCTGACACGCTCGACGAGTGCGAGAAAACCGTGGTTGTAGTATCCGAACACCGTCGTCCGGGTCAGTACGCGAACATTGGGCATGGCAGCAAGCTTTGCCGCCACGCGTTGCGCCCAATCATAACCGTTCTGACCATCGATCACGGTAGACGTGTCAAAATGCAGGGCTCCGCCGACTTGCGGCTGCTCATCGACGAGGAGTACCTCGGCCCCCGTGGTCGCGGCTGAAAGGGCAGCCGCAAGCCCCGCCAGGCCCGCACCGGCAATCAAGACATCACAGTGCGCATAACGGTTGCCATACCGATCCGGGTCTTCTTCCTTCGGTGCCACGCCGAGACCGGCAGCGCGCCGGATGAACGGCTCGTACACCTTCATCCAGGCTGCCCTCGGCCACATGAAGGTCTTGTAGTAGAATCCTGCTGCGAACAATGGTGACATCAGATTGTTGACGGCACCAACGTCGAATGAAAGCGATGGCCAGCGATTTTGTGAGGTGATTTTCGCACCGTCAAACACTTCCTGAACAGTGGCCCGCACATTGGGTTGACGACGCGCCGCATCGCGGGCGACATCGACAAGTGCATTGGGCTCTTCAGCGCCGGAAGACAGGATCCCTCGAGGGCGATGGTACTTGAATGAACGACCAACGAGGTGGACACCATGCGCAAGCAGTGCTGACGCAACCGTATCGCCATCCATTGCCATGTAACTCTTGCCGTCGAAGGTGAACCGCACGGTCCGTGCCGGGGTCAGTCGACCGGCGCCCTTGATCCGGAAGGGCCCAAGGCTGCTGTTGGGGCCACTCATGATGCGTCTCCACTGGTCCGATCGCGAGGTTCGAGAGGTTCGCTGGGTGCCGCTATATTCTCTACAGCCGGCTTGGGCATGCCGGCTTTGTAGGTAACCTGGAACTTGTCGCTTACCGTATCGCGTGCGGCATTGAAGAAGCGACCACAACCGTGGATATGGCGCCAGCGCTCATAGGTGAGCCCTTTTTCATTATTGCGCAGGAAGAAGTATTCGGCGAACTCCTCGTCGGAGGTTGCCGCAATATTAGCGGGGCGCACAACATGCGCTTCCCCCGCCCAGCGGAACTCAAGTTCCGAACGGTCTTCTTCACAATAGGGGCAATGGATCAGCAGCATCTTGTCGCCCTCCGCTATCAGTGAGCAACGGCGGCAGCGGCCGCCTCGTCAATTAGCCGACCAGTTCGGAACCGGTCAAGCGTCAGGCCCGCGGCAAGTCGATGTGGTTCGCCTTTTGCAATCAGATGTGCAAAGAGATTTGCAGAACCCGGCGTTGCCTTGAAGCCGCCTGTCCCCCAGCCGCAATTCACGAAGAGGCCAGCTACGGGCGTGGACCCCTGAATTGGCGAGCGGTCTGGTGTGTTGTCAGTGATGCCTCCCCATTGGCGCATCATCTTGACACGTCGAAACATCGGAAAGAGCTCACAAATTGCATCGAGTGTATGTGTGATGATCTGCAAGCCCCCGGTCTGGGAATAGGAATTATACTGATCAGTGCCAGCCCCGATAACAAGTTCCCCCTTGTCGGACTGTGAAATATAGGCATGGACAGTATTTGACATCACCACACACGGAAAAACGGGCTTAAGTGGTTCGGAGACAAGCGCTTGCAGCGGAGTGGAATGCAGTGGCATCCGCACGCCCGCCATTTCCATTACGACGGAAGAATGGCCGGCAGCCGAGACACCGATTTTCTTCGCTCCGATATACCCGCGGCTTGTTTCCACACCCGTGACTGCGCCGTTTGCGTCACGGCGGATACCGGTAACTTCCGTATTCTGGATGATATGGACACCACGATCGGAAGCTGCCCGGGCAAAACCCCAGGCGACAGCGTCGTGACGAGCGGTGCCGCCGCGCCGCTGCAATGCAGCTCCATTGATCGGATAGCGGGCCGTCTTAGAGATGTCGAGTACCGGGCAATAGGCCTTTGCCTGTTCCGGTGAGAGCCACTCGTTGTCGACACCGTAAAGCCGGTTGGCATTGATATGTCGCTTGAAGCTCTGCCTGTCGTGCACATTGTGCGACAACATCATCACGCCTCGCGGTGAGTACATGACGTTGTAGTTGAGGTCCAGACTCAGACCTTCCCACAACTTCAGGGAGTGCTCATAAATATCCATACTTTCTTCATAGAGATAGTTGGATCGTATGATTGTTGTATTTCGGCCGGTGTTGCCGCCACCGATCCATCCCTTCTCAAGGACCGCCACATTCGTGATACCGTGTTCCTTGGCGAGATAATATGCCGCTCCGAGACCATGTCCGCCCCCACCAATAATGATCACATCATAGTTCGTACGGGGTTCTGGCGAGGCCCACTGAGCTTCCCAGCCCCGATGACCGCGAAGTGCCTCACGGGCCACGGCGAAGACAGAATATTTTCGCATGTTGCCTTCAACTCCTTGGGAAGTCGCGTCTCTGTTAGAGACATACCCATCGCAAATCGACAATCGGTGCAATAGCTATTTTGCGACGCAGCGATCCGCGGTTTCGACAAGGTCAACGAAAGTTGGCGATTTTATCGAGTTGGGACACTTCAGGCCGCACAGTCAGCGAGCATCTGATCCCAACCACGTTCAAAGTTACCGGCCTGTTTCCCGGCATCATTCGATTCATCAAATGCCGCTCACAATCTACTCTGGACACGCACCCACACTTCTGTTAAGTGCCTTTTCCAATCGCACGGCCCAACGCCGGGCAGACGTATTTTTTCGCCGCGAATCTGCCTGATTTCTGGCGAGTAACCAAACCAAAGGAACGGGATTACACGTGCAGGTACTTGTCCGCGACAACAACGTTGATCAGGCTCTCCGCGCTCTGAAGAAGAAGATGCAG
>JAEWDP010000108.1 GCA_023390055.1 Pseudomonadota bacterium | reverse complement strand
GTCTGGTACGCCGTCATAGAACCCGTCGATTGTGACTTTGCCTTTTTCATCGTGGAGTTCGGCAAGGATCGAGCTCAGAATACGAATCGGATTTGCAGCAACGGCGCCGTAGTGACCCGAATGCATATCGGGATTAGGTGCAAAGATCGTCACCCGCTCGTGCACCAGGCCCTTGAGTTGTGTAGTAATCGCAGGCTGTGTCGGGGACCACATCTCGGCGTCGCAGATGAAAGCGACGTCGCAAGCAAGTTCACTCCCGTATCGCGCAATGAAATCCGGCAGACTGGGTGAACCGCATTCCTCCTCACCTTCCAGGAGAACAATGATATCGGCTGGAAACTCGCCGTGGACCATACTCCAGGCCCTTAGCGCTTCGATGAACGTCCACAACTGGCTCTTGCTGTCAGAAGAACCGCGACCGTAAATGCGATGGAGCCCCTCCTCCTCGATCACGCAAGGATCAAACGGTGCGTGTGTCCATTGGTCCGGATCACCGACCGGCTGGACATCATAGTGGCCGTAAAAGAGCAACCTTTGTCTCACGGACTTCGAAGATGGCACTGACCGTGCAAGCACCACCGGATGACCCTTGGTCGCGATGACCTGCGCCGAAAGACCGATCCCATCCAGTTCCTGCTTCAGCCATTCAGCGGCATGGCCAATGCCGATCTCCCCCGAAGGATCACCTGATATCGACGGTATTGCGATCAGCTCAAGCAGCTTGGCGACCGTGGCATCAAAATTCAGATCGATATTACCGAATACTTCATCTCTACTGGGCATGCCTTTTGTCCTCACCGGGCAATTGTTCGAAGCGGCCCGACAATCAGTCACGACCCGCGACCAATCTCATTGCCTCACCGGGGACCTCCTCCCCAGGCACAAGGGCCGCAAGTAATCGCTCCACGTCAGCCCATAATTCGTTTTCATCCTCGAGACCGATGCTCAGTCGCAAGATGACATCGGGTCCCGTCCATGACGTCGCGGTTCGAAAACCATCAACCGACATCGGCGCCACGAGGCTACGGGTCCCGCCCCAGGACGCCCCGATGGCAAAGACCTTCAAGGTGTCGAGAGCTTCTGACACGTGCGCCGCCGCCTCCGGCTTGAAGACAATGCTGAACACCCCGCTTGATCCAAGAAAATCCCGCTTCCAAATCGCATGGCCCGGAAAGCTTTCAAGCGCAGGATGCAAAACCTGCTGAACGGCGCGATGACTTGCAATTTTGCGTGCGAACTTCAGCGCGACACGTTCCGAGTGACGCAGACGCACCCCGAGTGTCTCGAAGCCACGCAACACCAACGACGCGTCATCAGGAGAGACACCGATACCCATCCGACCGATGAGTGACCGTATCGGCGTTAGCAATCCGACATCCTTGATCGTGATCGATCCCATCAAAACGTCGGAGTGGCCTGAAACGAATTTGGTCAGCGCTTCGGTCACGATATCGGCGCCGTGTTCGAGTGGCTTGAAGTTGAGTGGTGTCGCCCATGTATTATCGACGCCGACGAGTGCTCCATGTCCGTGGGCAATGGCCGCGATGCGTGGCAAATCCAGAATTTCCATCGTCGTTGAGCCCGGGCTCTCGCACCATACGATCTTTGTGGCCCTTCGCATCTTGGCCGCAACGTCCTCCATCGATGAAGGATCAAAGAACTCCACCTCGACGCCCAGCCTCTTGAGATCAGTCTCGGCAAGGTCACGCATCGGTGGATAGGCGGTATCGGCAATCAAGATATGGTCGCCGGCCGAAAGGAACGGCAAAACAGCAAGCGCATTTGCCGCCTGTCCTGAAGGCGTCAGGAAACTCCATGAACCACATTCAAGGCTTGTCATCTTCGCTTCGAGCGTTCGCGTCGTCGGGGTCCCATAAAGGCCGTAGGAATATCCTTCATGTCCACGCTCGCCACGAGATGCATAGGCTGCCGCGTCCTTGAAAAGGATCGTGGATGCGCGATGCACGCCGACCCCGAGCGGGTCGAAGCCGTTCGTCGCAATCTCGGGCGTAAGGACGCATTGCGTGAGATCATTCATGGTCAGGCCTTTCTGAAGCGACTAACGGCACCTAGGGAAATCAATTCCAAAGGAAGCATTTTTTCAGTACTGGTATTCGCAATGGTTATTGATGTTGATTGAGGACGCTGATGAACCTTCGGCAGGTCGAAATCTTTCGCGTGGTGATGACGAGCGGTACCACGGCGCGTGCGGCGGAGATCCTGCACGTCTCCCAACCGGCGGTCAGCAAGATGATCCAGGAACTGGAACGCTCCCTCGGATTCGATCTCTTCCAGCGTATCAAGGGACGCCTTCACCCGACGCAAGAAGGACAGCTTTTCTTCCGCGAGGTCGAGCAGGCGTTTCTGGGGCTGGCGCACCTGCGCGGCGCCGCTGCCCGCATCCGTGATTACGGCTCCGGAGAGCTGAGGATCGCATGTCTGTCTGCCTTGTCGACCAACGTCCTGCCTCGCGCATTGCAGGCTTTCATGCGCAGAAACCCCAACGTCGCCATCACCTTTCAGGCAAGAATGTCTTCCAACGTGCGCGATCTCGTAGCGTCCGGCCAGTTCGACCTCGGCATCGTTGCCGATGAAATAGACAACACGGGCGTCGAAGTCGAAGAATTTGCCCGGTTCCGGGTTGCTGTCGCCATGCCCGAAGGTCATCTGCTTGAGGCACTGGACGTCATTCATCCGGCCGATCTTGTTGGCCATCCCTTCGTCGCGCTTGCGCCCGAAGACACGACCCGGCGCGAAGCCGAAGATGCTTTCGAGCGCGCCGGCGTTACCATCCGTCCCGTGATCGAGACCCCTTACTCCACCACCATATGTGCGATGGTAGCTGCGGGTATTGGTGTCGGTCTCGTCAATCCGTTGACAGCCGAGCCCTATGTCGGTCACGGACTGGTTTTGCGGCCATTCGAACCTGCCCTGCATTTTCGCACGCTCCTGATCACGCCACCCAGTCGGCTGGCATCGCGAAACCTGGACGAATTCATCAGTGACTTGCGCGCGGCAATCTGACCATGTGTCTGTGATCATGACCATCGCCGTCACAGCACCTTGGAGAGAAATGCCGTTGTGCGGGAGTTCTGGGGATTGGCCAGCATGGAACGCGGGTGTCCCTCCTCGACAACCTGCCCCTTGTCCATGAAGACAAGGTGATTGCCGACTTCGCGTGCAAAGCCGATTTCGTGGGTGACGACGACCATGGTGATGCCGCTACGCGCCAGGTCCTTGATCACGTCCAGCACTTCACCGACAAGCTCGGGATCGAGAGCGGAGGTTGGCTCATCAAACAGCATTACTTCCGGTTCCATCGCAAGCGCCCGGGCAATTGCAACACGCTGCTGCTGACCACCAGATAGTTGTCCAGGATAGCGGGCCCCGAAGCCACCAAGTCCAACGCGCTCAAGCAATTGATCGGCTTTGGCGCGCGCCTGAACTTTCGACCAGCCTTTCACATGCACCGGGCCTTCCATGATATTTTCCACCGCTGTCATGTGCGGAAAGAGATGAAAACGCTGGAAGACCATGCCGGTCAATCGCCGTTGAGCAGCGACCTGTCCGGAAGATAAAGGATAAAAGCGCGCTTCCTGCTCGACAAAGCCCTGCAGTTCACCTTTGAGGAGCACACGGCCGGCCGAGATCGTCTCAAGCTGGTTGATGCATCGCAAAAGCGTTGACTTGCCCGACCCGGATGGACCGATCACCACGCACACTTCGCCCCGGCGCACACGCAGGCTTACGCCGTTCAAGGCATGGAACGGGCCATAGAATTTGTGGATGTTTTGCATCTCGACGCAGAATTCGGAAATATTGGCGTTCATGATCTACTCCGCCCGCCCTGAATTTACCGACACGCCCTTGCCGAAGTGGCGTTCGAGAAAATACTGTCCGACCATCAGCAAGCTGGTAATGGCGAGGTACCAGGTGCCAGCGACCAGCAGGAGCGGGATCGGCAGGTAAAGCCTGTTCGAGATCGCATTGGTCGCAAATGTGAGGTCCAGGGTGAACGGAATTGCCAAGACTAGCGATGTCATTTTCAGCATGCCGATGGTTTCGTTTCCGGTCGGCGGGATGATAACGCGCATTGCCTGTGGCATCAGAATGCGCATCCAGATCTTTGCACGTTTCATCCCAAGCGCCTGAGCAGCCTCGGCCTGCCCGCGATCGATCGAGTTGAAACCGGCGCGGAAGATTTCGGTCAGATAGGCCGACTCGTTGAAGCCGAGACCGAGGATTGCTGCTATTGCGGGCGTCACAATGTATTTCGTCTCGATGCTGACGATTTGCGGACCGAAAGGGATCGAGAGGCCGAGATTGGGAAAGAGAACCGCAAAAAGGCCCCAAAACAGCAATTGCGTGTAGATCGGCGTTCCCCGAAAAAACCACACCCAACC
>JAEWDP010000058.1 GCA_023390055.1 Pseudomonadota bacterium | reverse complement strand
CGGATCTGACCTCCAAGCTGCTGTGCCTGCCGATAGGTCATGAAACGATCATACTCGAAGCCCTGAACTGCAGATGCATTCCACAGGAGCAGAATGTTGATTCCGCGATATGGCTCGCCATTGGCACGCAAGGGGCGGTTGAACATTTGCTCGTCGGATGCCGCACTCCACGGCTGCATCCATGGACGAGTACCGCTCTCGATCGCCTCGATAATCGTGTTCGTAATGCTTAGGTAAGTGTCGGCATATTTCGAATGCATCGGTGAATTCCCTTCTCTTGTCGTCGCTTACAGAACAAGGAAACGGACACCTGACGCAGTTCCGGTTGACCTTCGGCCATACTGTCGAAGTGGCCATCTGTTGCAGATGCCTCGACAAGATAGCCCGTCACTTGCCCGTCTCGATCACGGGAACAATGGACGAACGCCTGGATTGCTACTACTGACACTTTCGCCAGTAAAAACTGAAAGGCATGGGCGTTATTTGGGATATTCTTTGCATATAACATCAGTAACTTAGGTCGTGCGGACAAACCCGATCCATATCTGTTGTGTAATTTCTTTGCTGACAACAGCGGACCCCATCGCTAAGCTGGCCTTATGGCCGGAGGTGGCCAGCAGCCCGCGCCCTAAGGGGCATGGCGAATGCCTCCCGTTCCATCCTTCCTGATCGTTCAACCGTTGGGCGAAGGCGTTGGTAATGTGGGCGCTGACGAAGACTTCGCCGTGACGAAGGAAACGGACATGCGCGACTATCGCGATGCAAAGGCCATGGCAAAAGCCATGCGGGAAGCACTTGCCGAGCGTGGGGCGACGATCTCCCACAGTCAGGCACTGGAAATCATCGCCCATCAGCTCGGGCTGTCGAGCTGGAATATCCTGTCGGCGAAAATCGACGATGACGAGGCCGTGCGATCCGACGAGGGGATTTCACTCGAACAGGCGGTGCCCATCGTCCGCATCTTCGATGTCGAGAAGGCGAACGAGTTCTATCTCGGATTTCTCGGCTTCACGGTCGATTGGGAACACCGCTACGGCGACAACTTCCCGCTCTACATGCAGATCTCGCGATCAGGGCTCAGGCTGCACCTGTCGGAACATGCGGGAGATGCCACCCCGGGTGGCAACATGTGCGTCTACATGACGGGCATCCGCAACCTTCACAAAGAGCTTCAGACCCAGGACTATCGCTACATGAAGCCTGGACTTCAGGATGAGGGGGATCGGATAGAACTACAGGTCATCGATCCCTTCAATAACCGCATTCGGTTCATGGAGCTCAAGCACCGATAAAGCATTGGCCTCGGGTGAATTTGTCCCCTCCCTGCTGCTTTGGCGATCCGCTACAGCTGTGATTCAACGCTGCTCTTTTGAGGAGGCGGCGTTGATTCCAGGACGATGAGCAACGTGGAACGATCATTCTTCACACCGTTCCTGATTGAGAACCGTTCGCGTGGCGGCCGTCTGCCGCAGGATTACAGCAAGGTTCTGGATGGCATCATCTGGATCACGCGGACGGGTTCGCCGTGGCGTGACCTGCCGGACGAATTCGGCAACTGGAACTCGGCCCACCGCCAGTATCGCCGCTTGACCGAAGCCGGCGTATGGGACGTGCTGCTGGCAGCGCTTGCCGAAAGCGAGGTGGCTGACACCACCATGCAGATGATCGACAGCAGGATTGAAAGAGCTCACCAGCACGCAGCCGGCGAAAAAGGGGGATTCATAGAAATGCTATTGGCCGTTCGCGCGGTGGGCTCACGGCCAAACTTCATACCCGAACGGATGGGCAGGGTCTTGCCATCGCCTTCTGCCTGCCGCCCGGCCAGGCCCCGGACATGCCGCTTATGAGGCTTTGATCCAAGAAGGCGCCCAATCCAACCGCGATGCTGGCCGCCAAGACCCACTACGCGTTGCGCAATCGGATCGAGCGCTTCTTCAACCGTCTCAAGCACTCTCGCCGCATCGCAACTCGGTACGACAAGCTGGCATCAAGCTTTCTCGGCTTCGTGCAACTCGCAACGATCCGCCAATGGATCAGGTTTGTCCACACGCCCTACATCGACCACGAGCCATCAAAACAAGATCCGATCTTGCATGACGACCAACACGCCGGCAACAACCGATCCGATATACACGTTGTGATAGGCGTCAACGTTCATGTCGGAGACGGACAGCACTTCGGGCACAGGTTCACGACAGCGACTGCCAGCCAGACAGCGCTGTCATGCCAGAGCAAGGCTCACGGACTGCCGACTGGGTTGCCCTGCATTCAGTTGACAGGTTTTCCGGACGTTTCGATGATACTCGTCATTTTAGCGAGGCAGATGTCGCGAACAACTTCCGCGACCTCGGTAAATTGTGCTGTCAAAGGGCTGGTCTTGCGCCAGACCATCCCAATCGTGCGCGTAGGCCGGGGCTCCGCCAGTTGAGACACACAGACAGCAGCGGAGCGCGCTTCAATTTCAATCGCCATTGACGGAATAAGCGTCACGCCGATACCAGCCCCGACCATCTGGACAAGTGTGGAAAGGGAACTTCCTTCCATCAGTTCACGTGCCGATGCAGCACTTATATTACAGACTGATAGAGCCTGGTCACGGAAGCAGTGCCCCTCCTCCAGGAGTAACAGCCGCATTTCATGGAGCCTGTCGGCACTAGGCACAGGCTTTTCAGCATCCTCAATCGGACGCACCAGGACAAAGTCCTCCTTGAAAAGTGGAAATTCCTCAAGTGATGGTTCCGAAATCGGCAGGGCGACGATGGCGGCATCGAGCCTTGCTTCCGTCAGATCTTCGATCAAGTTCTGCGTTATTGCTTCCCGGGGACGCAAATCGAGTTCGGGATAAAGCTGTGACAACCCCTTGATGATGGCAGGCAACAAATAGGGGGCAATTGTCGATATGATCCCCAGGCGGAGTCGCCCGGCGATTGGACCATGTGCAGCCCGTCCAAGGTCTTCAAGTTCATCGACAGCGCCTAAAATAGCATGAGCGCGTGCCGCAAATTCCTCTCCAAGTCCCGTCAGTCGAATACGCCGTCCTCCTCTTTCTACGAGCGGCGCACCCAGCAGATCTTCAAGCTCTCGTATCTGTACAGATAGTGCCGGCTGGGAAATGGAGCATGCTTCCGCAGCCCGTCCAAAATGCCCGATACGGGCAAGCGCTTCAAAGTATCGGAGGTGTCTTATCGTCAATCGTCTCATAACTAAAACATATAGCAATCTTCAGTATATACAATTGGAATTTATGGCGAGATCTTGGTACCTCCCCCGATGAGTGGAACAGCCCCGGGTCACCGTCCCAATAAATTCGCCCGGCCGGCCATTCCTGATGTCACCGTAAGGCCAACAAATATTTTTTGGAGAACGAAATGGATGCAAAGACGAACACGACCGGCAAATGTCCTGTCATGCATGGTGGCAACACCGCTCATGGAAAATCAGTCATGGAATGGTGGCCTAACGCCCTCAACCTCGACATTTTGCATCAGCACGACACGAAAACCAATCCGCTCGGAAAGGACTTCAACTACCGCGAAGAGCTAAAGACGCTGGATGTGGAGGCCTTGAAGGCCGACCTGCGCGCCTTGATGACCGACAGTCAGGATTGGTGGCCGGCAGACTGGGGCAGCTATGTCGGCATGATGGCTCGCGTCAGCTGGCACGCTGCAGGTTCCTACCGCACCTCTGATGGCCGCGGTGGAGCAAACACCGGCAACCAGCGCTTTGCTCCACTCAACTCATGGCCAGACAACGTCAATACCGACAAGGGCCGTCGTCTGCTTTGGCCGATCAAAAAGAAGTACGGCAACAAGATTTCCTGGAGCGACCTGATCGTGTTGGCCGGAACAATCGCCTACGAGGTTGCCGGGCTGAAGACGTTCGGATTTGCATTTGGCCGCGAAGATATCTGGCATCCTGAAAAGGACGTTTATTGGGGCGACGAGAAGGAATGGCTCGCTCCAAGTGACGGGCGTTACGGCGACCTCTCCGATCCCGGCACGCTTGAAAACCCGCTCGCTGCCGTCCAGATGGGCCTCATCTATGTGAACCCCGAAGGCGTTAACGGCAAGTCGGACCCGATGGCAACTGCAGCCCAGATCCGTGAAACATTCGCACGCATGGGAATGGACGATGAGGAAACTGTAGCGCTCACGGCCGGAGGCCATACAATCGGCAAATGCCATGGCAATGGCAGCGCAGCTGATCTCAGTGCAGATCCAGAAACGGCAGGACCAGAATTTCAGGGACTGGGCTGGATGAATACGAAGGGGCGTGGCATCGGTCGCGACACCGTTGTCTCTGGTCTGGAAGGCGCATGGACCACCGAGCCCACCAAATGGGACAACGGCTTTTTTGAAATGCTGTTCAAGAATGAATGGACGCTGACGCATAGTCCGGCAGGCGCCTCTCAATGGGTGCCGATCACGATCGCTGAAGAGCACAAGCCGGTCGATGTCGAAGACCCCTCAATCCGCGTTATGCCGATGATGACAGATGCCGACCTGGCATTGAAGGTAGATCCAATCTATCGAGAGATCTCGCTGCGTTTCATGAATGACTTTGAAGCCTTTTCGGATGCATTTGCACGAGGCTGGTTCAAGCTGACTCACCGCGATATGGGACCAAAGACCCGCTACGTTGGCCCCGATGCGCCGATGGAGGATATGGTCTGGCAGGATCCGATTCCGGCTGGTCGCACAGACTACGATGTCCAGGCCGTGGTGGCCAGGATCGCGGCCTCTGGTCTTTCTGTTTCCGATCTGGTTGTTGCGGCCTGGGACAGCGCGCGTACGTTCCGCGGTTCCGACTTCCGTGGCGGTGCAAATGGTGCCCGGATCCGGCTTGCACCGCAAAAGGATTGGGAAGGCAACGAGCCGGCCCGTCTCGCCCACACACTTTCCGTGCTGGAACCCATTGCGTCTGCGACCGGTGCCAGCCTGGCTGACGTCATCGTTCTGGCCGGCAATTACGGTGTTCAGCAAGCTGCGAAAGCAGCAGGGATCGACATCGAGGTTCCCTTCGCACCAGGCCGTGGCGACGCTTCTGCCGAGCAGACTGATGTGGAAAGCTTTGCGGTACTTGAGCCTCTTGCTGACGGTTTCCGCAACTGGCAGAAGATGGATTACATCGTGAGTCCGGAAGAGCTGTTGCTCGATCGTGCTCAACTTATGGGTCTGACAGCACCGGAGATGACTGCACTGATCGGTGGGCTGCGTGTCATTGGTACCAACCATGCCGGTACGGCACATGGCGTCTTCACCAACAACGTCGGTGCGCTATCCACGGATTTCTTCACCACATTGACTGATATGGGAAATACCTGGGTCCCGACCGGCCACAATCTCTATGAGATTCGCGATCGCAAGACCGGTACAACGAAGTACACCGCCACGCGGGTCGACCTTGTGTTCGGCTCGAACTCGGTCCTTCGCGCCTATGCCGAAGTCTATGCCCAGGACGACAGCAAAGAGAAGTTCGTGAAGGACTTTATTGCAGCCTGGACTAAAGTCATGAACGCGGATCGCTTTGACCTTGCGGCATAATCTGTAGGCCGTTGCGCCTTTCAGGATCTGTATGAACGAGCCTTCCCCTGCCGAAGCGGGGGAAGGCTTTTTTATTACACGCCACATCTTGCCGACCAGGCAAGCTGGCATTGCACATCAGTTTCTGAGCCGCCTGAACGCGTCTGCACAGACGCCGGCGTCGGTCACCTCACCGGTACTGGAGCGCGGCGGAAAGAACCCGACAATCACCACACTCAAAAAACTGGCAATTGTCCTGTCCTGCGATATTTCAGAACTGCTTACGCCACTACCCGACGATTTCGACCCGCCGGAGCCGCTAAGAAGTGGCCGGCGCCGCTCACTGTGATCTGGCAAGCGATGCTGGAAATAGACATCAAAGGACACAAGAACGCTGCTGTCCTTTGATGGATATCGTATTCCTACAAAGGTCTCATTCTTCTTTTCACCGTCTGCGATTTGGACACCGGGACGTCATTCCAATTCATGGGACCCAGACGACGTGAGGTTACTACCCACGTCCGACGAAGGGCATTTTCGTCGCCATCACTGTCATGGTCAAAACGTTGGCGTCCAACGGTAGGCTCGCCATATAGACGACTGCGTCTGCAATATGGACCGGATTAATCGTTGGTTCTGCGGCAACTGATCCGTTGGCCTGGATTACCCCGGCTGCGATTGTCTGCGTCATGTCCGATGCGGCGTTGCCGATGTCTATCTGGCCGCATGCGATATCATACTTTCGCCCATCAAGCGCCGTCGACTTTGTCAGACCGGTCACGGCATGTTTCGTGGCCGTGTAGGGTGCGGAGTTTGGACGCGGCGTTGTCGCGCTTACCGAGCCATTGTTAATAATGCGCCCACCGCGGGGTGATTGCTGCTTCATCAGGCGAAATGCCTGCTGTGTACACAAGAACACGCCCGTGAGATTGGCGTTCAGGATCGCATTCCAATCATCAATCGGTACATCCTCCAGCGGAACTCCCGGCACAAGGATCCCGGCATTGTTTACAAGTAGATCAAGCCGCCCGAATTGCTCTTTGATCGCCTTGAACAGCGCCTCCACTGATGCGGGATTGCTCACGTCTGCGGAAATTGCGGTATAGCGGCCACCAGTTTCGTCAGCCAGTTGTTGGACAGCCGATCTGACAACGTGCTCCCTGCGTCCAGCGATGACAACCTGATAGCCCGCATTGCCCAATCCCTTTGCAATGGCTCGCCCTACTCCGGTCCCGCCACCGGTTACGAGCGCAATTTGCTCGTGCTTTCCTTCCCCGCTGCTCACGCCGCTTTTCCTCCCAATTCATCTTCAATGTGAATCTGAATAATCTCGTCAAAGGAATTGTCAGCCTCGAACCCCAGACCAAGTGCGCGTTGTGGATCGAAATCATGCGGCCACCCCGCGACAATTTCAGAGATGAGAGCATCAGGCTCACGAATAATCAACGAAGCAGCCTTGTTGCCTGCAACGCGCTTCAGCGCTTCGATCTGCTCTCCGACGGTGGCCGACAGACCAGGCATGTTGAGGACACGGCGATGACCAACGCGATCCAGGTCCATTGTCGCCGCATGCAATAGAAAGCCTATCGCTCTGCGCGGGCTGACATGCCAATGGCGCACCGTTTCCGCGACTGGCAAAATTGCCTTTTCCCCGATTAGCGGCTCGCGCAAAATGTTTGAGAAAAAGCCCGAAGCCGCCTTATTGGGTTTTCCAGGTCGGATACAGACAGTGGGCAATCGAATGCCGATTCCCTCTAGGAAGCCCTTGCGGGTATAATCGGACAACAGAAGTTCGCCAATCGCCTTTTGAGTGCCGTAGCTCGTCTTTGGTGCAAGTATGTAGTCATCTCCGATCTGTTCCGGGAATGGCGATCCAAAAACTGCAATCGAAGACGTAAAAACGAACCGAGGCCTGTAAGGGGCTACCTCACCTTGCTTCCTTATCGCCTCGAAAATATGGCGCGTACCATCCAGATTGATTGCGTATCCTAACTCAAAATCAATTTCAGCCTCGCCCGAAACAATGGCCGCGAGATGAAAGACCAGATCCGGTCGCCCCGAAATGAGATCCCGGGAAACAGCCGGGTCGGCGATGTTGCCGGCACGGGCTTCAACTGCCGCGGCGATACCAACGGGTGCAATTGGAGTGACAACGTCTACCAGCGTCAGTTTATCCACCGCGGTACCATTGACGCCACCGTCTCTTGCTATGGCTTCTGTCAGCTTTCGACCGACCATCCCGGCAGCGCCAATTATGAGAACATGCATCGTGTAAAAGCTCCTCAGTTTCCAGACGCATCAAGCGTCATGCGAAGAATTTCATAAGGCCCAAGAAGCAGCGCCTCCCCGGATGTTTTGTCGAGATGATCGAGCAATGCGGGGTTCTGGGTTGCTTCTACAAAATTGTCGGCTCCAAGCCGCGCCACTGCTGAAATTCCAGCTTCCGACCGTAGTCTTAGTGTTCGCTCCGTCAGGTTCGCGATCCAGACTTCTTGTCCGGTCTCCCCTTCCACAGCGAGCCCCTGCACCAGATCCGGTCGTGACAGGAAAAGCTTATGAAGGGGTGCATCTTTTCTCAACGCAAGGGTTCTTAGAACATGGAATACGGGATAGAGACCGCCATGCTCAGCAAAATAGGGTTGCGGAAAAGGCGTCGAGGTCGCAACGGCACCCGTTGCTCCCGTTGGTGAACCATGTGCAATCTTGTCAGCCCCACCATAAGCAAAACGGGCAAAGTATCCGAGCGCCCAGGCTGCACCGAACAGACCTCGCTGTCGCGGATCATTCCTGTTCATTGCCTGGCGGATATTGTCCGGATTTTCCTTCGGTGCTTCACCATAAGGATTGCCACGCATCCCGATCGCAGATGGCCCCACCACATATGGCAACGGCTTTGCTATCGCCATGACGCTGTCGGCGATGGACGGCAGCGCCTGCAAGGTCTCCATCACGGAACGATCGTCCCCGGCATGCACCATCGCTGACGTGGTAAAGCTCACAAGATCAAGGGACCCAAGCGGAGGACGTTTGCGATTGAGTTCAGTGAAGTAGCTGAACATGCCGCCACCTATTCTTGCACCAGGAAATGCATTGCGGGTCGCACGATACAATGCATCCGCTGACGGTGCGGGCGGCCAGGCAGATCCTGGTAGCGTGCATTTCATGTCCGGAGCGGGAGAAACAAGTACCACCGGAAAGGGTGACCCAAGGTCCTCGATCATGCGACCGAGATCGCCGATCTCCCTTTCAAAGCCATCGACAGATACGACAACAGCTTCAAGCCACGGAGTTGCCCCTATATTTTTTGCGGCTTCAATCTGAGCAGTGAGGGTCGATTTATTGTGACCACGGCGCGGATCATAATGGCAGACCAGATAATCAGCACCGATTGCCGAGATTGTTTCGCTCTCCTTCAGCGTACCGTCCACATCATCGACATCCAGCCCCATGCCGAGTGCCGGGACTGAACCGGAACGAGCTCCAACCGAAAATTCCACTGGTGCATCGTCTTCGGCAGGGGAACAATCACCGGAAACCGTCAGCGTAATGCTCTGAACGATCGGCTCCCCCTTTTCGAGAGTATAGGGCCACGGAAGCGCAAGCGGCCGTACATACGTCTTGTAGGACGCGTCGGTCCAGTTACGTTGATCCTCCATTTCGAAGGTATCGCCTTCCATCCTGCAATCGACGCGCAGCCCTTCATCAGCCGCCCAGTGCGTCAAGCGCCTGAGGTTCATCATTGGCTGTATGGGATCAATAAGTTCGGGAAAGATGCCATCAACGATCTGACCATCAACGTGTTCGATTTCAACCCTTTCACCTGCAACGCCATCGATCGGGTGCAAGATGACAAAGCCGGTCCGGTTCGTCAGAAACTTGTTTTCTGCGGCGCCTTCCCCTTTGAATACCAATCTGCCCTGTGCATCTCCGGTAATTGTCGCGTCGTAAACAAAGGCCTGTCTGGTATCGAATGCGCGAGCTTTGTAACGCACCTGGAAACCCGCCTCGTCTTCGACGACTTCGAGGTCCGTAATCTCCGGAGTGTAGGTGCCCCAGTCCTTGTCACGCACGATGAATGAAATTGCGCGCATCACTTCGACACCATTGAAGCGGATATAACGCAAATTCCCGGTATCCAGTTCAGCCGTCAATGGGCCCGCCTTCAACATGCGTGGTGGTGCCACGGGCTGTTCTGTACCGTAGAGACGAATATTGTTGCTGGGTTGAGCATGCATCAGATAGCTCCTGTAATCAGCGCGCCGAGCGCCAGTTGACCAGACGTTCGGCAAGGAGAGCGAGAATGATGATCGAGCCGATTGCGGTGCCCTGCCAGAAGGGAGATACCCCTATCAGGTTCAGGCCGTTTCTGATCATGACCATGATAATAACGCCAATCAGCGTGCCAATAATCGACCCGCGTCCGCCGTAAAGGCTCGCCCCGCCTATCACTACAGCGGCGATCGCATCCAGTTCCATCTGATTGCCTGCCAAAGGATCAGCGGAAAGAATCTGGGCGATCGAAAAGGTTATGGCAACAGCCGACAAGGCGCCCGAGATGACATATGGGAGGATGGAGTAAAGTAGCACATTGAGTCCTGCAGCGCGCGCCGCCTCTGGATTGGAACCTACGGCATAGATTGTTCGTCCACCCTTCGTGTAGGTAAGATAGGCCCAGGCAAGGCCATAGAGAACGAGCAGGAAAAGGACATTCGCAGGAACGCCCAGCACGGTCGTGTACACAATATTGGAGAGACCATCCGGGATGGACGAAATGGCAGTTTGCCCTGAAAAGATATAGGCAAGGCTGCGTGCGATTGCCATCATGCCTAGCGTCACGACAAAGGGTGCCAGACCGAAGACCGCGACGAGAACCCCGGAAACCAGCCCAACGCCAGCTCCCGCGAGCACAGCCGCAAGGATGGCAACTGGAATGGGCATGTCCTGGAGCGCCAAACCGAGAATGATGCCGGTCAATCCCGCAAGCGAGCCGACTGACAGGTCGATGCCGCCAGTCAGAATGACGAATGTCATACCGACAGCCACGATACCGATGACCACTGACTGGTCCAGGATATTGAAGATATTGTTCTGTGTCAGGAAGTACGGCGAGAGCAATGAAAGGCAGATCGCCAGGAGCAGCGCCAAGCCCAGCATCCGCATTTCCAGACTGCGCATTATCCGAGAGAAGCCTCGCTTTGAAGAACGAGTGGAGGTGGCCATCAATGCACTCCTGTAGATGCGTCAGTGTCAGTCAGTTCGGCGACCTGGCGGATTATCAAATTTCTGTCTGGCGGGATTGCATCACCCGCAATACTGATGCCGATCCAACCGAGGTCATGACCTCGCTTGTTACGCATTGGTACAAGCAGGGTTGAAATTCCACTTTCAGGCTCAGTCACAAATTCCCCATCGCGGCGCGCCAGGGCTGTGGCAATTCTGGTTTCGCTGTGGCGAACTGCCTTCCCCACCGCCAGGCCCGTCTCGGGTGACGAAGCCGCAGTGATCGCACCAAGGCAGATCAGCTCATTTTCATCAACAAGAGCCCAGAATGCACTTGCCTCATGCTCCTGACTCAACGCTTGAAGTAACCGCACATTGCGTTCGGTCGACGTTCGAGGCGCAGCGAGCAATGTGAGCTTCTCCTCGGTAAGAACGCTCACCGGCAAGTCGGCAATCGACAACCCATCACTCATGACAACGACCCGGTCACAGACCCCGAGTAGTTCTTCGAAGTCGGAGGAAATCACGACAACTGCAATACCTTCCGTGGCAACTTCCTGCAGAATTGCATAGATTGCGCTTCGGGTGCTTATGTCGACACCTTTCGTAGGCTCGTCGAGGATGAGGATGGATGGCTCGACCAGTAACCAGCGCGCCATGATGACCTTCTGTTGCATGCCGCCAGAAAATGTCAGGAGGTTTGCTTCGAGACGGTCAGGCGGCAGATCGAGTTTGGTCAGCAATTCCTCAAGTCGACGCTGACGACGACCATAGCCGAGACCCCATCCTTTGTAAGTTCCGATATGCGCGAGAAAGATGTTTTCTCCGACAGTCAGATCCGGCACGATGTTTTGAGCACGGCGGTCTTCAGCAACCAAACCAATACCGAGCCGTATTGCCTGTGCTGGTGATCGGGGATCAACGGACTTTCCCTTTATGCGGATGTTGCCCGCGTCGCGGGGCCTGAGACCAAACAGCGCCTCGACGGTTTCCGAACGTCCAGCACCCACCAGGCCGCCCAGTCCGAGCACTTCACCGCGCCGCACGGAAAACGAGACGTCGCGAACGATTGGCTGTGCTGCCAGATTTTCGACCTCAAGGACAACATCACCAACGGGCGCGTTTGCCACGGCGTCGCGGCGCGTATAGATCCTTTCCAGTTCCCTTCCGACCATATACCTGATGATGTCAGTCTGGGTCAGCGAAGCGGTCTCGAGATTTCGGGCAACCGTCGCGCCCTCTCGCATGATCGTTACACGATCGGTGATTGCAAAGACTTCCTCCAGACGATGCGAAACAAAGATCAGGCCCCGCCCATCATCTCTGAGGCGAGACATGATATCGAAGAGTCGATCAACTTCGGAAGGGCTTAAAGATGAGGTTGGCTCATCAAAAATCACAAGGCTGGCGTCAAGCGCGAGCGCCTTGGCAATTTCGACCAACTGCCGTTGAGCCGCGGAAAGACGACGGACCTCCTCATCGAGCGGCAAACCATGTTCGTGCCCAAGCCAGCCCAGGATCTCCTGTGCTCGTTGACGCATTCCGGCAAACGACAACCGCCCCGGGCGTCCGAACTCCGGCATGAATATATTCTCCAGAACGGTCATGTCCGGTGCGAGGCTCGTCTCCTGGGCAACCAATGCAATGCCGCA
>JAEWDP010000184.1 GCA_023390055.1 Pseudomonadota bacterium | reverse complement strand
CCTTACGGCCAGTATCAGCAGCCAACGCCTGCACGACACAACGTGTGCCATTACCGCAGGCTTGCGCCTTTGAGCCATCCGAGTTGAAGATGTCGATCCAGGCATCTGTCCCACGTGTCCTCGGATCGTGAACCGCCATTATCTGGTCGAAGCTTGTCGCATTCTCTGCATTGAGCGCAATTGCAGCTCCAGGCGTCACACTGTCGGATCTGCCGCGCATGTCGACCACCAGGATCTTGTTGCCGAGCCCGTTCATCTTTGCAAATTCGACGAGTTCTACCATGATATTGATCCAGTATAATGCCGTTACGGCCCTTGTTTGGGCGATATATGGTCGAAAAGGCACAAATTTACCAGTAGGAAGGCCGGGGCCATCACGGCTAATTGTCGTTTGCAATACAGGTAGCTTCACAACGCGATATCAGCCTGGAGCCACAAGGACCTATCCCCTTCTCATGGAAATGGTGGCAAGGGGATCTATCCCACCGAGTTCGCCATGAAGCAATCCCTTGACTCTCGCTGGCTTTTCCTGTTTATCCCGAGCATTAGCTGACAAGTTACAGGACTTGGAGCCGCCGACCGGGGCAATTTGGCTAGGCCCGGAGGTCAACACCCGACAGCGCGTTGCGCCCTCGGGTGCTTTTTGGCTTTGCGTCTTGCTTTTGTTTGTAAGGATGCCGACGTTTTCGGAAAACCGGAAACGAAAAAGGAAGATAAAATGTTCGAAAACCTCCAGGACCGCCTTGGATCCATCTTGAATGGACTGACCGGCCGTGGCGCATTGAGCGAAGCAGACGTCTCCGCTGCGTTGCGCGAGGTTCGTCGTGCACTGCTTGAAGCGGACGTTTCGCTCGAGGTCGTCCGTTCCTTTACTGATCGGGTCCGTGAGAAGGCTGTCGGTGCAGCCGTATTAAAGTCAATCAAGCCTGGCCAGATGGTGGTCAAGATCGTCCACGACGAGCTGATCGAAATGCTCGGATCTGAAGGCGTCTCCATCGACCTCCATGCACCAGCTCCGGTCGTCATCATGATGGTGGGACTCCAAGGTTCTGGTAAAACGACCACGACGGGCAAGATCGCCAAACGTCTTACGGATCGTGAGCGCAAGAAGGTGCTGATGGCATCCCTCGACACGCGTCGCCCAGCGGCTCAGGAGCAGCTTCGCCAGCTTGGCACCCAGACTGGCATCGATACGCTGCCAGTTATCACCGGCCAGTCTCCAACCGACATCGCATCTCGCGCGGTACAGGCTGCCAAGCTCGGCGGTCATGACGTTGTCATCCTTGACACTGCCGGCCGCACACATATCGATGAGCCATTGATGCAGGAGATGGCGGAAATCAAGCGGAAATCTAATCCGCACGAAATTCTGCTCGTTGCTGATTCACTCACAGGCCAAGATGCTGTCAACCTTGCCCGGAATTTCGACGACCGCGTCGGTATTACCGGCCTTGTGCTGACGCGCATGGACGGAGACGGTCGCGGTGGTGCCGCCCTGTCAATGCGCGCTGTCACCGGTAAGCCGATCAAGCTGATCGGTACCGGCGAGAAGATGACAGAGATGGAGGAATTCCATCCCCGCCGGATTGCCGATCGCATTCTTGGCATGGGCGATATTATCTCGCTGGTCGAGCGGGCCGCGGAGAATATTGACGCCGAGAAGGCGCGTGTCATGGCCGAGAAAATGGCCAAGGGAAAGTTCGATCTGAATGACCTCTCTGATCAATTACGCCAGATGAAATCCCTCGGTGGCATGGGCGGAATCATGGGTTTGATGCCAGGCATGGGCGGCATGAAGGACAAGCTGGCTGCTGCCGGGATGAGTGACAAGGTATTTGACCGGCAGCTCGCGATCATTTCTTCAATGACCAAGGCCGAGCGCGCAAGTCCCGATATTCTAAAACACAGCCGCAAGAAGCGCATTGCAGCAGGCTCGGGGACAGATGCTGCCGATATCAACAAGCTTTTAAAGATGCACCGCCAGATGGCCGATATGATGAAAGCGATGGGCGGCAAAGGCAAAGGCGGTGGCATGATGAAGCAGATGATGGGTGGTTTGGCTTCGAAAATGGGTCTTGGAGGTGCCGGTGCCCTCGGTGGAATGCCTGACCTTTCCAAGCTTGATCCGAAGCAGCTAGAAGCACTCCAGAAACAAGCCGAGGCGGCCGGCCTGAGACCCGGTTCCACGCCGGGGCTTCCCGGTGGGGGATTGCCAGGACTTTCGAGTGGTGGCTTGCCTGGCCTGGGGGGTGGACTTCCGGGCCTGCCCGGCCTGCCAAAAAAGAAATGAGGGGACCCATGGTCGAAGAAGACGTCAGGGAAAAGCTTTCAAGCTACCGCCAATCGATAGACAATATTGACGCCGCACTTGTGCACATGTTGGCCGAGCGTTTTCGCTGTACGAAAGAAGTGGGCCTTCTGAAGGCCAAATACGATTTGCCGCCGGCGGACCCGGCGCGTGAAGAATACCAGATCGAACGGCTTCGTGTCCTTGCGAGGGATGCTCGCCTAGATCCGGATTTCGCCGAGACGTTCTTGAACTTCGTCATCAAGGAAGTCATCCGGCATCACGAAGCCATCGCTGCCGAACACGGCAGCTCCAAACAATCTGCCTGAGACCAGGCGGACCAAACAAGACTCAAGGAGTAATAGAATGTCTCTGAAAATTCGTCTCGCCCGTGGCGGTTCCAAGAAGCGCCCATACTACCATATCGTCATTGCCGATGCCCGTGCTCCACGCGACGGCCGTTTTCTGGAGAAACTCGGCTCATGGAACCCTATGCTGGCCAAGGATAACGACAAGCGTATTGAACTGAATGTGGAACGCATTCAGGAATGGATCGCCAAAGGCGCCCAACCGACCGACCGTGTCCTCCGCTTCCTCGCCGAAGCTGGCGTTGCACAGCGCGAAGCTCGCAACAACCCCGAGAAGGGCAAACCGGGCAAGAAGGCTCAGGAACGCACTGCTGAAAAGGCACAGAAGGCCGAAGACGCAAAGGCTGCAGGCGCAGAGGCTGCTGCCGAGTAATCATAGGTCTTCTATTGAAACAAAACGGGTGGTGCGATGACGTACCACCCGTTTTGTGTTTTCATTCACGACAGCTCCCGGTAAGAACGCCACGGACAACTTCCAGGAACAGATCCACATGGCCAAACTCCAGAACCCAGTCTTGATGGCGACGATTGGCGCGGCACAGGGTTTGCGCGGTGAAGTACGTGTGCGATCCTATACTGCTGATCAAATATCACTAGGCGACTACGGAAATCTTCGAAGTATGGATGGACGCGTCTTCGAGGTCCTCGACGTCCGGGAGAGCAAGAACATTGTGGTCGTTCGTTTCCGCGGCATCAATGACCGAACCGCCGCGGAAGCGCTCAATGGACTTGAACTTTACATCGAGCGTGAGAATCTGCCTGATGAGGAGCTTGAAGACGACGAATTCTACTATACCGACCTGGAGGGTTTGGAAGTCATCGATGCATCAGGCAAAAGCTACGGCACGATAAGTGGCATCTACGACTTCGGTGCTGGTAACCTGCTTGAGGTGAAGGGATCGGGCCGCCGCCCCGCATTAATCCCATTCTCGGAGGCCGCAGTCCTTGAGATTGACTTGGAAAAGAATCGGATTCTGATCGATCCGTTCGCCGCTGGCGTGGCGGACAACCGAGACAAAAGGGATGATGATGGCTCTCCCAGTGAACTGGATCGGTAAACACAATGGTCTTTCGCACAACAGTCCTGACGCTCTATCCCGAAATGTTTCCGGGCCATCTTGGTTTTTCCCTGGCCGGAAAGGCTCTCGAAAAGGGACAATGGTCCCTTGATGCAGTGCAAATTCGTGACTTCGCCAAGGATCGGCACCGCACGGTGGACGATACGCCAGCAGGTGGGGGCGCAGGCATGGTACTCAAGCCGGATATTCTCGCAAAAGCGATCGACCATGTTTCCGCCCACCATAGTCGCCCTCGACTGCTCATGAGCCCACGTGGGAGACCGTTGACGCAGGCACGCGTACGAGAGCTCGCATCCGGAGAAGGCATGGTGATCGTCTGTGGCCGTTTCGAAGGCGTTGATCAACGGGTAATCGAAACGCGCAAACTTGAAGAAGTATCGATCGGAGACTACATTCTTTCCGGTGGAGAGCCAGCCGCGTTAACGCTGCTCGATTCCGTCATCCGGATCCTTCCCGGAGTAATGGGTAACGAACTCTCCGGTATGCACGAAAGCTTTGAGCAAGACATCTTGGAGCATGATCACTACACACGCCCGCAAGTCTTCGAAGGGCACGCCATTCCAGCCGTATTGACCTCAGGCAATCACGCCGCAATCGAGCGATGGCGTCGCGATCAGGCACTGCGGCTCACTCGTGAACGGCGTCCCGACCTGATTTGCGACACTAATGGGTCGGCGACGAAGAAATAGATCATCAATGCATACGCCGATCGCCCGCAGCACAGTTTGTGGGATGCGTCGCGCCCCATTCACACGCCAACATATCCGCCGATAGTCGAATAACACACATCTCGCTCTTCGAGCCCGAACTGACAGTGGCATGCCAAATCTTCCGGTAAAGGGATGACAAACACGATTCTTTGGTGTAATGGCCCATCCGGAACGGGGTAAGCCCCGTCAACCAGCAAGCAAAGAATGGTGAAACCGCTCTTGAACCCCGAAAAAGGGGCAAACTCCGGAGGCATGGCCAAAGGATGACATTCGAGCGCTCTGGCTGTTTCAGAAGAATATAGAGGTTTGATCATGAATATCATCCAGCAACTGGAAGCCGAACAGGCCGCCAAGATTGAGGCTCAGAGAAAGCTGCCGGAATTCTCGGCCGGCGACACGATCCGTGTCAACGTGCGTATTCGCGAAGGAAGCCGTACCCGCGTACAGGCCTATGAGGGCGTCTGCATCGCTCGTTCAGGTGGTGGTCTGAACCAGAGCTTCACCGTTCGCAAGATATCCTACGGTGAAGGGGTCGAGCGCGTATTTCCTGCTTACTCTCCGCTTGTCGAGAGCGTCGAGGTTGTTCGTCGTGGTAAGGTCCGCCGGGCAAAGCTCTACTATCTGCGTGATCGTCGCGGTAAATCTGCTCGTATCGTCGAAAACACCGGTACTCGTGCCCGCAAGCTCAATGAAGCTGAACGCGCAGCAATCGCTGAAGAAAAGGCACGTATCGAAGCTGAGAAAATTGCTGCAGCCCAGGCACTTGCCGCCGAGAAGGCTGCCGCCGAAGCAGCAGAGGCAAAGGCTGCTGAAGAAGCAAAGGCTGCCGAACCAGCAGCGGAATAGGTCTCCAGAAATCCTACATGAAAAGGCGGCCTCAGGGCCGCCTTTTTCATGTCTGTCCCTCCACGAGAACACGGCTCATGTTGAACCGTGCTCACAAAGCTGGTATGAGCATGCATATGGGATCGAAATTCGGATGTCTCACCAACGAATTTATCGTGCTGCAGGATCATAAGCGCCTGCCGGCACGTTTCTTTGCGAGCATCTATCGCATGCTGAGTGGCCGACTAAGCTGAGTCGATCCATCCGCGCCGACAGCGGTAAATGCCGGCCCTTTTTCCAATGTTAGAACTCCAACGGATGGCAGCCATGAGCGCACCTCGTACCTTGTACGACAAGATCTGGGACGACCACGTCGTCAATCGTGATGAAACCGGGACCTGTCTTCTCTACATTGACCGTCACCTCGTACATGAAGTGACGTCACCTCAAGCCTTCGAGGGTCTGCGGCTGGCGGGGCGCAAAGTCCGCGCCCCCGAAAAAACACTGGCCGTCGTTGACCACAATGTGCCAACGACGCCTGATCGACACATCGGCATCAAGAACGAGGAAAGTCGCATCCAGGTGGAGGCACTTGCCCAGAATGCTCAAGATTTTGGTGTCGAGTATTATTCCGAGAAAGACAAGCGGCAAGGGATTGTCCATATCGTCGGACCGGAACAGGGATTTACCCTGCCCGGGATGACTATTGTCTGTGGCGACAGCCACACGTCGACACATGGTGCATTCGGCGCCTTGGCACACGGTATCGGCACGTCCGAAGTTGAACATGTTCTCGCGACCCAGACACTGGTTCAGAAGAAAGCTAAGAACATGCTGGTGCGTGTCGATGGGTCCCTTCCCGAAGGCGTTACCGCCAAGGACATCATTCTTGCCATCATCGGTGAAATCGGAACGGCGGGTGGTACGGGGCACGTCATCGAATTTGCCGGTGAGGCCATCCGCTCCCTGTCGATGGAAGGCCGGATGACAGTTTGCAACATGACAATCGAGGGTGGGGCCAGAGCCGGCCTTATTGCACCGGACGAAACAACCTTCGAGTACATCAAGGACAAGCCGCGCGCTCCGAAGGGAACGGCGTGGGATATGGCCCTCGAATACTGGAATTCGTTGCATACAGACGAGGGCGCGCATTTTGATAAGGTCGTCGTACTGGATGCCGCCAACCTGCCGCCAATCGTATCCTGGGGCTCCTCTCCGGAAGATGTGATTTCAGTTCAGGGGGTCGTGCCTAATCCTGACGATATCCGGGATGAGACAAAGCGGACCTCCAAATGGCGTGCGCTGGAATATATGGACCTGAAGCCGAATACGAAGATTACTGATATTGCCATTGATCGTGTTTTCATCGGCTCCTGCACCAACGGCCGCATCGAGGACCTTCGTGCAGCCGCCAAGGTCGTTGAGGGCCGCAAAGTTGCTGCTACGGTATCAGCGATGATCGTCCCTGGCTCCGGCCTGGTCAAGGAGCAGGCAGAAGCCGAAGGTCTCGACAGGATCTTCAAGGCAGCAGGGTTTGAATGGCGTGAGCCCGGTTGTTCAATGTGCCTTGCCATGAACGACGATCGGTTGAGACCAGGAGAACGTTGCGCGTCGACGTCAAACCGTAACTTCGAAGGCCGTCAAGGGTACAAGGGTCGCACACATCTCGTGTCGCCTGCGATGGCAGCTGCAGCGGCCATCGCAGGGCACTTCGTCGACATTCGGGAATGGACATAGAAATCTTGGCGCGGCGACAGTAGCCGGCGTATATCCATAGTTATGGATTTTGAGATCTACCGCCTGTCGTTGCTGTAAGGGGAAATCGGATAACCTGCCTATTTGGAACAAGCACTCCTGCCGGTATTTTCACTGGCAGGAGTGCTGAAGTCGGTCATCTGGCCGTGAAAGCACAACCAAACATCCCAGAAACCACTATCTAATCGCAAGCTCCAAACAAGCAAGCGTGCCTGTCAGAGTACCCGCACGACGGTACCGCGGCACATGAACCTGATCAGCCTCTGCATATCTCTATAATTGACCGCGATGCATCCCTCGGTTGGTTTGTAACCCGGCCTGATCAGGTGAAAAAAGATCGCAGATCCACGGTTCCGGCTGCGCGATGTTATATTCCAGTCGAGGACAAGGCAGATATCATAGAGGCCATCCTGACGCATCATCTTCTCATGACTTTGGTTGCAGGGCGCACGGACAAGCCGGTTGTAGCTCGGATGCGTTGGTTGGTCACACCACAACATGTTCCATGAAATTCGTCGCATCGGCAATGCCGTTTTCAGCACCCTCATCCGGTCTCTGCGGACAAAACCGTAAAGTAGCCGCATATTGCCAATCGGCGTCGCCCCGTCACCTTCTCGCTTGATGGCAGTCCGTCCGGAGCGTCCAAGCGCCGCCAAAACTGTAATTCCGCCCAGCGATACGGTAGCACGCGAACGGTCCCCGGGTGCAGCCCTGACGGTGACAACATTTGCGTGTATATGTCTGCTCCTTCGCAAATCGGCCATCTTTCCTCACGAATTCTTACCTAGAGGTAGATTTGGTTTGAATTCATTGCATGATGCAACTTAGATCAGTTGCCTGAACCAGTTGCCCTCTTGTGCTATACAAGAGATAAAGGTCCAGGCAGAACAAGAGGCAAGAACATATGGCAGCTCGCACGATTTTGCTTGTTGATGATGACGATGACCTGCGGGAGACCCTGTTGGAGCAGCTTTCCCTGTATGAGGAGTTTTCACTCTTGCAGGAAGCAACAGCAGCCAAAGCCATGCAGACGGCGAAGTCGAGTCAGGTCGATCTGCTGATCATGGACGTTGGTCTACCCGATATGGACGGCCGTGAGGCCGTAAAGTTATTACGCAAGAATGGCTTCAGGGCCCCGATCATCATGTTGACCGGGCATGATACTGATTCAGACACCATCCTCGGCCTGGAGGCCGGCGCAAATGACTATATAACCAAACCGTTTCGTTTCGCCGTTCTTCTGGCCCGAGTACGCGCGCAGTTGCGCCAGTACGAACAGAGTGAAGATGCTACATTCTCGGTTGGCCCTTACATTTTCAAACCAAGCCAGAAGCTTTTGACAACAGAAGATGGAAAGAAGATTCGCCTCACCGAAAAAGAGGCAGCAATCATCCGTTATCTCTATCGTGCTGGTCAAAAGGTCGTCACACGTGACATACTTCTTGAGGAGGTGTGGGGCTATAATTCAGGGGTGACAACCCACACCTTGGAAACACATGTCTACCGGCTCCGTCAGAAGATTGAACGCGACCCCTCCAATGCCGAAATTCTCGTGACCGAGAACGGTGGATACAAGATCGTACCCTAACAATGGCTCTGCACGACGACATCCGTCTTCTCTCTCAGGTTACACTGTTTCGGGAACTCGAACAGGATCAGTTGCGACTGCTTGCCTTTGGAGCTGAGCGCCGGGCTGTGGCGGCAGGACAGGAGCTTTTTCGAGAAGGTTCTCCCGCTGAATGCGCCTTTGTTGTTGCTAGCGGTACCTTCGAACTCTATTCCGCCGACAAGAGTGTGGCGCGTCTGCGGGATGTTGCCGTACCGGGGACGCTACTTTCAGAGCTGGCGCTTGTAACGATGGTGGAGCGAAAATTTACCGCAATAGCCGTTGAAGACGCCGAGGTGCTGCGGGTCACACGCACCCTCTTCCACCGTCTCCTTGAAGAATATCCCGAGGTCGGCCGGTTGGTAGAAGGGCGTATTCGCGACAATATCGTCGCGATGGCAAAGGCTGCGACAAATCTGCAACATCGCTTTACTTGAAAGCACAGTCGCTTGCGTCAGAAGGAGAACGTTGCGGTCACTGGGACATGGTCCGACGGCTTGTTCCAACCGCGTGCCTCCCTGAGCACTTCGATCCTGGTAAGAAATGGCCCAAGTTCAGCGGATCCCCAGATGTGGTCAAGCCTACGGCCTCTGTTGGCCGCCTCCCAATCTTTTGCTCGATAACTCCACCATGTATAGATTTTCTCCGGCTCGGGTGTGTGCAGACGCATCAGATCTAGCCAGTTACCCTTTTCAATAACCTCTTTAAGCCCGTCTGTTTCGACCGGGGTGTGACTGACAATCTTGAGAAGTTGCTTGTGCGACCAAACATCGTTTTCCAGGGGAGCAATATTGAGATCACCGACAAGGATTGATGAAAAGCCAGGAGCGTCCGCCCGAAGCGTTTTCATTTCCTCAATGAAGTCCAGCTTGTGTCCGAACTTTGGATTGATTGTCCTGTCGGGCTCATCGCCTCCAGCCGGCACGTAAAAATTATGCAGCCGGATCCGGTGAGTGCCCCGCTCGAAGATTGCCGATATGTGCCGGGCGTCGCCCATCCCGCAATAGTTTTGACGGTGGTCTTCTGCGAGAGGCAATCGGGAAGCAATCGCAACACCATGATAGCCTTTCTGGCCATGGATGATGATGTGCTGATATCCGAGATCCCTAAGAGGCTGCAGTGGAAACTCGTGCTCTTGGCACTTGATCTCCTGTAGGCATAAGATATCCGGCTGGTGGCGAACAATAAACTGCTCAATGATGGGCATACGAAGCCGCACCGAATTGATATTCCAAGTGGTAATGGAGAATGTCATTCCTGTCCCTCTGGCAAGTGCCCGAGGTTTAGGAACTTTCTAGTATGGCGGAAAGCAAAAAAGCGCCGGTTTGCCGGCGCCTGCACAACTCAAAGCTTGCGCACTTCATCATAAGGTATTCGAAATACCCGCTCATCAAAGCCTACGCCGTTCTTGACGTTGTAGATCATTACAGAGGTGTCCTTGTTTTGGGCATCGGTAATCGTCCACTGGCGAAGCTCAAATGTTTTGGAATCAAACATCATGGTGATGGTAGAATCGCCAAATATGGTCTTGTTTCCAAGTACTATCGTGGTCAGATCCGGCTCTTCGCGAACATTTCTGACCATCTGGTCCGAGAGGTCGATACGATTGGATAACAACAGACTTAACGGAGTCTTGGATAGCGGATAGAGATCCCAAGTCTTTAATTTGAGATTGCCGATAACGACATTCTTTCCATCAGCGATCACACGTATCGGCGAAGGGTCTTCGAAATTGAATCGCAGCTTTCCAGGTCGTTCAATATAAAATTTACCGCCAGTCTGTTCCCCACGCGGCCCAAACTGCACGAACTCGCCCATCATTGTCTTCACTGATGAGAAATGGTCGGCAATCCTTTGCGCAGCAGGGGAGCCCGCTGCCCCTTGGGCCACGGATACAGTGGGGGCCACAGCCGATACGGCTAGGCCAAGCAATCCGGCAGAAAAGGATCTGCGACTAATAGGGCAAGGCGGCGGGGAACAGGTTGTCTTGGTCATGGAATATTCGGCATGGAGCCCCCGTCCTTTAGTCCGGGGAAGAAATGCCGCTCCCTTTCGGTTGCTGGTAGTAGGCGTAGCCGTCGGCAAGACTGAGCACACGGCAATGCTTGTGGACAACACCCTGGATTGTGATCTCGGGCGTGGATACTGAGCGGGCCGGCGGGCCGGATATTGAGCCGGCCGATATGGGTTGCGTGCTTATTGCATTGAGCACGGCGGCCCTGGCCAAGTCGCTCCGATTGCTGACACCGCACGCAGCGTCACTATAAACAGCAGTGTCGACTGTGAGGCTGGCGGCCCCACCATTATCTCTTCGAGCATGCTGGATAGCGGCCGCCTGATCGCGGCCATTTCGGACCCACCCCTGAAACGGCTGTACAACACGATCTTCAAAAGCCCGCAACTGGCGAAGCATTCCCGGTTCGCCCATGCGCCTGCTTTCCAACATAGACATCGTCAACAATGCCCTTCTCTGATACCTGGCCCTGGTCAAACGGGCTTTGAGATTTAAGAAGCTTGAAGCAAGCCGGTCCTTCAGGGGAGTGGCTTTATCTCCTGCTCCACCGCTTCCTGATGTTAAAAGGCGGCAGCTTAATGGCCACAAACCTGACGACGTTAGCGTTCCAGGATATCAGCTTCCGTCGGCACCAGAATTTCGCGCTTTCCAGCATGGTTTGCGGGGCTGATAACTCCCTCTTGCTCCATGCGCTCGATAAGCGAAGCTGCCCGATTGTAGCCAATTCCGAGACGCCGTTGAATGTATGAGGTCGAAGCCTTCCCGTCTCTGAGCACAATCGCGACCGCCTGGTCGTAGGGATCATCTGAATCCGCCAGATTTCCAGTTCCTGCTGGACCACCACCATCTATATCTTCTTCATCATCCACCGTAATGGCATCGAGATACTGCGGTGCTCCCTGTGTCTTCAGATAGGCAACAATCTCTTCAACTTCGGTATCCGATACAAACGGACCATGGACACGCTGAATGCGGCCACCTCCAGCCATGTACAGCATGTCGCCCATACCGAGCAGCTGTTCTGCTCCCTGCTCTCCAAGAATTGTCCGGCTATCGATTTTCGATGTCACCTGGAAAGAAATTCGTGTCGGGAAGTTTGCCTTGATCGTACCTGTAATAACATCGACCGATGGGCGCTGCGTGGCCATGATGACATGGATTCCGGCAGCGCGAGCCATTTGCGCCAGGCGCTGGACAGCCCCTTCAATATCCTTCCCGGCTACCATCATCAGGTCAGCCATCTCATCGATAATAACGACGATATATGGCATTGGCTGCAGATCGAATTCTTCTGTCTCGTAGATAGCTTCTCCTGTTTCCCGGTCAAATCCCGTTTGCACCGTACGTGTCAGGACGTCACCCTTGGCCAGTGCTTGCTCGACGCGACTGTTGAAGCCATCAATATTGCGCACACCAATCTTCGACATCTTCTTGTATCGCTCTTCCATCTCTCGGACAGTCCACTTGAGCGCGACAACAGCCTTTTTCGGGTCGGTGACCACAGGAGACAAAAGGTGTGGAATGCCATCATACACAGACAGTTCCAGCATCTTGGGATCAATCATGATCAAACGGCACTTCTCGGGAGAGTGCCGATAGAGCAGTGACAGGATCATCGTGTTGATAGCAACCGACTTGCCTGACCCGGTGGTTCCCGCGACCAGAAGGTGTGGCATCTTCGCCAGATCTGCAACGACAGGTTCACCACCAATCGTCTTGCCCAACGCCATGGAAAGTTTTGCTTTACTGCTCTCGAAATCCCTGCTGCCAATCATCTCACGCAGATAGACAGTCTCACGGGTACGATTTGGCAGTTCGATACCAATCGCATTGCGTCCCGGAACGACGGCAACGCGTGCGGCAATGGCACTCATCGAACGGGCAATGTCATCCGCAAGGCCTATAACGCGCGAGGATTTGATGCCAGGTGCCGGTTCGAGCTCGTATAGGGTAACAACTGGCCCAGGACGGACATGGATGATTTCACCCTTGACACCAAAGTCCTCGAGCACACCTTCAAGCATACGTGCGTTTTGTTCCAGCGCGTCAGCAGATAACGTAGCATCTCGGACAATCGCTTTTGGTTCGGCAAGAAGATGAACTGACGGAAGCTGAAAGCCTTCCGGGTCGATAAATGAAGCTTGCGCATCTCTTGCGACCCTGGAACCCGGTTTGGCGGCCTGAGGCGGGGCGGCGACACGGGTTTGGGTAACAGTACGACCTTCCGAGGAAACGTTGCGCCGACTTGCGACGAATGGAGCATCTTCATCGTCGGACAATATCGCGGACGGGCGATCCCGATGCCTGGCGTCTCCATCTTCATCATTCATAAGAGGTGGTGCAATAATCGAACGTCGGCCAGCACTGCCGACAGTTCCATCCATCGAAGGTTCCACGCGATGCTCGCCAGTCCCTGATAATTTGCTTCGCACAGGCTCATTTAAAGTGCCGAATTCATCTTCATTGAAGTCATAGGGCTGATCGAACGTGCTTCTGTTCGGCTTGATTCCGAAGAGCCGGCGCAGGCGCGCTTGTGTAATATACCAGTAGTGGGCGATGGCACCGATTGCCAGTAATCCAGCGAAACCACCATCTTCATCTTCGTCGTCATCGTCCATTGTCTTGCGCGAACGGGACACCGGCGCTGATACGGGCGTAAAGTCCTCATCTTCATCAGTGAATGCCTCACCGACCAGACCGGACGCAAAAAGAAGCAACCATGCAGCCGGGACAGCACATATAATGCCGAAAATGGTCGCCAGCATTCCAGTGGGATATGCTCCGACAAAGAGGGCTGGCAATCGCAAGATCATATCTCCGATCACCCCGCCGATGCCGTTGGGGATTGGCCAGGTAAAGGGCGCGGGAAAACAACCCAGAGAAGCTGATGCCAAAAGTGTGCCACCGCCCCATGCGGCCAGACGTTTCGGAATACGACTGAAATCGCGCCCCGAAATCAATGCCAAAGCAAAGGCAAGGACTGGCAGAAGGGCAACGAGGCTGGCAAGACCCAGGAACTGCATCATGAGATCTGCGAAGGCAGCACCAAAATAGCCGAGCAGATTGGTTGGCTGGTTGTCCGTTGCATAGGAAAAGCTGGGATCAGCAACGTTCCAAGTCGCTAGCGCTGCAACCGCCAGTGCTAGACCGATAAAGATTGCAAATCCGGCGAGCGCCATGGCTTGTTTTACGACAAAAGCCATCAGCATGGCCCTGGTCGAACCATTATTCATCGTCGCCGAATTGCTTCTACTCATTACGCTTTCCGCCGTTGAAACATCTCGAAAATGGCGGTCACGCAAAGTCACACGCCACAACCGTGGGCGCAAGTTAACGTGCGGATGGTTAATGTCGTTTTAACCACAACGATGGTCGCCTAAACCGAATTGCCCAGGCCGGGGCCCGGGCAATGGTGAGCGTCCAAATATGAACTAAGAATGATAGGCTGCTTCACCGTGGGATGCGAGATCTAGACCTTGACGCTCGGCGTCCGCCGAGACCCGCAAACCAACTGTAACGTCAACAATCTTGTAAAGGATGAAGGAACCGACACCGCACCACACAAGTGTCACGA
>JAEWDP010000182.1 GCA_023390055.1 Pseudomonadota bacterium | reverse complement strand
GTCTTGCCGCACATCATCAGACGCTTGCAGCAGGCTTCGCTGGCCTGGCCAGTGTGGCGCCCGAAGACCGGTTTTCCCTTGGAGAGTGGCAAACCTTGTCGACGGGTGCTCCCGTACTTTCTGACGCGGTCGTGTCATTTGATTGTCGCGTTACCGAGATCATGCCGTCATCGACGCATTTCGTCATGTTCGGTGAAGTTGTGGCAATGCATTTCGGGCCACCCAATCCCGCGCTGGTGTATCTGGACCGGGGCTTCCGCACGCTCTAGATTAGCCGCGTGGAGGAGACATGACGCAACAGGGTGAAGCAACGCTACCGGCTTCCATCGATGAGACGATCGCGCTTCTCGAAGGGGAGGATTATCTTGCCGGACGGCGGCTGGCGACAGTGGTGTTTCTTGCTCTTGTCATGAAGCGGCCGCTCTTTTTGGAGGGGGAGGCAGGCGTTGGAAAAACCGAAATTGCCAAAACATTGGCCAGATCCCTCGATCGCCCGCTGATTCGGCTGCAATGCTATGAAGGGCTTGATGTGTCATCTGCCGTCTATGAGTGGAACTATCCGGCGCAGATGCTTGAAATCCGCATGTCGGAAGCCGCCGGAATGCGTGATCGTGAGCGACTGCAGGCAGACATCTTTCGCGAGAAGCATCTGATCCGGCGCCCGGTACTGCAGGCACTTGGCAGCAAGGGAATGCCTGCACCCGTCTTCCTGATCGACGAACTGGATCGTGCAGACGAGGCCTTCGAGGCCTTCCTTCTGGAGGTATTGTCGGATTTTCAGGTGACGATCCCAGAACTTGGAACGATCAGGGCAGAAGAACCACCGATCGTCATCATCACCACGAACAGGACCCGGGAGATCCACGACGCGTTGAAGCGGCGGTGTCTCTACCATTGGGTCGACTACCCCGACAGCGAGCAGGAACTTGAAATTGTCCGGCGCAAGGTTCCCGGCTGCGCAGATACACTGTCGCGCCAGATTGTCGCCTATGTGCAAAAATTGCGCCGGCTGGACATCTTCAAGAATCCAGGCGTTGCCGAGACCATCGACTGGGCCACTGCGCTGACCGAGCTCGATCAACTGGCACTTGATCCCGAAACCGTTTCGGACACACTCGGAACGCTCCTGAAATACCAGGACGACATCGCACGCATCCAGGGAGACGAGGGCAAGAAACTGCTTTGCGAGGTCAAAGCCGAAACCGCTGGCGAGGGCTGACCCTGGATATGCATGACGGGAAGGATGGCGCATTGAGACCACCGCAATCAGAAGCGCCAGGCAGATTTGTCGGCAACATTGTCCATTTTTCACGGCTGCTGCGGCGATCCGGGCTGATTACCGGTCCGGCAGATACCGCCGATGCCATTGTCGCCATTGATGCAATCGACATCGGTTCACGTGCGGAGTTCCACGCTGCATTGTCGGCGATATTCGTTAGGCGTCACGAAGACCAACCTGTCTTTGACGAAGCCTTCGACACCTTCTGGCGTTCGAGGGACACTGTGCGAAAGATGATCGCTTCAATGTCGCCAAAGGTTGCCGCAAATCGTGAACCTGACCGGCCGCGTGCAGGACATACCCGTGTGGCGGATGCCTTTGGAAGTCCAGACAGGCAAATGGCGAACCCCAGGGATGGCGATGAAACGGACGTTGTTGCAAGGCTCACCGCCTCGTCACGAGAAGTTTTGAAGCAGATGGATTTTGCACAGATGTCTGCTGCAGAACTCGCCATTGCCCGCAGGGAGATTAAACGTCTCTTCGGGCCGGCGGATACGATGGCAACCAGACGTTTCAAGCCTTCGCCCAGACCTTCACGCATCGATCAACGGGCAACGATGCGCAATGCGATGCGAAAAGGAGGTGACCTCATCGTTTTGCGCTTTCGCAAGCAAAAGCGTGTAAAGCCGCCACTCGTCATCCTTGCTGATATTTCAGGGTCGATGAGCCAGTATACACGCACGCTCCTGCATTTTGCGCACACTGTGACAGAGCAGCGCTCCCGGGTGCAGACCTTCCTGTTCGGGACACGTTTGAGCAATGTCAGTCGATATCTGGCAAGGCGGGATCCTGACGAGGCGGTCTCGGCCTGTACACTGGCCGTATCGGACTGGTCTGGGGGCACGCGTATCGCCGCGACCCTTCATGAATTCAACCGCCTCTGGTCAAGACGCGTGCTGGGGCAGGGCGCGGTGGTCCTCCTGATAACCGACGGTCTGGAGCGCGAAGGCATCGAGGATCTTGAAAAGGAAATGGACCGACTGCATCGCTCGTGCCGGCGGCTGATCTGGCTCAATCCATTGCTGCGGTTTAATGGTTTCGAGGCCCGGGCACGCGGTGTCAGGGCGATTGTGAAACATGTGGACGAATTGCGGCCTGTCCACAATCTCGATGCAATCGGTGATCTCGTGCGGGCGTTGAATGATGGACCTTCGCACGACGGCGATCCTTACCGTGTCCTGCCAAAACCGATTGTGGCATGATGTCCCTGACGTCTGGAAGAGCCCCCGGGACCGGCAGGCGTCACGCTTGTGGGAAAGTCTGGGGATGCATATAGAAGCCGCGTTCGCATCAGTTGCGGCAGCGTAACCGTTGCCAAACGCAAATTGAAGTCGCATTGTCCGGCAACGCTTGCCCACAAGGGGCGTGACCTTCTGCATACCTTGTGAAGTTGTGTCCTGGAGGGGGCCATGATGGATGAGATTGACGTCCTTGATCCTCTGGTGATGGCCGAGGCCTGGTGCCGTGAAGGCCGCAGCGTTGCGCTTGCCACTGTCATTTCGACCTGGGGCTCGGCGCCACGACCTGCCGGCAGCCATCTCGTCATTGACGGTGAGGGAAACTTCGAAGGTTCGGTTTCCGGCGGCTGCGTGGAGGGTGCCGTCATCGCCGAAGCGCAAGATGTCATTGTGTCGGGACAACCGAAGCTCCTGGAGTTTGGCGTTGCGGATGAAACTGCATGGCGGGTCGGTCTTTCATGCGGTGGAACAATCCGGGTCCGTGTTGAAAGGATCGACTGATGGATCTTCAAACGCTTCATGCCGTCAATCTTGCCCGCAAGGCGCGACGGGCTGTCATTGTCCTGAGCGACATCGATGGCGGTGGTGAAGAGGTGATCCTGGAGGGCAATGCGGTAGACGGGTCGCTTGGTGAGATTGTTGCAAGTGCCTTCAGGAGCGGAAAACCACGTATGGTTGATGTTGCCGGCAGGGAATTCTTTCTCAATGTCTATCTGCCGCCACCGCGTATCGTTGTTATCGGTGCCGTCCATATCAGTCAGGCACTGGCACGGATTGCGCCTGTCGCAGGCTATGACCTGACCATCATCGATCCGCGCACGGCTTTTGCAACGCCTGAGCGCTTTCGTGGTGTCGAACTGATAGCCGACTGGCCACAGGATGTTTTCCGGCAAAAGCCGCTGGACAGCTACACGGCCCTGGCCGCCTTGACCCATGACCCGAAGATCGACGACTTTCCGCTTTGTGATGCATTGTCACGAGGCTGTTTCTATGTCGGAGCGCTCGGCAGCCGAAAAACCCATGCCAGACGGTTCGAACGGTTGCAGCGCCAAGGTGTGCGTGACGACGAGCTGTTCCGGATAGCGGCGCCGATCGGGCTCGATATCGCGGCCAGCAACCCGGCGGAAATCGCCGTTGCGATCCTGGCTGAAATCATTCAGGCTTTGCGCCATCGCGATGGTGTCGGCGAGAAGAGATGAGGTGGAGTGGAAACCACGTCAGATGGCGAACGCTGGACATAGGTTCGACCGCGACGACAGATCTTCGGTTAAGACCGGAACGTGGCGCGCTTTCAAACATCACAGTGACTGGAAGGACATCCTGACTTGCTAAGCGAACCATCTGGCCACCCGGGCCCATGTGAAGCTGATTGTTCGGGCGACCGTAGCCGTCGGTTGGGAGCGGTCCTGCTTGCCGCTGGACAGGCGAGCCGGATGGGGAAGGGGCAATCTCACAAGCTTCTGGCGACGTTTTGCGGCGTACCTCTGGTAAGGCGAAGTGCACAAACACTGATCAAGGCGAAGATCAGTCCCGTCGTTGCCGTTACCGGCCACCGCCATCAAGAGATTGAAGCGGCGCTGGCCGGTACCGGGATTATGGTCCAGTTCAATGCGAGCTATTCATCTGGACTTGCGAGCTCGCTATCGGCTGGCCTGTCCTGTGAAGCGCTTGGCGGGTGTGAAGGTGTTCTCGTCATGCTGGCTGATATGCCCGGCATCAGCGCGGAACATGTCATGCAATTGGCCGATAGCTTCGAAAGGAGTGACGGGCATGTCATCGTGCGGGCAGTGAATAAGGGCGTGCGCGGAAACCCGATCATCCTGCCAAGGGCGACCTTTCATGAGGTCCTTAATCTGCAAGGTGATGCGGGTGCGCGCACCATCATCGAAAACTGCGGCCTTCCCATCATCGATGTGGAAATTGGCCCGGCCGCCCATCTTGATGTCGATACGCCCGAGGCGGTCAAGGCCGCAGGCGGATTGCTTGCGGAGCACAGGGATGGATGACGCGGCGATCGAGGAGATGTTTGAGCCGTTGGGGCCGGTCAGTATTCGCCGCATGTTCGGAGGAAAAGGTGTCTATCACCGGGGCCGGATCATCGCGGTACAACGCTCGGACGGGGATGTCCTTTTGAAGGCAGATGCAGTCAGTGCTCCACTGTTTCGTGATGCCGGGGCAACGCAATGGAGTTATGAAGGCCGCAATGGCCAGACAGCGAACATGCCTTACTGGTCAATACCGGATGAAGCACTTGACGATCCTGAAATCCGGGCAAAGTGGCTGAACCTTGCCTATGAGGCAGCACTTCGCGCCTCAAAATAGTCGGATCCTGTCTCAAGGGCCAGGAATGCCCTTGCGGCAAATGCCGAGAGCGGAACCGGGGGATCGTTCGGGTCGAACCAGCCGAGTTCAGAAAGCTTGTCCGGTTCGGTCAATCGGGGTTCACCGGTAAAGTCGCACGTGACATAAATCAGGGAGACCCAGTGCTGCCGATCTTCGGCAATGATCACTTCTGTCGTGCACAGGGGCTCGATCCGATTGATCTGAAGGCCGGTTTCTTCTTCAGCTTCGCGTCTGGCAGCGTCGCCGGCCGGCTCCATAGGATCGACCTTTCCGCCGACAATGCTCCAGTGGCCGGCTTCCGGTGCATTGCGCCTGCGGCACATGAGCACCTTTCCGTCCTTGCGGCGAATGACGAGGCCGACGCCAACACCTGGAAAATCAATCCCGGGTCGTGCCGCTATCACCGTTGATCAGGCCTTGCCTGCATTTGCGACAATCAGCATGAAAGCAGGAATGTCATCCCCGAACCCGACAGGAGTAGGGCCGTCGTCATGGTCACGACGTTGACGTGCGCGTCGTTCGTGATGATCGTCGTTGGCTGGGTTCGGGCGGCTGCCGCGGCTTGTCGCCTGCGGCCTTCTGTCTGCCTTGCGTTCCGGTTTGACCTGCTCTGCCCTTGCTTCCACGACGACCTCTTCGACTGCATCATTATCTGCGACCATCTCCGTTGCGGAGGTCGCTTTACCGCGCCTTGCACGACTGCGATCCTTGTCACGGCCGCGGCCGTTGCGGCCACGATCATTGTCATGACTTTCCATGGGGGCGGGCAATTGCGAAATATCACCAGCCAGCCATTCGATCTTTGTCCCGATCAGCTTTTCGATCGCATCCAGATATTTAGTGTCTGTCCGTGTCACGAGTGTGAATGCCTTGCCGGAGCGGCCTGCACGACCGGTACGTCCGATGCGGTGAACATAATCTTCGGCATGGATCGGCACGTCGAAGTTGAAGACATGGCTGACGTCGGGAATATCAAGACCGCGGGCTGCGACATCTGATGCCACAAGCAGGCTGATATTATTGTCCTTGAAGTTTGCGAGCATGGTTGTACGCGAACGCTGGTCCATGTCACCATGAAGCGCGCCTACCGAAAAACCGTGGCGATCGAGCGAGCGGAAAAGGTCGGCGACGTCCTTTTTGCGATTGCAGAAGATGATGGCGTTCTTCAGTGCGTCCTGATTTTTTATCAGATCACGCAGGACTGCCCGTTTTTCATAGTCCTTCGTATGTGACGCTACAAGCGCCTGGGTCACGGTGGTTGCCGTCGAGGATGGCTTGGCGACCTCGATTCGTTCAGGATTTTGAAGAAAACGGTCGGCGAGCTTCTGGATTTCCGGCGGCATGGTTGCCGAAAACAGCAGGGTCTGGCGGGTGAATGGGATCATCTTGGCGATCCGCTCGATGTCGGGAATGAAACCCATATCGAGCATCCTGTCAGCCTCGTCGATGACCAGGATTTCGACCCCCGTCATCAGGAGTTTTCCGCGTTCGCAATGGTCGAGCAGGCGGCCCGGAGTGCAGATCAAGACGTCGGCGCCACGCTCCAGTTTGCGGTCCTGCTCGTCAAAGGACACGCCACCGATCAGAAGGGCAATGTTGAGCTTGTGATTCTTGCCGTATTTTTCGAAGTTCTCGGCAACCTGCGCCGCCAGCTCGCGCGTTGGCTCAAGGATGAGCGTGCGAGGCATCCGGGCTCTGGCCCGGCCCTTTTCGAGCAGCGTCAGCATTGGCAGGACGAAGGATGCTGTCTTTCCGGTTCCTGTCTGCGCAATGCCGCAAATATCGCGGCGCTGAAGCGCCGGCGGGATTGCACCCGCCTGAATCGGTGTTGGCGTGGTATAACCCGCGTCAGTGACGGCAGAGAGGACTTTCTGGCTCAGGCCAAGATCAGTAAATGTTGTCAAAGGGAAATCTGTTTCCGTTCCGGTTCTTCATAGAACACCCTGGCCGGTACACGGCATGTGTCCAACCCGTGCCGCCTGATAAGGGTAAAAAGCCCGAAAGTCAAGAAAATCGGGTCAGGTGTCACCAGGTTCGTGAACGCTGCGGTAGAAACGTGATTGCGATGCATGCATCATGGCTACGCAAACCGTCAGTTCAGATAGGTCTCAAGCTTCATGCCCGCGTTTAGAAAATGCACCGGATTGACGGGTTTTCCGTTGCGGCGAACCTCGTAGTGGACATGCGGTCCCGTCGAGCGCCCGGTCGAACCTGCACGCCCAACCGGATCACCGGCAGCAATCGTGTCGCCGCTGGAAACGAGGATCTTGGACAGGTGACCGTAGCGCGTCGTGATGCCATGTCCATGGTCGATTTCAACCATTTTGCCGTAGCCGCCAGATGACGCGGCAAAGGTGACCTTGCCGGCGCCGGTGCTGAAAACCTCGACCCCCTTCTTTGCCCGGAAGTCGATGCCCGCATGAAGTGCGAGCCGCCCGAGGAAGGGGTCGATACGGTTGCCGTAGTGGCTGGTGACCTTGCGCCCGGGAGCGGGATTGCCATAGGGGAGGGCTCTTGCCGTTTCGCGCACGCTTTCAAGGCGGCTCAACGCCATGTCCAGTTCGGTGAGCGAATTGTCGAAAAGCGACGTCGTTGTCTCCGGCTCCACGAAAGGGCCGCCAAGGCCTTCCGCGTCAGGTTCGGCCAACGGGGCAACGTCTACCCCGGACGTCTTGATGATGTCCGAGATTGCGGTCGTGGTCTCGTCGGCATCTTGCGTGATGTCCGTGATCGTGGCCAGTTGCTCCTGCTCGATCCTTTCAAGCGATTGCGTAATCGTTGAAAATATGCGTTCGGCCCGCTCGGTGACGCTTTGTCGCAATGGTGCATAGGCAAGTGGCGCTACGGGCTTGTTCGTGTCGCCAGCATGGCCGAGTGCTGCAGCGATTGCGCGATGACCGTCATCTTCGCCGGCGGTCTTGATGACGCCGGTGCTGCTGGCC
>JAEWDP010000177.1 GCA_023390055.1 Pseudomonadota bacterium | reverse complement strand
GATCTACCCAAAGAGCAGGGCGAGTTTATGGCCCGGTCTCAGATGCCCGTCGCCGTCGCGGCCACCAGTGCGCCGGTGTCTATTGCCGCTTGGCACGACAAGCCAAGCTACGGGATTGTTGCGAAGGATGACATGACGATCAATCCGGACCTTGAGCGCTGGATGTACAAGCGCGCCGGTTCGACGGTGACAGAGGTAGAAGGCAGCCACGCTATCTACATCTCGCAGGCGGCTGCGGTCGCAAAGGTTATCGAGGAAGCAGCCAAAGCTGCCAAGTAGCGGCGGTATGCATTCTGCAAAAGTCGTTTGTCTTGATGAACTTGCTAGCTGGGTCACATCCGGGGGCGTGACCCAGCTATTTTGAGACACGTAACTGCGCCCGGGAAAGAGCCGTGCCGGCGAGCGAAGTAAAGGACTGTCCGACATCGCTGGCCGTTTGTACTTTTTCATCCAACGGCGCTTGAAAATTCGCGACGCTTGTATCAGTGCCGCTAGCAACCAGCAAAGATTGCGAGGACCACTATGGATCGAGAGATCATTATACCCGACGAGATGCAGGAGATCGTCAGCCGAGCAGGCTATGCTCCCGCGGTTAAAGTCGGAGACACAATCTACGTCGTCGGCCAAGTTGGGCGGACCAAGGATCTCAACATCATTCACGATCCTTTAGAGCAATTCAGAGCTATGTGGGACAATTTACGAGTTGTCCTCGAAGCCGCTCATTGCACGTTCGATGACATTGTGGAAATGACAAGCTATCATGTCGAAATGTCCAAGCACATGGACGTGTTTCGGACTGTCAAAAACGAGGTTTTCCCGAAGGGAACCTATGCGTGGACCCGGATAGGCGTCTCTGAGCTCGCGCACCAAGGACTCCTCGCTGAGGTGAAATGTGTTGCCGTAAAACGATGATGGACCCATGTGTCGCGACCGACCTTTCCGCGCTGAGGATAAAAGTTACAGCAGCTTAGTGTATCGGAGCGGCGGGTATTGGTTCGAATCCTTTCAAGGCGAATGGAGCAACTGCGTACATCAATGTGGCACGTAGCCATTCTAGGCGGACCCGCGCGCCGGGGGCTGTCGATCCCGGTTCCGGCCTTGCCGCCGCTTTGCTGAACCTCCTGCGGCAACCCTTTTAACCGGTCTTGCGGGAGGCGAACGGCTTCCGCAGTGCCCGCTACAGCTGGTATGCCCATTTCCTGTTTGGGCGCACTCGTAACAACCGAAATCAATCATAACTTGAAGCGGCGCTTCTGTTGTCAATGACCGCCAGGCTGTTGTTGACGCCTTACACCAACAAGGTTGATCTGCCAGTCCTGCCGTGTTTTGAAGGTGGGCACCCGCGGCAGGATGATGACGGCAAGAATGGCAGAACAGTTCGACATGTTTTCGGAACAGGTTCCGCGCAACCGGGTGCTCACGCGTAGCGCTGCTTCCGGATTCACCGAGCGTGAACAGCCTGGCGTCCTCATAAGTGAAGAGGAGATGGTCCGGCATCTCTCGGAGACGGGCCGCTACCGCATCCTCACGAAACTGGTGCCGCGCACGGTTGCGCCAAACCCGCGCCCGGAATTCCCCCTCAAAGGCATCATCCTCGACACCGAGACCACGGGCCTCAATGCTCGCAAGGATGAGATCATCGAAATTGGCGTGATCGCTTTCACCTTCGATGCCACAGGAAACATCGGTGACGTCACCGGGGTCTACGGCGGGCTCCAGCAGCCGAGCGTTTCAATCCCTCCTGACATCACCAGGCTTACCGGTATCACCGATGAAATGGTGGCCGGACAGTCGATCGACATGACTGCTTTAGAGGCGCTGATCGAACCAGCGGATCTGCTGATCGCCCACAATGCCGGTTTCGACCGGCCATTTTGCGAGGCGTTTTCTCATCTGTTTTCTGGCAAGGCCTGGGCCTGCTCCAACTCCGAGATTGACTGGTCGGCGAGGGGATATGAGGGGACCAAGCTCGGCTACCTGATCGGGCAGGCGGGCTACTTCCATGATGGTCATCGAGCGGTCGATGACTGTTTCGCGCTCCTGGAGGTCCTCGCCCGAGAGGCTGATGGCTCGGCTTCGAACGCGTTCGCGGAACTCTACGAAGCAAGCCAGCGGTCGCGTGTCCGGATCTTTGCCGAGAACAGTCCCTTCGATATGAAGGATCACTTGAAGGCGCGAGGCTATCGCTGGTCCGACGGAAGCGACGGCCGTCCCAAATCCTGGTGGATCGAGGTGGGCGAGGAAGCGCTCGATGATGAGTTCCGCTATCTCAGGGCCGAAATCTACCGTTATCCCGATGCAGATCCGCCGATCAAACGGCTGACCGCCTTCGACCGTTTCCGGGCTTGATGCTATCGCTATGATCAGCCTCCGAGAAGACCCATGCTTTGAGCGCATGGCCGACCTGAGACCTTGTGCCTTATCGACGTGCGGACAAGAGCCTATATTCCAACCATCGAAACGACGTTGGAACCCAACCGAGGTTGCTGGCGTCAAGAGACCTCACGAAAGGGGATCATCATGAACGTAGCACGCTCTTTCAATAACTGGCGCAAGTACCGTCACACCGTTACCGAACTCGGCCGCATGAGCTCACGCGAACTGCAGGACCTCGGTATCAATCGCGCCGACATCCGCAGCGTTGCCCGCCAGTCGGTCGCCCGCTAAGCGGCCTTTCCAACTTGTCGAGCTGATACTACGCCCGCTGATGACGCGGGCGTTTTTCTATGTGCTCTCCCACCCCGGGACTTGGTTCGGGACTTTCGAAGCCGCAAAATGGCCTTGCGCCACTTGCATAGCTGCACTGCAGCAAAGTCTGTTTCGTGTGCGGTGGAAACTGGTACTTTGGTATTCATCGAAGCGATGCACCTCCTCCCGCAGAGCTTCGATTTCAGACGGCCCACTCCTCCTCCCAGGGCGCGTCTGTCGGAACAGCGGCACTTCTCCTCCCAGCCGTTGTTCGGTTCTTTTCGAAAAGCCTGCCGCACCTCCTCCCGCGGCAGGCTTTTTCGTTTTCAGGACCGTGGTATCAGAGCCCGAGCGCGAGCTGCGGCTCTTGCCCGCTCTCTTCGGTGTTGAGCGATGACAGGGTGATCCCCAATAGCCGCACAGACCGTTTGAACGGGAACACCGAGGCGAGCAGGGTCTCGGCGATTTCCAGGATCATGTCGATGTCCGAAACGGATTCCGCCACGGTCCTGCTGCGTGTCGCCTGACTGAAATCTGAATATTTGATTTTGACGGTGATCGTCTTTCCCGTGATGTCGCGCGCTTCGCAATAGCGCCAGACCTTCTCGGCCAATGGTCGCAGCTCCGCTTTGGCCAGATTGAGATCGTCGATGTCCTCGACAAACGTGTCCTCGGCGCCAACCGATTTGCGGATGCGATCAGGTCTGACCTGCCGTTCGTCGATCCCACGGGCAATACCGTAAAAATACGGGCCGGACTTCCCAAAATGCTGCTGAAGGAAGGCAAGTGACTTCGATTTCAGGTCAAGCCCGGTTTCGATTCCATGCCGTTTCATCCGCTCGGCGGTGGCCGGCCCCACGCCATGGAATTTTTTGACAGGCAGGGCTTCGACAAAACCCGGGCCGTTCTTCGGCGTAATGACCGCCTGACCGTTCGGTTTGTTCAGGTCACTCGCCATCTTGGCCAGGAACTTATTGTATGAGATACCGGCCGACGCGCTGAGGCCCGTGACCGCCTTGATCTTCGCTCTGATCTCCAGTGCAATCTCCATGCCTTTCAGGTTTTCGGTGACGTCAAGATAGGCCTCGTCGAGCGACAGCGGCTCGATCAATGGCGTGTATTCGGCAAAGATTTCCCGGATCTGCTGCGAGACCTGCCGATAGACGTCGAAGCGCGGCGGCACAAAAATCAGATCCGGGCATTTACGCGTGGCGGTTACCGACGGCATGGCCGAATGCACGCCGAAGACACGGGCCTCATAACTCGCTGCCGCCACAACGCCACGTGCGGCCGAGCCGCCAACGGCCAATGGTCGCCCGCGTAGCGCCGGGTTGTCTCGCTGTTCGACCGAGGCATAAAATGCGTCCATGTCCACATGGATGATTTTGCGCACGGGTTGCACGCTCCCCATGACGTAAGTTCCCACAGGATAAGCCGGCATTTCGTGAACATGCGTCTGACTGCTCTGGTCATGCTCTATGCTGGTGATCACAGCAACAGACCTTCCTCGTCCGGTTTCGGTTTGGCCTGTGGCGGCACGATGACCAGCATGTTGCCCGGGAGCGGACGCTGTAGGTGGCGGGCTTCATCCCACGGTGCTGTCAGCCAGGTGTCGACCTCTTCAGGCGTGGTCAGAATCGACGGCATAGCCTTTTCATGGATGGGAGAGACGACCTCGTTCGGCGATGTCGTCAGAAACCCGAACAGTTCGTATTCTTGCTCGCCATCCCTGACCTTCCGCACACCTTTCCAGGGCGTCCAGAAGCAGTCCGGCCGCTCTGCGGTCCGGGAGGTGTCTTCAGAAAAAGCTGAAGACAAGAAGGGCTGGCAGGGCGCCGGTCCGGAACCTCCAGACAAGGACAAATCCCATGCAGATCATCAAGGTTGACCCGCGCGCACTCAAAGAAAACCCCGACCGGATGCGCCAGACGAAATCATCGCCGCAGGCCGACGCGCTGATGCTGGCGACGATCAAGGCCGTTGGCATCGTCCAGCCGCCGGTGGTTGCCCCCGAAACTGATGGCGGAAATGGCTATATCATCGATGCCGGCCATCGCCGCGTGCGCCTTGCCATCGCCGCCGGACTGGAAGAAATCGAGATCCTCGTTGCAGATGCTGCCAACGACAATGGCGCGATGCGCTCGATGGTCGAAAACTCGGTTCGCGAGGCGCTCAACCCCGTCGATCAGTGGCGCGGCATCGAACGGCTCGTTGCTCTCGGCTGGACCGAAGAAGCGATTGCGGTCGCCCTCGCGCTTCCCGTTCGTCAGATTCGCAAGCTGCGCCTGCTCGCTAATGTCCTGCCGGCGATGCTGGAGCAGATGGCGTTGGGCGACATGCCGTCAGAGCAGCAGTTGCGTATCATCGCGGCCGCTGGTCAGGTGGACCAGAAGGAGGTCTGGAAGGCGCACAAGCCGAAGAAGGGCGATACCGCTCCGTGGTGGCAGATCGCCAATGCGCTGACCAAGAAGCGCATGTATGCCAAGGACGCAAGTTTCGGTGACGATCTGGCCCAGGCCTACGGCATCGAGTGGGTCGAGGACCTCTTCGCACCCGCCGACCAGGACGGACGCTATACCACAAATGTCGAGGGGTTCCTCGGCGCCCAACACGAGTGGATGACCAGCAACCTGCCGAAGCGCGGCGCCATCGTCGAGGTCAACAGCTGGGGCCAGCCGGAGCTGCCGAAGAAGGCCACTCAGGTCTATGGCAAGCCGTCGAAGTTTGATCATACGGCGCTCTACCTCGATCGCGACGGCAAGGTCCAAACGTTGCATTACCGCATGCCGGAAGCGGCCAAGCCGAAGGGAGGCAGCGCTGAGGGAACTGCGGAAGGCGGTGGGAATGCCGGTGCATTCACGACGCAGAAGGCTCGGCCTGACGTGACCCAGAAGGGCCATGACATGATCGGCGATTTCCGCACCGAGGCGCTTCATGATGCGCTCGGCCGAGCGCCGATCGAGGATGACATGCTGATGGCGCTGATGGTGCTGGCCTTCGCCGGGCAGAACGTCCGCGTCGATTCCGGTGCAGACGGGACCTTCTATGGCGGCAAGCGTTTCTCGCGCCATGTCGTCGCCCTGTTCGATGAGCATGGAAAGCTCGCATTCGATCAGAACACGCTTCGAGTCGCCGTTCGCTCCGTGCTGATCGATGTTCTCTCGTGCCGTCGAGGCATGTCGAACAGCGGAATGGTTTCCCGTATCGCCGGTAAGGCGATCGGCGCCGACGAATACCTGCCGAACATGGGCTCGGAGGACTTCCTTCTGTGCCTGTCGCGCCAGGCGCTGGAGGCATCGTGCGCCGAGGCGTCCGTGCAGCCTCGCCAGAAGGTTCGCGAAACCCGCGCAGCGCTGGTCGAGCATTTCCAGAACGAGCGCTTCGTCCACACGTCGGCGCACTTCGCACCGCCAGCCGACGAGTTGCTCGACTGGATCCGGGCAAACTCTCCCACCGATACCACCGGCACGGCTCCGCATGATGACGAAGGCGATCATGTTGACGACCCCGCCGAGAAGCAGGAAGGGCAAATCGATGCGGCTGCGGATCAGAACGATCTGCAGGATCCGGACCTGTCTGACGACGAAGTGCACGACGAGGACGTCGATCAGAGGGCTGCGGCATGACCGCCGTCCATCGGTCGAACATCGCACCACCCACCCCTAAATTCTTGGGGGTGGAGTTTGCCACCAGTGCGGACGGCTTATTCGCCGACAGGCCGTCCTCCTCCAAAGGCTGGCAAAGCCTGAAGGAGGTGTTATGACCGACATCGGCGCTTCGAAACCTCTGGCAAAAGCAATCGGCGCCCGGCGACAGACACAGCGGCATCTGGAATGTCTAACACGGCAGATTGTGTCGCGCGCCAGGAGACAGGCGACGACGGTGAATGCCCAGAGCCGGAATCGCCGAAGATCCGGCCTCCGAATTTACTATCAGGAGCTCGTCGACCGCCTTACCTTCGAGCGGTGGGTCGAACTCGACGTCATTGCCCGGAGTCTGGCGATGCAAGAGCAGGTCATCGGTAAACTGCAGCCGCGCGACAAGCCACCTGTACATCATCCGGCGACATAGGCGGACCCGAAAAGAGGCAGCCGGTGCTTGACTTGCCGGGCTTCGATGTCATCGACATGGAAGGCCTTGGCCATATTCGTTCCTTCCCGCTGGAGACAGATATCGGGCCCCGTGTCGGACCGCCCTTCTTGTTCGCTGCGGTCTGAACCGGCGGCCGGGCGTTTCAAGGCCGCTGTCGCGCCGCCGAGCGGCCAATCCAACCTCCCTGCGCGAGAGCAGCCTCGCGGTCTGCTCAGGTCAAAACCTGCTGGCCCGCAAACCTGCCCTGCTTGCTCAGCCGCATCGGACCTGTGAAGCCGCCCGTCCTTTGCCGGTTCTTGAGTGCCCGCATCGAAGGGCAGACCGGCACGGGCCGGAACCGCTTCGGCAGCCAAGGAAGGAACTTATATGGCCAAGCCCGCAACTCCCAACCGCTCCAACGCACGGGTCTCGCAACTGCGTAAAGGCGCAAACCTCGAAATGGTCCGCCTATCGTGCCCCGATGCCTCCCAGGCACTCAAGATCGCCGAAAGCTTTGGTACAGCAGTCGTCGACAGCGATGGCATCCGCAGCCTTCACGAGCGGCTGATCATCGAGACTGCCGACAGCCTGTCCGAAGGGCTCGGCGAGAAGGCGATGCAGATCCACCTGCAGCGCATCGTTGGAGCCTTCGTCGGCTCGGCCCACGGTGCCGGTCAGTTCTACTCCCGTGCCGTTACCGAAGCGCGCGACGCGACAGCCAAGGCATCGAACGATGCCCGAGACGAGGATCTCGATGGTCCGGTCGGCTACGACAGTGCTGCCCAGCGCAAGCGGGAGTTCGCGGCCGACATGGGCGTCCAGTCCCACGCGCTCCGAATGGCAGCCGAGGGCGCGGTGGCCGCTTACGAGCAGGTCGTCGGCGAGACGTGGAAGCCGTTCGACCGACCGGTCGAGAACCCCGGTGCATCCCTCGATCGCAAGGCGGCCGAGGCTCAGATGGCGGCACTCGGATGACACACTTGGCGGGGATCACACCTCGCCATTTCCCTCTTTTCAGGCTGGCGCCCATAGGCGCCGGCCTTTTCTCATGTCGAGAATGAACCTGGAGACGCGCTGATCGCGGCCCGTCCCGCTCGGCGGTCCTGCAGGAGCCGGGCGCCCATGCAACGGCTCCGCCGTCCTCCACGCTGCTACGGCCTTCGGTGCATGGCCACACCATCGGCCCCTGACTTCGGACCTCCGTGACGGACCGCGATAGGCGCGGCCCTAAGAAAAGGAGTGAGAAATCATGACAAAGAAACCAGAAGCGGACCGATTGGACATCTACACGCGGATCACCGATCGGATCGTCGAGGATCTGGAAAAGGGCGTCCGCCCCTGGATGAAACCATGGAACGCCGCCAACACCAATGGCCGCATCGCGCGGCCGCTGCGCCACAACGGCCTTCCTTATTCGGGCGTGAACGTGCTCCTCCTATGGTCGGAACAGGTATCACGCGGCTTCGCCTCCTCGATGTGGATGACGTTCAAGCAATCCCTCGAACTGGGCGGGGCCGTGCGCAAGGGCGAGACCGGCTCGACCGTCGTCTTCGCCAGCCGCTTCACCAAGTCGGAATCGGACGGAAACGGCAACGAGGTCGATCGGGAGGTCCCCTTCCTGAAGGCCTATTCGGTGTTCAACGTCGAGCAGATCGAGGGTCTGCCCGACAGCTACTACGCGCCGTCGGCTAAGGTCTTTGATCCGGTCGAGCGGATCGACAGCGCCGATCGCTTCTTCCGAAATACTGGCGCAGTTGTCCGGCACGGCGGCAACCAGGCCTATTATTCCCCGGTCATGGACTACATCCAGATGCCACCCTTCGAGGCGTTTCGCGATGCTGCCGGATACGCAGCCGTCCTCAGCCATGAGGCGACCCATTGGACGGCCGCAGAACATCGCGTTGGACGTGACCTGTCGTGCTATGCCAAGGACAGGACCGAGCGGGCACGGGAAGAGCTCATCGCGGAGCTCGGCAGTTGCTTCCTCTGCGCCGATCTTGGCATCGCACCGGAGCTCGAACCGCGGCCAGATCACGCATCCTATCTGCAGTCGTGGTTGTCGGTTTTGACCAACGACAAGCGGGCGATTTTTCACGCGGCTGCCCATGCGCAGCGCGCTGTTAGCTTCCTGCATTCGCTGCAGCCGGAAGCGGATGTGAAAGCTGCCGCCTGAATTTCAAGCGCGGTCGTCACCACCGGTGGCGGCCGCGTGGTCCATACCCACTTGGTCTTGGAGACCTTGTGCAATGTCAGCATCCAGCCTTCCCCAGACCGATGGTTTTGCAGTGTCGGGCTTGGGTTTGCGGGACGGTTTGCGTTCGACGATGAACGGCTTGGTCTGCTGACGCATTGATCCTCCAGGCAGCGATTCGCGAGGGCAACGATATCGCACCGGGCGCAGTCAGCAAGCGGGCCAATGTTAGCTGAAACGCTTGTCCCCTGATGAAGCAGACGATGAGAGCGGTCCCGGCGCGCGTGGTGCGGGATGGCCTCGTACCCAAGGCAAATGCAGCGGAATGCCATCGCCATATCCCTTCCCGTCAGAGTTTCTGGCGGCCCATCCGCGGGCTCGATAAGGCATGTCTGACCGGAGACCGGCTGCGCCTCGATCGTCTTCCCGCAACGGCCACCACCACTTTTCTTACCCCTGCCGGCTTAGCCGCCATTCCTCTCCCACTAACAAAAGTGGCAGTTGCCGCCCTCCACTGCGTTCCGGCCTTTTCAGGTGCGGTCCGATCGTCCCCGGTCTTTGCGACAGCCATCGAGGCCGCGATGGGCGCGGCCCGAACACGAAAAAAGGAATACGACAATGGCAACCATCGGCACCTTCACCTCCACGGAAAACGGCTTCACCGGCTCCATCCGCACTCTCGCCCTAAACGTCAAAGCCCGCATCGCACGGGTCGAGAACCCCTCCGACAAGGGCCCGCAGTTCCGCGTCTACGCCGGTAGCGTAGAGCTAGGCGCCGCATGGCAGAAGACCTCCGAGCAAGGCCGCGACTACCTCTCGGTCAAGCTCGACGATCCGAGCTTCCCGGCCCCCATCTACGCAACGCTCGCCGAGGTGGAGGGCGAAGACGGCCTCCAGCTCATCTGGTCCCGCCCGAACCGGGACTGATGAGATCACGGGCTCCGCCTCCGGCGGAGCCTTCTTCTCTACCGACTAATCCAAAGCCCGACCAGGCATTGAGCCGGGTCCGGCTTTTTGGTGCCATCCGGAGAGGATGGAGAACCTGCTCAGTATTCGGTGATGATGCCGACGGGACAGCCGTCGTCAAGGATGAGCGGTCCCCCCAATATCGAATTGGCAGCGGAGCCGCCAACACGAAATCGGCTCCCCCACTCCCCGGCGCTGCCGGTCGCCTGAGCGATCCCTGACATCGTCATTCCCTACCCGGCGCCGCTGATCGTCTTTCACATAGGAGATCGGACAATGACCTACGAACTCGAAAACCAGATTGAAGAACTTCGGGCTGAGATGAAGAACGCGTGCGAGGCGAATGAACGCCGCCAAATTGCGGCGGAGCTCGAACTCGCTCTGGCCGAGCTCGCCGCTATCGAAGCCGAGCAGGACGGCCGTGTTGGTGCGGAGCCTCCGTTCTAGGAGGCTTCCGTCTTGCGGCCAGCTCCTGGCGTCATAAATGCCTCAGCCGTTGAGCGCGTCCTTCACTGCCTTGCCCGGCGTGAATGTTAGCTTCTTCGAAGCCGCGATCTTTATGATCGCACCGGTTGCGGGATTGCGGCCCTCGCGCTCGGACGTCTCCTTGATCTTGAACTTTCCGAAAGATGGGATCGACGTTTCCGCGCCAACCTTTGCTGCCTCGGCGATCTGGCTGAAGACACTTTCGACGATGGCCTTGGCCTGTGCCTTGGTCAGGTTCTGCTCGGATGCAATCTTGTCGGCGATTTCGTTTGTCGTGGTCATGAATGACGATCTCCTCTGCTTGTTTATGTCCTTCAGGTATGACGGCGACGATAGAGGAGCGCTAGGGCCGCCAGTGCTGGAAGTGTTGCCAGACACGGGAAAACCACAGGAAACATGAGGTTTCGATTGTTCCAGACACATCAATCGGCGCAGGGGACGTCGCGATAGCCTCGGGCTCTCTTTGTGCGCTCAAGGCGAGACAGCGCCGTGTTCGCGTCCTCTTGGCCATCGAAGGTTTCCATCATTGTCTGGCCGCTCGATCCAATCCGGCCCCAGTTGCGGATGACGGAGGCGCCACCAAACAGGGTCGGCTGGATCGCGAGCATATAGAAGCGCCGCATATTCTGTGTCGCGTCGATACGGTGAAGATGAACCGGGCGTGTTTCCTCGTTCTGCATGCCCGGATTCTCGCGTCTTCGCGAGCCCGCGTCCAACGACTTCCATGAATCGGTACGGTGTGATCGATTCATCTCGCTGATGGTTTTCCCTTCCGGAGGAAATAGATGCGGGCGAGGCGGCTTTGCCGCACGGCTCTATGCGCTTGAGCGCACCGAACCCGCCAGGCGGTTTCGTCCCATGCGGGTCGCGATCCTCTCGCGGGCCGGCCGGTCGCCGGCAGCAGATCGCAATCCTTCGAGCGTGCCTCTCATTCACCTTACTCACCTTCACGATGAAACCTGTTCTGCCCGACACAGGCCTTAATGTCGTCACGCCGGAACCAGATCGCGCGACCGCATCTGAGCGGCGGATTGCCGGCGGTGAACACGATCTGCTCGTCGCTGCGCATGCCCAGCACTTCGTGCGGCATGATCAGCGGCCGACGGCTGAGCTGCTTCGAGTACGATCGCGACGATCCTTTCATTCCCCTCGAACGATTGGTCTGGTCGACCTCGACCGTGGTGTCGCCGCAGCGCTTCGAGATATAGTCGGCCGTGTCCGGATCGTTGATTGCTGCGAACGAGATCCACGATGCGGATTCGAACCATTTGCTGGTCGCGTCACGCCCGCCATAAGCCTCGCGCATCTGGCCGATCGACTGGAAAATCATCGTGAGCGTGATGCCGTATTTGCGGCCGGCGTCGCGGGCCGTTTCGAGGATGCGCAGATAACCAAGGCGTGCGACCTCGTCGAGCAGGAACAGCGTGCGTCCCTTGACCTTGCCATTGCGGTTATAGATGGCGTTGAGCAGCGAACCGATGACCACGCGTGCCAGCCCGGAGTGCGCCTCAAGCACCTTGAGATCGAGGGCGATGAACAGGTCCGTGCTGCCATCCGCAAGATCGTCGGTGGAGAAACTGTCACCCGACACAAGCGCCGCATAGTTCGGGTAGGAGAGCCAGTGCGTTTCCTTCACAGCGTTGGCGTAGACGCCGGAAAACGTCTCCGGCGTCATGTTGACGAACACGGCCACATTTTCCTTCACGAAGTCGGAGCCCGAACCTTCGTAAATGCGCGTCAGGCGCTCGCGTAGCTTCGGCTCCGGCTCCGAGAGGTTCGCCCGGACGCGCCGCAGTGTCTGATCTTTCTCGTTCGTATGCCCAGAGAGGCACACATCGGCGATCAGCGCCGTCAGGAGCTGCATGGCGGATGCGCGAAAGAAGTCGTCGCGAGCGGACGCGGCCCGCGCATTGTCGGTCATGATCCACGTCGCCACCGCGACGATGTCCTCTTCCTTCGTGTTGCCGTGGCGGCCGATCCAGTCGAGCGCGTTGAAGCCGATCGCGGGCGTTGTGGGATCGAGCACGATCACGTTGCGGCCGGATTTTCGCCGGTGATCGATGACCATCGGCGCAACTTCGCTCGATGGGTCGAGCACCACAAGGCCACCGCCCCACTTGAGCGCAGTCGGGATTGTGACGGATGTCGTCTTGAAACCGCCGGAACCGGCAAAGACGATCCCGTGCGACGAGCCGAAGGAACCGTCGAAACACAACAATGGTGACTTTCCGCCGGCTCCCCAGCTTTGTCTGTCATCAGCGCGGAACGGCATGGCCGTAACACTGCCGCGATCGACACGGTATCGCTCGCCAATGACGATGCCGCCGGCCTCGGGAAACAGTCTTGTGGCGTCGGGCAGTTTCATCCAGTCGGCCTCGCCATGGACGGCGCGTCGGCCAATGATCCGCTTCGGCGACCTGGTCGCGAAGGCGGCATTGCCCCTGAGTGTAACGCGTAGCGCGAACATGCCGCTGATGAAGGTGGTAGCCGCGCCCAGCATCGTCGCCGGATCGATATAGGCGAGAACCGATGGTCCTGCCGGGACGCTGTTGGCAAAGCCGGTCAGGCGGATTGTTTCGCGGATGATGGCGACAGCGATCGCCATGCTGTTACCCGCGAGCACGCTCAGACCAGCCGCCTTGATATTAACTGATCCATTCGCGGCGAACAGCGCCATGATGCCGATGGCGGCCGCGACGACATAGGGCAAAGCGAGACCGGCTCGGCCCAGCATCAGCTTCGCCTGTGCCGATGTTCCGAGTGCTGCCAGCCGATGTTCCATTCCGGATGTCATCACCATTGCAGTGAGCATGATCACCATCGGAAGTATGAGAAGCAGCAATCTATTCGCCGTCATTGCCGAATGCCTCAGCCCCGATCGCGATCAGGCGCGATTTCTCAGGCTCATTGCCTTTGATCCGCTGGCCTGCTTCGATCAGCAGGCCGAGCAGCAGCGCCCGTTTTTCGTATCGCAGCCCGGCCTTCACGATCAGGCCGCCAAGCTCGATTTTCTCGCGCGTGTCCTTTTTGCGCGCGTCTGACGTCATGGATTTCGCCATCCGCTCAAGCCTCACCAGGCCCGCCCGCATCCGCGCCAGACGGGAGCGACGCGGATGTTTCGCCGCCGCTCCTGCTATCGCCAACACTTTTCTTTCCGGCCGCTCTTGTCTTTGCCGCGCGAAACATTTCGGCAATCTCCTCGAAAGCCGCCTGAAGCTCGCTTTCCTCTATCTCAACCTCACCAAGACCGGCTTTCAACGCAATCCTGCCGATGCGCTCGGCCTCACGGGTCTCTGCCTGTTTCAGCTGGTCCTGCAACCTGGCAATTTCTTCCCTGATCCTGGACGACGGTTTCTTCATTCCGGTTGCTCCTATGAAGTCTGGGCGTTGCACTTGCGATGCCCAGATTCTCCCGGATGCGCGTGGGAGGGAATGTGCAGATCTGCACGTCGGCAAGGCCGACACTTTGGTGGATGATCCCGCCGTTCCGAAGGAGCGGTTCCAAGGGCGCAATTATACGTCGCTGACGCGACGCCTTGCGCTAAGGCCTGAACGGCCTGCCCAGCTCCCGACGAACGAGGTTCAAACCAGGAGACTCGTCGCCGTGGCCATCGCCCACTTCTCCGTCAGCATTGTCAGCCGCGGCGACGGCCGCAGCGTCGTGCTGTCGGCGGCCTACCGGCACTGCGCCAGGATGGAGTACGAGCGCGAGGCCCGCACCATCGACTACACCCGGAAAGAAGGGCTTCTGCACGAGGAGTTTGCTCTCCCGGTGGGCGCGCCGAAATGGGCACATATGCTGATTGCCGACTGCTCGACTGCCGGCGCCTCGGAAGCCTTCTGGAACAAGGTCGAGGCCTTCGAGAAGCGCTCCGACGGGCAGCTTGCCAAGGACCTGACCATTGCCCTGCCGCTGGAACTGACGGCCGAACAGAACATCGCGCTGGTGCGGGATTTCGTGGAGCGGCACATCCTGTCGAAGGGCATGGTGGCGGACTGGGTCTACCACTACAATCCCGGCAATCCGCACATCCACCTGATGACGACCCTGCGTCCGCTGACCGAGGATGGTTTCGGCGCGAAGAAGGTCGCGGTGACAGGCGAAGACGGGCAACCATTGCGCAACAAGGCGGGCAAGATAGTCTACGAGCTCTGGGCCGGCGGGACGGACGATTTCAACGCCTTTCGTGACGCCTGGTTCGAGCGCCTCAATCATCATCTGGCGCTGAACGGGATCTCGCTGCGCGTCGACGGCCGCTCCTACGAGAAGCAGGGCATTGATCTGGAGCCGACCATCCATCTTGGCGTTGGGGCAAAGGCGATCGAGCGCAAGGCGGAGAGGGAGGGCGTTCGGCCGGAGCTGGAACGGTTCGAGCTGAACGATGCGCGGCGCGCGGAAAACACCCGCCGCATTCTTCGAGACCCTGGGATCGTGCTCGACCTGATCACGCGGGAGAAAAGCGTCTTCGACGCCCGAGATGTTGCAAAGGTTTTGAACCGTTATGTCGACGATCAGTCCGTGTTCCAGCAGCTCCTGACACGGATCATCGAGAGCCCGGAGGTGCTGCGTCTCCAGCGCGACACAATCGACTTCGCGACCGGGGAAAGAGTGCCGGCCCGGTACACGAAGCGCGAGTTGATCCGGCTCGAGGCGGAGATGGCGCGTCGCTCGATCTGGCTTGCGGCAAGGGTGTCGCATGGCGTCTCGGCCAAGGTGCTGGAAACCACCTTCGCCCGTCATTCGCGTCTGTCGGAAGAACAGCGGACTGCCATCGGGCATGTTGCCGGTTCCGCGCGGATTGCGGCCGTGGTCGGCCGCGCAGGTGCTGGCAAGACCACGATGATGAAGGCGGCCCGCGAGGCTTGGGAACTGGCCGGATATCGGGTCGTCGGTGGTGCCCTTGCCGGCAAGGCGTCTGAAGGACTGGAAAAGGAGGCGGGCATCGCCTCCCGGACGCTCGCCTCCTGGGAGTTGCGGTGGCAACAGGGGCGTGACACGCTCGACGCCAGGACCGTGTTTGTCATGGACGAGGCCGGCATGGTTGCCTCGAAACAGATGGCCGGCTTCATCGACGCCGTGGTCAAGGCGGGTGCGAAGATCGTGCTTATCGGCGATCCCGAACAGCTTCAGCCGATCGAGGCGGGTGCTGCCTTCCGTGCCATCGTCGATCGCATCGGCTACGCCGAACTCGAAACCATCTATCGCCAGCGCCAGGACTGGATGCGCAAGGCGTCGCTCGATCTCGCGCGCGGCAATGTCGAGCGGGCGATTGTTGCATACCAGGGTGAAGGCAGAGTGCTCGGCGCGCACCTGAAGTCTGAAGCCGTCGAGAGGCTGATCGCCGACTGGAACCACGATTACGATCAGACGAAGACGACGCTGATCCTCGCCCATCTTCGACGCGACGTGCGCATGCTCAATGTCATGGCACGTGAACAGTTGGTCGAGCGCGGGATCGTCGGAGAGGGCCACACCTTCAAAACCGCCGACGGCACCCGCCGTTTCGACGCCGGCGACCAGATCGTCTTCCTGAAGAACGAGGGATCGCTGGGCGTTAAGAACGGCATGATCGGCCGTGTGATGGAGGCCGCGCCCAGCCGCATCACCGTCGCCGTGGGTGAGGGCGATCAGCGTCGGCAAGTGATGGTCGAGAGCCACATCTACAACAACCTCGATCACGGCTACGCCACCACGATCCACAAAGCCCAAGGCGCCACCGTCGACCGGGTGAAGGTGCTGGCTTCCCTTTCTCTGGATCGCCACCTGACCTATGTCGCGATGACGCGCCATCGGGAGGACCTCCAGGTCTATTTCGGTCGCCGCTCCTTCGAGATGAACGGTGGGCTTACCAAGGTCCTGTCACGTCGAAACGCCAAGGAGACCACACTCGACTACGAGCGTGGCTCGCTCTACCGCGAGGCGCTCCGTTTCGCCGAAAACCGAGGCCTGCACATCGTCCAGGTGGCCCGCACGCTGCTGCGCGACCGGCTCGACTGGACGCTGCGGCAGAAAAACAAGCTCGCCGATCTCGCCAATCGCCTTCGCGCGCTTGGCGAGCGTTTTGGTCTGCGGCAATCCCCGCCAACACAATCAAGCAAGGAGTCAAAACCCATGGTCGCCGGCATCACCCGGTTTGAGAACTCCGTCGCGGACACGGTCAGCGAGAGGCTCGACGCTGATCCGGCCTTGAAGAAGCAATGGGAGGAGGTTTCGACCCGCTTCGCTTACGTCTTCGCCGATCCCGAAACCGCCTTCCAGGCGATGAACTTCGACGCCGTGCTGGCGGGTAAGGACGTGGGGGCACAGGCGCTTCAAAAGCTTGAAGCCGAGCCGGCGTCGATCGGTCCGCTCAGGGGCAAGACCGGTATTCTCGCCAGCAAGACGGAACGCGAGGCGCGACGCGTCGCCGAGGTCAATGTGCCCGCATTGAAACGCGACATCGAACGCTATCTGCAGATGCGAGAGAGCGTTGCGCTGCGGCACGAGGCCGAGGAAAGGGCGCTGAGGCAGCGCGTCTCGATCGACATTCCGGCGCTTTCACCTGAGGTACGAACCGTGCTCGAGCGCGTGCGCGATGCGATCGACCGCAACGATCTTCCCGCCGCCCTTGGATATGCGCTGAGCAATCGCGAGACGAAGCTGGAGATCGACGGGTTCAGCAAGGCTGTGACTGAGCGGTTCGGCGAGCGCACCCTGCTGACTAATGCCGCACGTGAGCCCTCGGGCAAACTGTTCGACAAGCTCTCCGAGGGAATGCAGCCACAGGAGAAGGAGCGCCTGAAGGAAGCTTGGCCAGTCATGCGCACGGCCCAGCAGCTCGCTGCCCATGAGCGTACGACCGAGACCCTGCGGCAGGTCGAGGAATTGCGTCTCGCGCAACGCCAGAGCCCGGTTGTGAAGCAATGAGGCGACGCGGTGCGATCATGCTGTTGAGCACGTCGTTGGTTGCTATCGCGGGCCTCGTCACGGCTGCGACCGTCGGCGGCTATCGGCTGAACCTGACGCCGAGCGAGCCGCTCGGGCTCTGGCGCATCCAGGCGGTCCGCCGTTCGGCCGAGATCGGCGATCTCGTGTTCGTCTGCCCGCCCGCGACCGCAATGTTCGAGGAGGCACGACGCCGAGGGTATCTCCGACGAGGCTTGTGCGCCGGTGGGTTCGCGCCGCTGATCAAGATGATCGCAGCACTTCCCGGACAGCATGTCGAAATCACGGATCACGTCGTGATCGACGGCGGTTCCCTTGCCGCATCTGTCGTCCGGAAGACGGACGGGGAGGGCAGGACGATCACGCCATATCCTGGTGGCATCGTGCCATCAGGACATCTCTATCTCTACTCTTCTTTTGCGAGCTCCTATGACTCCCGATACTTCGGGCCGCTCCCCGACAGCGGCCTCCTCGGCCTCGCCCGGCCGGTGTTCACCTTCGATCCGTGATCGCGTTTCGGAACTTTGGCGATCTGCCTTGATTGTCATCGCATCCGTCGCCTGCGGCTCACTCGGCTGGAGCGGCAATGTGCTCGCCCTACCGGTCGCGATGCTCTTCCCGGCGCTCTGGGCGTTGTCGCCGTCGCGCAGGGTCGCGGCGCTCGCGTCGGCCGGCTATTTTCTGGCGGCATCGCGCGGCCTGCCGCAGGGCGTCGCGAACTTCTATTCAGCCGATCTTTGGCCGGGCTTCCTGCTCTGGTTCGCGGCCTCACTCTCCTTCGTCGCCGCGCATGCGGCGCTCTGGACAAGGCATCCGGGAAGGGGCCACTCGGGAATAGGGCGACCGCTGCGTTATCTGGCGGCGGCGGTGCTGACGGGGCTGCCGCCCTTCGGCATCACCGGATGGGCGCATCCGCTGACCGCAGCCGGCGTACTGTTTCCAGGATGGGGATGGTGGGGGCTCGCTGCGGCCGCGGCCGGCCTGCTCGTCATGGTGACGAGATATTGGCCGACTGCCGCCATTGGCCTCGCAGGCTTCTGGCTCTGGTCCACTGCCACGTGGACAGAGCCGAAGCTACCGGAAGGATGGATGGGCGTAGACCTTGAATTGGGACGAAGCCTTGGCCGGGACGGGTCGCTCGAGCATCACCGTGGCCTGATCGCCACAGCGCGCATATCCGCAAGTAAGGGCGCGCACGTTGTCGTCTTTCCGGAGAGCGCGCTCGGCTTCTGGACGCCGACGGTCGCTCGCCTTTGGCGGGAGGGGTTGAACGGGCTCGACGTCACGGTCGTCGCCGGCGCCGCCGTCATCGATGCGCAAGGCTACGACAATGTCATAGTGGCGGTTGGTTCCGGCGCCGCTGGCATCCTCTACAAGGAGCGCATGCCGGTTCCGGTTTCCATGTGGCAGCCATGGTTGCGTTGGACAGGGGAGGGCGGCGGCGCAAGAGCGCACCTGTTCGCGAACCCGGTCGCGGAGGTTGGAGCAACGAGGATCGCGCCGCTCATCTGCTACGAGCAACTCCTCCTCTGGCCGGTGCTGCAATCGATGCTGCATTCACCCGCCGTCATCGTCGCCACCGGCAATGGCTGGTGGACCAGGGGCCCGTCGATCATCGCGATCCAGAAGGCGAGCGTGACCGCCTGGGCAAAGCTCTTTGACTTGTCCGTCGTCATGGCCTTCAACGCTTGAGAAAAGGAAACCGGGATGGTTGACGCCGCCCTCATCCAGCAATGCGCTGATCCGGCCCTGAAGCCCTCGATCGTGCAAATGTTCATCGAGAGGGCAGGTTCGCAGGATCCGTTCGCCGTTACAATAAGGTCCGCAAACCGCATCGTGCTGGTGCCGAAGCCCGCCACGTCCGGCGAGGCGATGGAACTGATCCGTCAGCATGTCGGCCGGAACATCGTGCGTGTCGGCGTCACCCAATATCCGGCGGGTCTTGGCATCATGGAGGCCGGAGCGCTGAGACCTGACCTTGTCGATCCTTGTGAAAATATCCGCATGGGCACCGCGCTCTTCGCCAAAGTCTATCGGCTCGTCACGAAATGGTACGGCAATCCCACCGAGAACGAGGTTCTTCCCCAGGTGCTCGACGACGCGATCATCGCCTGGCAGACAGGGTATTTCGAGGGAATGGCCGTATTCCGCGCGCCGGACCCTGGTGAGGTGAAGGCCCCTGAAGCTGGTGGGGACGAGTCCACGATCGACGCGATCGAGGAGTCAGCAGATTCTGCCGGGTGGGACGCGAGCATGCCTTCCGAAGATGTGGCCCATAGCGACGATCCCAACAAGGCGGGTATTCGTGTCGATCTCTCGGGGATCGGTGCCAAATGACATTGATGCTCGCGAAGGTCACTATGCCACTCACGTGATCATGTGCATGTTTGCACTGGCGAATTCAGCGTCCGCCATCTATAAGGGCGGGTAGGGCAGTACGCGCTGCCTCGGGGTGTGGAAACCCCTGCTAGCAGTTGATGTCGGCTGTTTCGACATCAGAATCCTCTGACCATTGTGGCCGGGGGCCTGTGACGTATGTCCAGGTGCCTCGGTACTAAAGGTCGCAGGACTGTCTAGCACAGTTTCCAACCCCCGGCTTGGGATCAGGGATTAACGTTTGCGGGGGCGCACCGCGGACAAGCCGGAGATTGGATCGAATGACACCGGACCCGACATCGGAAGACAAACTCGAAATGCGTCCCGTGTACGGGCTGACGCAAGGTCTGCCCAAGGCTGACCTGGAGAGCTTGACGGTGGATGCTATCCGGACCCATCGACGTCTGGTCGACACTGCAGATCGGCTGTTTCAGGCTCTGCCCGACACCTACAAATCCGGTAAGGAGGCAGGCGGCGCGCAGCACCTCACCTACATCCAGGCCTGCGTGGAGATGCACGCGCAGATGTATGTGGTGAACACGCTGGTCACCATCCTTGGCTATATCCCGAAAGTGTCGGTGAACTGAGGCTCAGATCAGCTTTCGGCGGATGGCGACGGCGGTCAGATGAGTCAGTGTGTGCACGTCGAAGCGTTTCTTTGTTTCGGCGATTTTGACGCGCACGCTGTTGTATTTGACTCCCTCGAGGTTCGCTGCCTCCTCCATGGTCTTCCCGACAGCTATCCACGCCAGATAGGCCGCCCCTTTGGGATCCAGAGCAATCGGCTCTTCAATACTCGGGGTCGGATCAGCGAAATTGATGCGGGCGTGGAGTTGCGCGACCGCGGATGCAGCCTCGACGGGGTCAATCTCACGCTCCAGGTCGATTGACGGCTTCTCGGAGGCGAGCGTGAACATCGCCATGGAACCGTGTGCGGCCTTGATGGGTACCGTGATGCCGGAGCGAATTCCGAAATCGGCTGCATGCGCAAAGAACGAGCGTTCCGCTTTGGTTAGCCGTTGGTTGTCCTGTTTGCCGCTCCAGATGAAGGCTCGTTTCAGGGATTTGGCGCGTCGAATGACGGGGTCGATCGCAAGATAGCCTCGCTTGAAATAGTCGGACTGCCACTCTTGACGATAGTTCGACATTGCGAGCGAGCGCCCTGGCTGGATGCTCAGATAGGCATAGCCTGCAAAACCGATCTGTTCGGTAAAGGTTGCCAGCGCGTCCTTCAAGATGCTTTCGTCGCCAGGAATGGCGGCGAGATCGGTCAACTTGTCGAGCCAGTGTCGCATTCGAGATTCCTTGTAGATCGTCAGGTGGAACAGATCATACGATCCCTATATGAGTAGATGCACACAAATGCAATTTAAAGTTGCATAATCCAGTTTATGGAACTTTCTCGTAGTGTGACTTTGATCGCGCTCGGAGGTGCTCTTCTTTGGCATTTCTTGCGATACGTTCGGGCGACAGGAATACTCTGGCGATGTCGCGCGCCTGCGTCAGACCCTCGTCGCGCTTCGGTGCGTTGTGATCACCTTCGACGTCATAGATGAGATGGCTCTCAACGTCCGTTACGCCGCAATAGGCAAACGTCCCAACGTCGATCAGGGTCTTCATGGCCTCTCCGTAGCCGTACTTATCGTAGGTCCGTCTGGTCGACCCAGCGATTCCGACCAACGTCGTCGGAACATTTCCCAGAAGCGAGGTGGGTGGCTCCTTGCCGCGGTCTTCCACACCGGCGCCGAACTGATAAGCCCAGCCGCCGGTGAAAACGCGCTCGATCCACCCTTTCATCATCGCGGGCATACCCCACCAGTAGACCGGAAATACAAAGGCCAGCCGGTCTGCCTTCTCAACCCTGCGATGCATGGCGGCGATCTCGTTCGGTACAGGTCCGCCCCAGAAATGGGCGTGGTCCTCCTGGGTAAAACGGGGATCAAAGTCTTCCTGATGGAGGTCCAGAATGTCGATTGAATAACCCGCCTGGGCGAACGGCTCGTGGAACGCGCCCATGACAGCGGTCGGGTACTTGTCGGTGAGGGGATGCGAGAAAACGGTGAGCAGGTGCACTGTGTCGGCTCCGGGTTCGGGATTGAGGCGCGTAAACGTTCGTCGACGGCGTGGCGACGTTCGAGGCTTCGTCGCTATCGCCGTATTTTGGCCTTGGTCTGCTCGACGAGCGTGGTGGCCGCGGATCGCGCCGCCTGGATGGCACCCGCCCCACGATAGCTGGCAGCCGAAGTCGCCCCCTCAAAAAGCACAAGAATCTGTTCTGTGAGCTCCTCGCACCCGGTCCGGCCGACGTCATCCTCGACGAGCCGGTTGATCAGCACGCGAAGCCGCTGCCGGTAGGCAGCAACCGCCTCGCAAACCTCGGGCAACTCACCACCTGTCTCACGTTCAGCACGCAGAAAGAGGCAGCCTCTTGCTCCTACGGCGCGCGTCCAGTCTGCGAGAGCAAGGAACAATGCGTCGACGGTCTCGACATCGCAATGGTCGAAAAAGCGGGCGCTTCGCTCCTCGAGAACCGCGGCGACAAGCGCCGTCTTGCTGCCCACATGCTTGTAGAACGTTCGGCTGGAGACTTGTGCGGCCGCTGTCAGACGGTCCACGCCCGTCGCGGCGAAGCCGTAGTTGTCGAAGATGCCTTCCGCACTGGCTACGATTTGAGACTTAATGTTCATTATTTCTTGTAAAACGAACGTTTTACCAATGCAACGATTTTTCGCATGGAGACGTGAACCTCTGCGTTCGAACACCGAACTACTACGTCGAGCGGATTCAACCAGCCCCGGCCTCACAATCAGAAAGGAAACTCAAAGCGTGTATGTCGAGGAATCAGGTCCAGAAAGGCGTCGACCGCCTGGCTGGCCGGGTGGCCGGCCTTGACGACGACGCTAAGCGTCCAGGAAATTTCTGCGCCGGAGACAGGAACCACCGAAAGATCGTGTCTACTCGCCACGACAAACTCTGGTGGCAACAGCGCCACGCCGAGACCATGAGCCACGTATTCGGGAACCGTCGTTAGGTCGGCCACCTCCACTACAACGGGCCGCGATAGCGATTGCTGAGCGAACGCATCGTCGATCACGGCTCGTTGTCCGAAGCCAAACAGCATGTCGATAAACGGCCTACGGCCAATCTCAGCGAGCGTGACATCCTCGCGCTCCGCGAGGGGATGGTCCGCGGGGGTAACAAGATGAAGCCGATGGGATCGAATTGGCATGACCCGCAGCTGCTGATCGTTGATGTTCGTGCCGACGAAGGCGGCGTCGACGCTACCCTCCTTGATGCGCTCGATGAGCTCTCCGGTGCCTCGCCGCGAGGTTTGGAGGCGCAGTTGCACGGAAGGGTGCCGACGGTAAAATTCGCCAGCGAGGGCCGGTACATCGACCAGTCTAAGCCCGCCCTACGGTCAGGCTTCCCCTGAGCCCACCCGATGGATGCGCAGCCGCTTTGACACCATCAATCGCATCGATTGCGTTTCTCGCGTGAGGCAGCAGCGCTCGGCCAGCCTGCGTAAGCATGACCGATCGGGTAGAACGATCGAAAAGCCTTTTTCCTTGTGCTTTATGTTGCGCAGGCGCTGCCGGTCATGGGCGTTGGGGTAGCAGCGGCGCCCCTGAGGTTGGCAGTCGCGGGTGTCGGCTTTGCGGTCTTTGTGGCTCTCATCGCCGCGAGCGCTTTTGTCAGTTTGCTCTTGCAACACGGGATAGGCAAGGACCAAGGATGAAGCTTGCCCGTGCCGAAGCCGACCCGTCACAGGAGTTGACAATTTGCCACTGTGGTCGGCGTTAATGATTGCCTCGTTTTCAGTTTCGAGGCGCGCGAAAATAATAGGTCAGCCATCTCAGCCCGGGTGATATGCGCCTTCTGCAAATAGGGAGCGGAATCTTCTGTGGCGAAATCCCTTCCCAGGATGGAAGATAGGAGAGCCAGGAACCTTATGGCCGCCCCGCCGGAGACCGCCGCTTCAGTCCGCAACGCCAACCAGCGCTGACGCGGTTCGGGAAGAAGGTGATCTGCCGGATGGTCGATTGAGGGATGAAACATGTTGTCAAACAACGGCACGCCTTTCCGGCTGGCGGTATCGTAAAGAGTTTCCGCATACCGGAAAGCATGATCTTTCGGTTCTATCGTGTCGAAGTGAATGCCTGTAACGCTGACGGGCAATTCGAATGCTTTCACAACGGCTTCGAGGAATTCTCCCCATGTGGCTGAATTCTCCGGAAAGAAACAATATCCGGTATCACTTTCAGGTAGGTAGCCTTTTAGCGCCAGCCACTGGATGCCACGGAAATGAGGATGTTCGGAGTGGACATCCGAGAAATATGTCAGCTTGTAGTTCTGTTGTAGCATGGCGTCCTGGATACTCTCGACAGCAATATCCGAGATTTCGCTGCCTTTCTTGATCGCCAGACTGGCAGCAATGCCTGCTGCCGCACCGGTCTGTGCCCAGACCGCCTCGACCCTTAAGGCGCAGAACGCGACGTGCGTGGCGGAAATCGTCGTCGTGACAAGCAGGTTGTCGATGCCCTCGGGCAGAAGGCAGCCGAAGGGAACCTGATAGGGTGCCCGAAGTGTCCGGATGAACATCGAACCGTCATACGTGTTGGTCATCGGGTTCGGTTCGTCGCGGCAGCGGCGGCTTTCGACGCCCCAGTCGCCGATCGCGATGGAATCCTTGCGCAGCGGCGGGCGCGGGCCCGGCCCCGCCAGATAGGCGCTGACATCCTTTTCCGTCAGCCGGACACGGCCCCGGAAACGCCGTCCTTCACGCACATATGGTGAGCGGGGCATGTTGCCGTTATCTGCGAATTCGTCCTCGGACAATCCAAGCTGAGGCATGCCGCCGTCGGTCTGAATGAAATAGAGGAATCCGAGCGAGTGGTTCATGAAATCCTTTCGGATTTCGGTGCGCTCGCGCGGATGGGACAGGATGTAGTCGCGATTTCCCTTGAGACGGTCGTCGCCGAAATAACGCTGGTTGGTCAGCATTTTCCCGAGCATGCTCGGTTGCAGCTCGGTTCCGAAGGCGCCGCCCTGTTCCGGCGATGTTCTGGGCGCCCATGAATACAGGCTGGCGTCATAATCCTTCGGCGGTGTTTTCAGCAGATGGTCTTCATAGCCGGTCGCACGGTAACGAACACTCATCCTGCACGTAAACGACATGATGGCGTCATCGCCCTTGCCCGTGCTGCCCGGCAGGATCGTCGACGGCAAGTAGCCGCTTTTCGTGATGTCACGCTCATGGGTGGACGTAAAAATAACACCGGCATGGGGCTCTTCAGGGGATCGCCCTTCGCGCCCGATATCGAACGGTGCGCCCGCCCATGCCGCGACATCACCCTCATAGCTCGCGTCGATGACCTGCTTGGCGCGGACAACGTTCGGCGGCGTGTGCGGCTTCGGCGCCAGGCTGCCGATGGCATCGACCGCTGGCTCCCAAAGCACCTCGTCAATATGGGTTCCATCCCGCATGGTCACGCCGACCGCCACCGCGCCGTTGACGAAGGTGATCCCGTCCTGTTCGGCGATCATCTCACGCCAGATACGCTCGGCGACGTGGAACTCCCAAAACACATCCGAGCCGCTTCTGAGCATTGGATGGTCGAGCCCGGCATCGGCATAATACCTTCGGACACGGCCGATGAACTCTTCCGTCACCCCGCTGAGCGACTGCAGCGAACCCGTGTCAAAGCAGTGCACACCGTTCGTGGTGGTCCCGCCCAAGGAGGATGTGGGCTCTAGAACGACGACGCGCGAGCCGGCCCGAGCTGCGGAGATCGCAGCCGAACATCCGGCCACCGTGCCGCCGACAACAAGAATCTCGGTTTCGATCATGCTCCCGGTCATCACATCGAGACCTTTCCTGTGTTCATCCAGTTTCAAAATCCCGGATCGGATTGCCCTTACGATCCGACCCGTCTCAAAGGTTGGCAAGCAGCGGCAGCGAACGGACCCGCTTGCCGGTCGCCGCGAATACCGCGTTGGCAAGCGCGGGCGCCACGGCAGGCACCGCCGCTTCGCCCACACCGCCGAGTGCTTCGCCGCTTTCGACGATATGAACGTCGATTTGCGGCGTTCCTGCAAGGCCAGCCACTTCGTAGTCGTAGAAGTTGCTCTGTTCGGCGCGGCCATCCTGGATGTCGATTTTCTCTTTGAGAGCGGCGCTCAGGCCCATGACGACTCCACCCTGCATCTGCGCAATGACCGAGTCCGGATTGATTGCCCGGCCACAGTCGATGGCCACCGTCACCCGATGCACCGCCGGCGCCCCGTCCTTCATCGATATCTCGACCACCTGCGCCACAATACTGCCGACGACGTCGGTGATGGCGATCCCCTGGAAATGCCCTTCGGGCAGCGCGCCGCCCCATTTCGCTTCACGCGCCGCTTTTTCGAGGACAGTGAGACCGCGCGGACTGTCCTTGAGCAGGCGGCGCCGGAATTCATAGGGGTCCGCTCCGGCGGCATGCGCCAGCTCATCGATGAAAGACTCGATGAAAAAACCGTTCTCCGAAGCGCCGACGGACCGCCAGTAGCCAATGGGTACAAAGGTTGGGGTGAAGACAAATTCGCCGGCAACGTTTTCTATCGAATACTGTTGCAGCAAGCCCGGTGCGGACGCAGTCTGCGATCCAAATCCCAGCCACGCGATCGGGTCGGATCCTTCGATCAGGGGAAAGCCGACGGTATGTTCGAGGATCGACGGCCCGGATTTACGCATGACGAATGCTTCGACTGTACCATCAGGTGACAGAGCCGCGGTGAGGCGCGCAGACATCGCCGGCCTGTAGAAATCGTGCTGAACATCTTCTTCGCGCGTCCAGATCAGTTGCACTGGCCGATCAACCGCCATGGAGGCCTGAATCGCCTGGACAACGAATTCGGTCTCGTATTTTCGACCGAAGCCTCCGCCCGGCATGGTCGGATGGATCACGATGTTTTCTTCCGTGAAACCGGTCGCCGAGACGGCCGCCTGCAACGTCGCGCTCAGCCCCTGCGTCGGCACCCAGATCTCGCAGCGGTTCTCCCGCACCCAGGCCGTGCAGTTCATCGGCTCCATCGCCATGTGCGCCAGATAGGGTGTGTCGTAGTCGGCGCTCAGAACCTTTCTTGACTTGTCGGTTCGCGCCGCCGAGAGCGCGGCCTTGGGATCGCCGCCTTTTATCGGCGTCGCGACCTTACCCCGCTCCATATTGCTCGATCGTTTGGAAACCAGATCCGCCGTCGTCGCCGTGTCGTTTGCCGTTACAGAGAATGTGACTTCCAACTCTTCAAGAGCGCTCTTGGCTTTCCAGAAGGAGTCAGCGACCGCGATCACCGCGTTCGGTATCTTGACGACTGCAAGGACGCCCTGGGGCCGTTTTTTGTCATCCACGGTCTCGACAACGCTTCCGTAGACCGGCGCATGACGAATGGCAGCGTAGGCCATGTTCGGCAGGCGCACATCAATTCCGAACTTCGCGCTGCCATTCGTTTTTGAAGGAATATCAAGGCGTGCGACCGGCTGGCCTACGAGCTTCCTCGTTCCGAGCACACGAGGCGCCTCGACTTCGCCCAAGGCAATCGCATCCGCGATCAGTTCGCCGAAGCCTGCGGACTTGCCACCTGCGCTCACAATGCCGTCAGATGCGATACAATCGGCTATCGGAACTTGCCATTTCGCAGCCGCAGCAAGCAGCAGACGTTCCCGTGCTCCGGCGGCTGCCTTGCGCAGCGGATCGTGCCAGTTGCGCACCATGAAGCTGCCATGCGTGGCCTGTTCGTTGATCCCCGGAACAAGGAAGGCGGAATTCAAGTTTGGGCCTTCCACGCTCACGTCTTCCCAACGCGCGCCAAGCTCATCGCACAAGATCATCGCGAGTGATGTGTGCGAACCCTGGCCCATGTCGAAGGCAGGCGCCACCAGCCGAACCCGTCCATCCTCGCTAATCGAAATGAAGGGGTTGAAAGCCTGAAGTTCGCTGCGCTGTTCGGCAACAGCGGGCTTTGCCAGATGCAACTCGACAACGAGTGCGGCCGCGGCACCGACGAGAAATGTCCGTCGAGATATGTCCATGGATGATATCGCTCCGGAAGTGCTCACATCGCACCTGCAGCGTGGTGAATGGCAGCACGAATCCGCGGGTAGGTGCCGCAGCGACAGATATTCGTTATCGCGGCATCGATCTCGTCATCCGTTGGATGCGCACTCTCCTTGAGAAGTGCGCTTGCGGCCATGAGCATCCCTGACTGGCAGTAGCCGCATTGGGGAACCTGGAGTTCGATCCAAGCACGCTGCAACGCGGTCATCTCGCCTTCTTTGGGCGCGAGCCCCTCGATCGTGACGATGTCGGCCCCTTCGGCATCAGACAGCGCAACTTGACAGGAACGTGTGGCCTCGCCGCTCAAATGCACGGTACAGGCGCCGCAAACACCTGCTCCGCATCCGAATTTCGTCCCGGTCATATTGAGATTGTCGCGAAGCGCCCATAGCAGCGGTGTATCAGGCGCAGCGTCAACGACATGTACGACGCCATTCACATTCAGTTTTATCACGATCTTACTCCAGATTCGACTCTAGTGCGTGCTGCGCGTCTCGGAGACCGCAAATTCCCGCACAAGGAAGTCGTCGTTCCGAAGGGGCGACGGTTCCCGCCCAACTTCGTCGCTATGTGGTATTGCAAGCCGCGCGTTGCGTGACCCACCAGGGAGGTCAGCTCAATCCGCCTTAGTGAAGGCGCATATGGACTGCTCGATCGGGCGGAAAGCCGTGGCTCCGGGGATCGTCGCAATGACCTTCATGTTGTCCCCTTCCTCCGTCTGCTCGGCGGAGGTTTTGACTTCGACCAGTTGAAGATCATGAACGTGCAGGCCATTGGGCAAAATCCTGCCGCCATGAGCGTACATATCGTCAACCGGCGCCGCCTTGACGGCCGCCATCACTACCTTGGGATCATCCGATCCGGCCGCTTTGACGCCCTTGAGATAGGAAAGGGTCGCGGAGTAGACGGATGCTTGGAAGTCCGATGGCATCTGACCGGCCCTCTTCTTGAAGCGCTCGCTCCAGGCACGCGTCTCCTCGTTCTGGTTCCAGACGAAGGAGGTCACGAAGGTCAGGCCCTTCATCACGTCGATGCCGGCCGCGTTGATCTGTGGATCCGACATGAAAAACACGGCCATCTTCTGCCCGGCGTCCGCGATGCCGAACTCGGAGGCCTGTTTGAGCGTGTTCACGGTGTCTTCACCGAAATTGATGATACCGATGATGTCGGCGCCGCTCGATTGCCCCTGAAGGAGATAGGACGTGAAGTCGGTCGATCCGACCGGATGGCGTATCCCGCCGACAACCTGGCCGCCTTCCGCGGTGAGGAAGCCCTTGAACGCGCTTTCTATACCGTGGCCGGCCGCATAATCAGCGGTGATGAAATACCATTCCTTGGCGCCTTCCTTCACCAGACTGGTCGCCACGCCCTTGGCAAGCGCGTAGGAATCAGCGGAAGCTACCACCGATGACGAGGCATCGGATCGGAGTTGCCGTCGTGGAAGAAGCCGCCTGTCGGCCCCAACGGGCCAAGCGTGGCCAGATAAACCGCGATCCGGGCCGCTTCTGTCGGCTTGCGCTCCCCCATATGGCCAGTCATGTCAGTCGCGGTAAGACCTGGGTCGGCCGCATTCACCTTGATACCGTCTGGCATCAGGTCTTTGGCGAGCTTCAAGGTCAGCATGTTGAGGGCTGTTTTAGAGGCGCAATACCCAGCGTATCCAACCGTCCAGTTCTCGCTCGTGATGTCGGCCGTGGCATCGAGCGAACTGAGCCCGCTAGACAACATGACGACGCGCGCGCCTTCCGCCTTGCGCAGAAGAGGGAGGAAAGCCTGCGTCACGCGCAGAGGTCCAAGAGTATTCACATCCAGCATCTGACGCATTTGGTCGACCGATTCCTCGCTTGGTCGAGGCGCTGATCCAAACATGAGCCCGGCATTGTTCACCAGGACGTGGAGCGCAGGCACCTCGGCTTCCAGTTTCTCGACCGCGTCGCCGATGGATCCCTGGTCGGTTACGTCAAGGCGAATTGCGGTAGCACTCAACCCTTCACCTCTGAGTTTCTCAGCGGCTAGGCTGCCGAGACTGATATCTCGGCAGCCTAGCCACACGGAATACCCGGTGGTTGCGAGTTGTTGGGCGATTGCATATCCAATGCCCTTATTCGCTCCCGTGACGAGAGCAAACCGATCATCCATGTTTCTTTCCTTCATTGCATAGAATTGGCGTTGGTCGTGAGGAACCGCTTACGGGGGTCGTATATGTGAGCCCACGGCCGCACTCGTTCAAAGGAAGCACAAGCCTGCATAACTTGTGTGTCCGCATGCCGCCTTCCGATAATCTGAAGACCTATGGGAAGGCCTGCAGACATACCTGCAGGCACCGATGCGGCGGGGTGTCCTATCAGGTTCGTCAGGTATGTCATGCACCAACCGATCTGCGGGGTGATGTTGACTCCATTGATAACCGCAGGCCCTGTGGTGCGACCGTCGCCGCGATTTTTGACTGGTAAAGTTGCGGTTGTGGGAGAGATAACCAGATCGACGGTAGAGAACACATTCGCGAAGGCGTCGAAAACTCGGGTTCTCATCACCTGGTCAGCCTGCATGTCTGCAAACGACTGACGGCTGGTGATTTCCGTCCAATATACCAATGCATCGGGTAACTGATCGCGGTAATCAACCAACAGATCAACACCAGCTTCCTGTAGGCTGGCGATCACGGAGCAAGGACCCGCCGATATAAGCCGACACCATAAGTCGCTTAATTCCTGCTGGGAAAACGGCAATCCGATGTCGATTTCCTCAACTACCGCTCCCGCAGCCGAAAAGGCTGCTACGGCTTCATCAACACAGGCTACGACCGCTTCCTCTACTGGGAACACACTGAAATCACGGGTATAACCGATGCGCTTGCCCTTAAGCGAAGGCGTTTTTATGCAGGCAAGGAAATCGACGGGTTCCGGATTCATCAATGGGTCGGCAGCATCATAGCCAGCGAGAGCGTTCATCACCAAAGCCAGATCGTCAACGCATCGGGCAACAGGCCCTTCATATATGAACGGAGAGATGCCGCCGAACGCATTGGGTCGCATCACCATCGGGACGCGGCCGAATGACGGCTGAAAGCCGGCAATCCCGCACCAGGACGCCGGTATCCGGATTGATCCTCCTCCGTCTGACGCTCCTGCAACGGGGACAAGCCCACTTGAGACTGCGGCAGCACTGCCACCGGACGAGCCGCCGCTATTGCGGCTCAAGTCAAAAGGGTTCCGGGTGACGCCGAACAGCGGGTTATCTGTTGCCCCGTTGAAGCCCATGACAGGAGCGTTTGTTTTACCCAAGAGGATCGCATCCTGACGCTCTACACGTTTTGGATACGTGCTCCAGAAGTCAGGCACGTAATCTTTTAGTGCCGGGATGCCGCCAAACGTCGATGGCCATCCCGGCCGGAAGTCGAACAGATCTTTCATAAGTGTTGGTACGCCGGCGAGGTCCCCGACTGTCTCGCCACGAATAATGCGGCTATCCAGATCCCGCGCTCTATTTTTCGCTCCGTCGAAATCCGAATAGATGACCGCGTTCAGATCTGGGTTCCGACTTTCTATTCTGTCGATTGCAGCTTGCGTTACTTCGATTGCGGACAATTTTTTCGATTTAACAAGCCGAGCGATTTCAGAGGCAGACAGCGTATCAAGTTCAGTGTTGCCCATGCACACTCTCCATCTGTATCATGTTCGATGCTGACAACAGGCGGCTATTCGGCAGGGGGATCCGATACCCGGTTCAGGAGGGTCTTTTCGATCAGTTCGTCGGTCGTCATGACATGCGCGGTGGAAACGGCGAGAACCCCCAGCGTGATCCGATGGACCTCCTGCGCCGGAATCCGCCCGAAACCGACATCAGGATAATCGTAGGTTCCCGTGGCGTCGGAAATGAAGGCAACACGATAGCCGCGGAACATCGCGTCGCGGGCAGTTGCATGACAGCAATTCTCGGTCGTCACGCCCGTCACAACGACGGTCTCAATCTTTTCCGTGCGCAGGATGATATCGAGATCGGTTCCGAAGAAGGCGCTGTAGCGGCGCTTTTTAATGACCACCTCATCGCCATACGGGGCAACGTCAGGATAGATTTCGATGCCCACACTTTCATCCACCAAGCCGACACGATCCCGGATGGGTTGGTAGATCTCGCCGAATAGACCCATATCGCATCCGTCATGGCGATGCGCATGCGCCGTGAAGATCACCTTCATCCCATTCTTGCGAGCGTGATTGATAAGTTTCTTCAACCGAGGCAACAACTCAAAGCCCATTGGCGTCTCGAGAGGAGCGCCATGCGCAATGAAATCGTTTTGCATATCGATGACGATCAGTGCGGTCGATTCCGGCTTCAGCTTGTCAATTAACATCGGCATGACATTCTCCTTCGCCCTGAACACTACTTGGGCCGCTCTCATTTGAAGTCTCATGCCTGCTCCCAGGATGTTCAGACTATATCGACCGCGGACTGTTCGCTTTGCTCAGCGTGTCAATTTTGCCGCGTCACTGGTCTGAGCGTGCCGCAGACAAAGGGTTGTCTGACGCCCGTGAGGGATTTAAGGTTCCAGAAATCAGCCCGCCGGCCTTGGAGGTGGAATCTTTGAAAGCGATCGTTGCGGTAAAGCCGGGAGATAGTTTCGATCACTGGCATCACATCACATGCCGACAGTTCTCGATGACCGAATGCAGCAAGGCCGCCGAGCGGAATTTTCGCGCACGTGTAACGATCAGGCAGTTTGGGGAACTGGCGCTTAACAGTATCTGGTCTTCAACGCGGCACGACGAGGTAATCCGCGTCACGAGGCGGCAAGTCGACATTCGCAAAGATCAGCGCGACTGCTTCATGTTGTGGCTAATGCTCGCTGGGACAGCCGGACTGCATCAGGACGGGCGATACGCTTACCTCAGAAGCGGCGATTTGGTGATCCAGGATCAATCGCGTCCGTTCGACCTCGAACTCGGCCAGCTTTCGCACGCGGCGATGGTTATGATTCCCCGCCCGCTTCTGACTTCGCGTTTACCATTTGCTGGAAGTTTGGCCGCCCGGCGGATTCCCGCCGGTGCGCGAACGGGGCCGATCGCAGGTTCACTCGTGCAGCACCTTTTTCAAGTGGAGGATGCAACCGAAGAAGCCTTTGATAGGCGCCTGAGCGCATCTGCCTTGGATTTCTTATCGGTCATGTTGGAAGCAGAGGTCGGCCAACAATCCTCTAATGACAGGCAAGGGCGCCGACTGGACGAAGTCAAAGGATATATGCTGGCACGCATGCAAGATTGCGACCTCGATGTCCAAAATATCGCGCAAAGAATGTCAATGGCACCTCGCACGCTGTACCGTCTTTTCGCTCGCGAATCGTCAACGCCTATCCAATGGCTGTGGGAACAGCGGCTGACCGCAAGCTACCGGCTTCTCAGTGAGGGAAGGTCTGTGCGGGTGACAGAAGTCGCGATGAACTGCGGCTTCAAGGACGTATCCCACTTCAGTAAGGCTTTCCGGACGAAGTTTGGACAATCTCCTTCGTCATTAGTGCGTGCGTCAGCTATCAGATTTGACTAAGCTCAGCCGTGCGGTGGAACTTTAGAGCTGCGCTTTATTTGGGCGTGATGAAAGACCCAAATCCACCAACTGTTCCCGCACTGATGGGATAGGAGGGGCATCGACCAAGAGCATTACGTTTCTCAGCGGAACCATAGTGGCTACGGTCACCTGTCGCGTATTGGCGGGTTTCATCGTCCCGGTTTGACCGCTTACGGCGGCAGCCCTGCAGCAGGGCCTTGATCCCCTTCCTGCCCATGCGCTGCCGCCAGCGTGTCATAGATGAACGTTCGAAGGGCGTAGGTGGTCTCTCGGTTGCACCTTGACCAAGATGCTTTAGGTAAGTTTTTAGGATAGCCATCATGACGGCATGGTTACTCGCGGCGCAAGTAGATGATATTTAAGCCTATTCCAAGGGTATGCGGGGCGGGCTGGAACTAAACCTCCAACCCATGCCCTTCGTTTAACGCTAGGGCTGGGCATGTGCGTTCAACGCATTGCCAAGAAAGATACTTGCACTTTCGAGAGCCTGCATGCCTTCGGGCAGAATGGCAGCGAATATATGCCAGACATGGAACATGCCAGGCCAGACTTCCAGAGACACGCGGACGCGGTTTTCAGCGAGATGCGTAGCCAGCCGCATGGCATCACTAAGCATCACTTCGCTCTCTCCAATCTGGACCAAGATCGGCGGCAGTCCACGTACATCCGCGAACACGGGTGACGCATCAGGATCGTTTTTCAACGCGCCGTTCAGGAAGGCCTTTGCCATCAGATCCAGACCCGCGAGGCTGACGGTCGGATCGATCCCGTCTCGGGTCTTCATCGAAGGCCCGGTATGTTCCAGATTGGCCCACGGGGAAATGGCGACACCGGCTGCCGGAAGCACAAGCCCGGCATTACGGGCTGCGACCATCACGGAGACAACCATCGCGCCACCAGCTGAATCTCCGGAGAAAGCAATCGATTTTGCGTCGTACCCCTGGTCGAGCAGCCATTTGTAGGATGCCAGTGTGTCATTGATTGCTGCTGGGAAGGGATGTTCTGGCGCGAGGCGGTAATCCGGCATATATACCACCGCTTTCAAGAGCTTGGCGTAATGTCCAGCCATTCCGTGGTAAGCGCCAGGGCTTCCCGCAATGTAACCGCCGCCATGGATGTAAAGCAGGGCTCTGTCCGCTTCGGCATCGTCGGGCTTAACCATGGTACCTGCGATGCTGCCCATGTCGATCTGGTTGATCGAAACGCCGTCCGGCGTCGGGTGCTGAGCGAGTGTATTATTGTACTTTTCTCTTTCGACAGCCCAATTCCCAGCTTGGCCCATTAACAGAGGGGCAAAGGAAGATGACGCTGCGTTCCATTCGTCGATGCGTTGCTGTACGGCGGGAGAAATTGGCATTACGGACCTCATTAGCGGTGTACGCCCTGGTCGCTTGACCCGGGATCTGAGGTCACCATAATGAATTCATTCGGGAATGGATTTCCCATCTTTGGTGACGAGAGTAGCAACGGTGGCCGGGATCGTGCGCGGAAATTTGGAAGAGATATTTGCTTTCATTGCCGTTGTTGATGCAGGGAGCTTCATCGGTGGCGGGCAGGCAATTGGCCTCACTCGGTCGGCAGTCGGCAAGGCCATCACGCGGCTGGAAACCCGTCTAGGAGTTCGCCTTCTCTATCGCACAACACGCAAGCTGAGCGTGACGGAAGACGGCCGGGTGTTCTACGAGTACTGCTCTCGGATCGTACGCCTGCTTGAGGAAAGCGAAGCCAGCGTCGGGCAGAAAAGCGCCATTCCAACGGGCCTGCTGCGTCTGACCGTACCAGACAGTTTTGGCCGGACACATGTCCTCCCCCTGCTGTACAGATACATGGAGGAATGGCCTGATCTCCAGGTCGAGGTGAGTTTCAGCGACCGTATTGCCGATATGATTGAAGACGGTTTTGACCTGGCTGTTCGGATCGGGACCGGCGGAGCGGATGCGGGGCTGATTTCCCGTGTCGTCGCGGAGCATAGGACCGTCATATGCGCCGCGCCTGCCTATCTCGACAGGCGCGGGCGACCGGATATTCTCGATGACTTAGCGTCGCACGATTGCCTGATGTTCAAGAGCGGAACCCGCAGGCAATCATGGCGTATTCGCGAGGCGGATGGCACTTGGACTACAGTCGGCGGACGTGGCCGGCTCCGCCTCGACAGCGGTGAGGCGATACGGGATGCTGCAATTGCCGGAAGCGGGATAGCACATCTTCCAAACTTTCTCGTAGAGGGTGCAATTGCCAACGGACGCCTTGAACAGGTGCTGAGATCGTTCGAAACACAAACGGTCCCGATCGTCATCATGTATCCGAGCAAGCGCTATCTATCGCCAAAAGTCCGGCGTTTGATTGACTCGATGGTAGGGGAATGGGCGCACACCCGGACCGCGACACTGAATGGCGAACTTAGCCAACGGTAGTGCGATTGCGGGGCGGCAGGCCAATGCCGTTGGCAACTTCTTAGAACTCAGTGAACAGGCTACGCAGCACGACCGGCGCGTCGGTGAAATTCTTCACATCGTCCATCACTTCTTGTGTTTTTGGGCTTTCCAGCGCGTCATATACCCCCTGTACCGAAGAGAAGGTGTACACGCCAATGGATTTCCAGTTGCCGGTCTCAGAGTACGGGAAAAACGCCTCCGCAGACTGAAGTCCGTATTCTTCCCAGCATGCCATCGCCAGCTTAAAATGATCGTTCGCATAGTAGTCTCGATCAAACCTCATGTTGGCGTCGCCAGTGCAAACGACAATCATCTTTGTCATGTTCTCTCCTTCCTTCTCATAGTCGCTACAACTTTGCCGCGCGACGTGCCATCTTGCAGAGCGAATTCGATCATACCGTATCGGTTCGGTTGGGCCGAGCCGGTTTTGCCGCGACGCGGTACTAGTTTGCCGTGACCACATGGCCCGAGGAGGCCGGTCGCCTCCTCGGGAAATAGCTCAGGCGGCTATGCCTCCATCGACAAGAATGCCCGAACCGGTGATGTAGGCGGCGCCAGGTCCGGCGAGGAAGGCGACGGCCTCGGCGACCTCCCGGGTCTTACCGTAGCGGGCAATCGACAGGCTTGGGAGGATAGCGGGTGCGAGAGCGCCATCGGCTGGGTTCATGTCGGTGTCGATTGGGCCTGGTCGGACCAGATTGACGGTGATTTCCCGCGGACCCAGTTCACGTGCGAGACCACGAGTGAAGCTTTCCAGCGCGGATTTGGTCGCTGCATAAACCGCGATCCCTGGGAATGGGACAGCCAGACCCGCATTACTGCCTGTACTGATGATGCGGCCGCCATTGGGGATGTGTTTCAGCGCAGCTTGAGTGATCAGAAAAACGCCGCGCACATTGACGTTCAGCTGCAGATCTATTTCTTCCAGCGACTGCTCTGAAAAGCTACCAGAAAATAGGACACCGGCGTTATTGACAAGAATGTCAAGTCCGCCGAGATCTGCCACGGTCTGTTCAACCGCAGTCTTTGCGGCTTCAGGGCTGGCCGCATCGGCTTGAATGGCTACAGCCTTTCGACCTAAGGCGCGAATCTCAGCGGCGAGAGCTTCGGCCTTTTCAGCCGACTTCTCATAAGTGACAGCGACGTCGGCGCCGTCCTCGGCTAGTTTCAGTGCGATTGCCGCACCGATGCCGCGTGCTGCTCCGGTAACGAGTGCGCGCTTGCCGGCGAGAGCAAGAGTGGGAGTGTTCATGGCTGTTTTCCTATGCTAGTTTTTGTTGTTCGACATAAAAATGCAGGGTTGCCTGCAGATTTGGAGCTCAGTCGCTACTGCAGAAAATCGACAATCGCGGTCGCCACCTCGTGCGGCCTTTCATCAACGACATAGTGGCTTGAATTCGCAATGCTGCCGCCCTCTACGCTCGTGGCGAATTCTTTCACCATTTCTACGATCCGGGGGCCAAATCTCTTTTCACCCCCAAGCGCGAGAACAGGGATCTTGAGCGGCTGCTCCTTCCACTGCAGGGCATTTTGGTGATCGATTGGAAATGCCCGGTACCATTCCATGGCGGCTCGGGTGCGGCCAGGCAGAGCAAGCGCGTTCGCATAGATCTCGATGTCATCTTGATCGAAGCTTCCATGATCGAAAGTCCGTTCGGAGATGAACGAAGCTATGTATTCATACTCTTTTCCGTAGATCAGAAGCTCCGGTAGATCCCGTTTCTGGTGGAAACTGAATTGCCAAAGTGACGCAAGGCTTGCCTCCCATCTGCTCCAGCCTGGGAGCGGCGCGTCGAGGACGACCAATTGTTTGACTGCGTCGCGTTGAAGCGAAGCAAGAGCCATTGCGACCATGGCGCCAATGTCATGACCGCAAACGGCATAAGTTTTGTGCCCGAGCACCTGCATGACATTATGGATATCAGTCGCAAGGGTCGCCTTGTCGTATCCCGACAAAGGGCAGTCAGAAAACCCCGCGCCGCGAAGATCGACGGCCACGACATGATAGTGTTTCGCAAGAACCGGCATGGCTTTGTGCCATTCCCACCAGGTCTGAGGAAAGCCATGAATTAGAATCAGCGGCATGCCCGCCCCGCCGGAAACGGAATGTATATTGACGTCTCCGGCTGAAACGAGACGGTGTTCGAAGCCCTCGATTTTCATTCGCGTCATTTCAAGTATCCCTCTTGTCTGGAAGGTTGCTGGAATACCAAGCTGAGATCAGGAGGCATGTGGCAATCGCGGCTGCGCAGGCGGCATAGGCGATGCCGCTAGGATCTACCGTGTCGCCGGCCAGTCCGAAGAACAGGCCCCCAATGACTGCGACCGACAAGGCGCCGCTGATCTGGAACATCGAACTCACCAGGCCGGACGCGAGACCGGACGACCGCCGGTCGACGAGCCTGACGACGTTGCCCACCAGATTGGGGAGAGCTATGCCCTGCCCCATGCCGATCAGGAACAACGGAAAGAACAGATAGCCAGGTGCGCCGATGGTAACCGTCGCTGCTGTGCCAAGCAGTCCTCCCGCCTGTAGAAGCATGCCGATCGCGGCGGCATATTTGCCTGATCGAATGGCAATCCAGGGATTAACCAGAGGGCCGACGATGAAGCCGGCTGCGGCCGGCAGGATGGACAGGCCGGCCTCGAACGGCGAGCGATTGAGGCCGGCTTGTTGGTAGACTGAAAAAACCAGCCAGAACGCCGCAAGAGTATAAAACATCAGCGCCGCGAAGAGGCCTTTGAGCATCCCGTTCATGCGCAGCAGACTTGGTGGAACGATCGGATCCCGGCCTGCCCTTTCCAATCCGAACTCGTAGCGCCACAAAACGATCGAAAGCGGCAAAGTGCTTGCGAGGAGAGCGAAGGACCAAATGGGCCAACCTGCCTCTCGTCCTTCTATCAAGGGCGTAATTAGTGCGAAAAGGACGACCGAAATGAGGGCCGCGCCCCCAACATCAAGCCGTTTGGGTCGCATCGACCTTGTCTCTTTAACCAGATAGTAGGCAGCAGGCATAGCAATTGCGATCACCGGAATGTTAACGAGGAAGATGCTTCGCCAGCCAAGTCCGAACAGGTCGATCGCGATCAGTGCACCGCCCAGGAACAGCCCGGCCGTCGATGCGAGACCGAACGTCAAAGAGTATAGGCTCAGGGCCCTCGACCGCTCTTCATCGGGAAATATCGCATTAATTGACGCAAGTGCCTGCGGCGCCATTATTGCTGCAGCGAAACCTTGTAATACTCTTCCCACCACAAGGGAGAGCGGTGACCACGCAAATCCGCACAGCAACGAGGCGATGGCAAATAGCGCCATCCCCACCAGAAAGGTATTTCGCCGCCCATACAAGTCCCCCAGGCGTCCTCCCGTGATGAGCATGACCGCGTATGTGGTCGCGTAAGCGGAGACCACGAGTTGCATCATCGAAGGAGAGGCCTGGAAATCTTCCCTAATCGAGGGCAGCGCCACGTTGACAATGAAAAAGTCGAGCGGCGGCAAGAACGCACCCGCCAGCAGGACGACCAGCCCCTCCCAACGGTGCGGATCGACCTCCACCCCTTTTATTGCGACATCAGACATCGACTCTCCTTTTAAAGCTCCGTAGCTCAAACTAGCAGACAATATGAACTAAATGGTTCCAAATTAGCATTTAAACTAAGCGCCCGCAGCTAATTAACAAATGTCGGCATCTTATCTGGATCCATTCTAACCTTTGAGAATTCTCATCCGCTGCGCTTGGGCGCGCCGTGACGACACCCATACCGGAACACGTTCATCGCTTTTCGCAGTGCCTCGGTGAGACAGATTTCCCAAGGACGACCCTGTAGGTGAGATGCGCAACTCTCGTCGTATGGGAGTAATATAGACCAAGCGGTACCTATTTTCAGGTCTGTCAAACGTTCGTTGTTCCTGCTTTGAGACCTGAGAGCGAACCGAACCATTTCAACACGGTTAAGCAGTTTCGGCGCCGTATGTCTTTTGAATGGTTCGCCAACATCAAAACGGCGTGGCTATGGTCCTGCTAGGCTGAATATCGGTAAACTTTTTTACATCCTCCAGCACCGGGCCGGTGGCACTTGAATTGAACGCATCATCAAGTGCCTGCCTGTTCTTAAATCTACAGACGGCAACGGCGACAACGCCGACCTCGTAGCCACTGGGAAAGAATGCACTACATGCTTCCAGGCCGTAGGGACCCCACGATTCCTGTACTAGCGGCAGGTGTTTCTTCACGTAATAATCCCTATCAAAATGCGATGATGCGTCCCCCACATAACTTACATTCAAAGTGACGTTAGCGAACGCCGTGCCTGCCAGGGATAGCCAAACGCTACCTACGAAAACGATCAATTTGGTAAAAGTGTTTTTCATGTCCGTTTCTCAAAGCTCTGCATATTCAATTGTGCGTCGGGTGAGGTGACACCCCGACGATCAGGACTGCAGCATGATGACATCTATCAATTGAAATCAGTGGCGATGGAGATCTCCCGCCATTGATCGACGTCTCGTTGGAAAGACGTCAGTTTGCGTTCGACGACGGCATGGGCAGCCGGCCCAATCGGAAGATGCAGCGGTGGATGGGCGCTGTCCACGGCTCTCAGGATGACCGCAGCCGCTTTGGCCGGATCGCCCGCCTGCTGGCCATCATTGCGTCGTCTGTAGTCGCGCAGATGGCCTGACGTGTCCGCGTAGTCCGGGATTTCGCGCGCGGCCATGAAGATTGATCGGCCGAGAAAAGCGGTGCGGAACGGCCCCGGCTCGGCGATAATGACATTCAGGCCAAGCGGGGCAACCTCGCGAGCAAGCGCCTCCGACAGGCCCTCAACTGCGAACTTGGTCGCGTTGTAGTAGCCATATCCTGCTGAACCGGAAATGCCTGCACCGGAAGACAGATTGACGATGCAACCGTATCGTTGCTCTCGTAACACCGGCAGAGATGCCCGGGTAACCTCGATGAGCCCGAAGACGTTGGTTTCGAACACCGGACGATATTCATCGGGTGTGGCCTCTTCCAGCGCACCCATAAAGCCGTAGCCGGCGTTGTTGACCAGCACGTCAAGTTTGCCAAAGGCCTCTTTCGCCAAGGCGACAGCAGCATGTGCTGTTTCCGGCTCGTTCACGTCCAGGCGGCATGTTCGCACCTGATCGGGGAAACGTTGCTCCAATGCAGTCAGACTATTCGGATCACGGGCGGTAGCGATTAACAGGTCACCCCGGGCGAGGGCAGCTTCGGCAAGGTGCAGACCCAAGCCGCTGGAGCAGCCCGTGATCAACCAAGACTTTTGCGCATTTTTTTCCATTATGAAATCGCTTCCATTGTTTTTTCGGAACTTTTCTCGGTCGTATCGGTCAACCATTGAAGGATTGGTGCAAGTGCTGCGTCCGAGTTTTTCTCGTAGATCAGTCCATGCCCGTTCCCGAAAACTTCGTGGTCGGCAAGCGCCATTAGTTGAGGTTTTGCACCCGCAGCGGCAAGAAGCTCAGCCGTGGGTGGACTTGCGGCGGCGAAATCCGATGCCTCACCGGTGACGATGAGGATTGGAAGGTTCGCCAGCGCGGGCAGCGTCAAGCGGCCTACGGCAGCAAGAGATATCTCAGCGGGGTCGTGGACTGGTGGGACGTAGTTCAAGGGAACTGCCGCCAGCCCCCAACGCATAAGACCTATGTTTGGAATATCAGCAAAAGGCGGCCCCATAGGTTCAATTGCCACGATCGCCTTGACAAGATCGGGGCACCGGTCGGCCACGAGCCAACCATCTGGTCCTGAGGCCGAATGTGTCACCAGGATTGCTGGGCCGATACGTTGCAAGAGCGTCACCATGCGGTCGGTATCCATGGCTTGCGAGACGGCCAGATCGGCTGGTAGCGGGCCATAGCCGGCAATGAATTCGTCCATTGCCTCCGTGTCGCTCTCATCGAAAGGCCATTGTGTGTGCCGTCCATCCGTGCCGGGGAAATAGATGTGACGGCCGCCTTCGTACGAAAATGCAGGACCCATCTCCCCCATCGTGGCTGGATGGAAAGGGGAGCGTCCATGCCCCGGGCGGTCGATCACCAATACTCCATAACCGGCTTCAACAAGCCTCTGCGCCCAACCGGGGCGACCATCGGGCGTATCGAACCATTCGGTGCCCTGAAAGCCGCCGCCATGCATCAGTACGATCGGCCACGGCCGCGTAATCGACTCCGGCGCCTCCCATTCGACGTACATAGGGCCGCGCTGATAGCTCTTTCCATCGCGCTCAACCCTCTCGCCGGGAATCCAGAAATGACCGCGCCGGATGTTTCTTGTGGGGACATGATCCCAGGGACATGAACTTGTCACGGTATCTCCATGTTGCAGGCCTGCTGCAGGCGATTTTATTTGTAGGGGCTTTCCGCCACGAGAAGAGTAGGATCCCAGGACCGACTGGACTGAAATCACCTTTGAGTAGCGCCGCTGACACGCCATCTCAGATGTTGCTTGATGTCATCACCGATTATCGCCTATTCATCAACGAACGATATCGAATGTTCTTCATTCAGTTTTGTTGGGGTCGAATGGATTGGAATGACGTACGGATATTTTTGGCGATTGC
>JAEWDP010000176.1 GCA_023390055.1 Pseudomonadota bacterium | reverse complement strand
ATCGCGCCGAGCCTTCGGCTTCAGGAACTTTGAAAATTACCGCTTGCGTGTTCTGGCGCTGTGCGGTTGGAATGGGATAGTCAACCGCGTCTGATGTGCCTCATCCCCCGTTCATGGGGAAGAGCCTGGAATGGGATAGTCAACCGCGTCTGATGTGCCTCATCCCCCGTTCATGGGGAAGAGCCCATTTTGTTGCCTATGTGTCCGGGTCGGACATGAAATGGATGGTAGCGGAGGAGGGATTTGAACCCCCGACACAAGGATTATGATTCCTCTGCTCTAACCTACTGAGCTACTCCGCCGAAAGCTTCGGGGTCGTGATATTCGCGACCCCGGCTGGATGTGCGGCTTATAAGGCCCGTTTCACCAGAGTGTCAAGCATAGTGATGGCAATTTTCCTGGCAAGAATGACTTACTTCTGGAGCGTTCATCAAGCTGCGACAGGTCCAGAAAGTAGAGACTTAAGCAAGCCCTCTGCCTCCGGCGCACGCTCCGACCGCTCAATAAATCCTCCGCCCCATACGCGTGCATTGGGACCTTGTGCAGAATAGAGAACACATGCCTGCCCAGGCGCCACACCAGCCTCGCCGACAAGAAGGTCCACGTAGATACCCTTTTTGTCACAATGAAGTGTCACGGGTGCTGGAGGACGGCTTGATCGAACCTTGGCGAAACACGAAAAGCCATCCTTGGCATCGTCTGCAAGCACCCCATCACCGAGCCAATTCACGTTACGCAGATATACCCTTCTTGTATCAAGCGCTTCTTTGGGTCCAACAATCACGCGGCGTCCCCGGGCATCAAGATAAATGACGTAGAGCGGTTCACCAGTTGCAACCCCGATCCCACGACGCTGACCAATCGTATAATTCACGATCCCGTCATGCCGGCCTAGTACACGTCCATCAATGTGAACAATATCACCACCAAGCGCCGCATTCGGCTTCACCTTGTTGATAATGTCCGTGTAGCGGCCCTGTGGAACAAAACAGATATCCTGGCTATCAGCCTTCTTGGCAACGGCCAGACCCATCTCCTCGGCGAGTACTCTGACCTCAGCCTTAGACATATTTCCGAGCGGGAACCGGAGGTAATCAATTTGCTCCTGGGTCGTGGCAAACAGAAACCAACTCTGGTCACGATCACTATCGATCGGACGGTAAAGGGCTCGCCTGAACGGATTGTTGGGAACAGGGTTCAGGCGGGAGCTGATGTAGTGCCCCGTCGCCAGAGCATCTGCCCCCAGTTCCTTTGCTGTTGCCAGCAGGTCCGCAAATTTCACCGTCTGGTTGCAGGCGACACACGGGATCGGCGTTTCGCCCATTGCATAGGCCTCAGCGAACGGATTGATGACCGCATCGCGAAAACGCTTCTCATAATCGAGGACGTAATGTGGGATCCCAAGTGTCTCTGAAACTCTGCGCGCGTCATCAATATCCTGCCCCGCGCAACACGAGCCTGCCCTGTGCACCGCAGCTCCATGGTCATAAAGCTGCAATGTGATGCCTAGAACATCATAACCCTGGCGTTTCAAAAGTCCCGCCACCACCGAAGAGTCAACTCCCCCAGACATGGCAACGACCACGCGTGTGTCTTCAGGCCTCTTGTCAAAATCCAGCGTATTCACAGGAACTCTCTCAGTAATTCAGGCCGTCGGCATTTCAGCGCAGACGGACCGACCGCCAAGTGGCTTGGATTGTCCGGATATAGAAAGGAACGCGCCGCCATGCAAGGTGACAGATAGTACTCGGCCTAAGGCGATCCGTCACCACGGAGCGCATCATTTCCCAGAGCAATCGAGCGAACTAACGCGTGACGTTTGCGGGGATGGCTGAATCCGCGGGAACCCAATTGATCCAATTTCTATGAAATGTCAGGTCCGCGACAGCCTAGAAAAGTCATTTATGTCTCTGGAGTCGGCTTACAGTCCACGTCGCAGCGGCCTGTGAAAGAGAAAGAAGCCCCCCTTTAGACATGGGGAGCATCACGGGCAAAATGATCTTGTTTCCCATCATTACCAAAAAGGGGTCACCATTCGAGCGACCGCTTGAGGTATTTTGCGGAGATCGCGATCAAAATAGGATTGAGCGGCTCCCTTGTCAGGCGGCATTTTGAATGGCGGAGAGCTGCCATTGCATGCCAGGTACCCGTACGAACGTCCAGACCTCAATCGTCTCCGATGTGCTGTCCGGGTCACCTTGAACGACACTACCGCTGTTGCGGTCTAGCATATAGTCAATACTGGAATAACGCATGGCAACCGTGGCATAGTCCTTACCGTCCTCGTGCCATGCCTCGGAGAGATCACCCTGCAGGAGCGTTACATCACTGACTTCATTCTTGAGGCCGCTGGTTGCGTTCTCGCCCAGTTCTTCAGCAAGATAAGACATGGCTTCCGGCGTGGTAATAACACGAAGCGCAGCATAATCTTCTGCGGAATACGCCGCCTGTACCTGTTGCAATAGCCCTTCGAAATAATCGAAATCGTCATTGTTTATGCCGATCTCATCCGTTGCATCCGAAGATTGTCGTCCATTTTGCGAAGAAGAGGCCGCACTCCCCCCGAGCGCTCCGGATCCAATTTTCGGGATCTCAAATGAGCGTCCCTGTTTCCGTTGCGCGTCAAATGCATAGCCATTTGGGGACGGCGATCCTGCCACCTGCTGCTGGCGCCGTGCGAACATGCGCATCAAAAGCACACCAAGGCCCGCGATCAAAGCAACCTGAAATAACATGCTGAGAATGCCTGCTGCACCACCAAAGCCGGTGCCCATCAACATGCCGAACAAACCTCCGAGAACCAGACCCCCAAGCAAACCTCCGGCCAGTCCGCCAAACAAGCCACGGTTCTGTGGCGCCTGGGTGCGAGACGCGTTTGGCGTATTAGCATTTTGCTGCGTACGCGGTGTCATGGTCCGATCAACAGGTGCTGCAGGCTTCGGTGCAGTGCGGGTAACGGCTGGCGCACTGAACGTCCGCGAACCCCGACTTCCAAAACCACCACCACGGCGTGCTTCGGCGAAGTCGACTGTCGTCAAGGATACCGCCATTGCGATCGCAGCGATCGCAAACACGCTCTTAAAACGCCGGATGGTTGATAGCATACCTGTCTCCTCTGAATTCGCAGATGTGCGAATGGCGAGTGGCATATAGCAACTAGATCTCGAAATTTTAAGGGGCTGCTTTGCGCATTCTCAGGGCATGAATGTCAACAAACAATCACGATGGCCCGGCACTTCGTTTCCGTACCAGGCCATCAATAATCTTCGTAAAGCAAATCAATCAGTCGACGTTGAACACCAGTGGTTTGGCCTGGCGGATTGCCTCATTGGCCGTCAGTTTGTCGAGAACGGTCTGATTGACCGGCTCATCGACGTAAAGAAGTGCAATTGCATCACCGCCCTGCTGACCGCGGCCAAGCTGAAAGTTTGCGATATTGACGCCACCTTCGCCAAGCGTTGTGCCCATGAAACCGATCATGCCGGGTGAATCGGTGTTCGAGATATAGATCATGTTGGCCCCGACATCGGCATCCATGTTTATTCCCTTGATCTGGATGAAACGCGGCTTGCCATCCGAGAAGACCGTTCCGGCAACAGAACGGGATTGCTTTTCAGTCGTTACCGTCAGTTTGATGTAGCCGTCATAGACACCAGTCTTATCACGCTTCACCTCTGAAAGGACAATTCCCTTCTCCTTGATCATGATCGGCGCGGAAACCATGTTGACATCCGCAACCTGGTTGCGGATCAGGCCAGCAAGTAGTGCAGACGTCAGCGCCTTGGTGTTCATCGTTGCAGTTGCACCATCATAGAGAATCTCAATCTCTTTGATCGCGTTTTCGGTCACTTGACCGGCAAATGACCCCAGTACGTCCGCAAGTCGGATAAAGGGCTTCAGGATTGGTGCTTCTTCGGCAGTAATCGACGGCATGTTAATGGCGTTCGAGACGGCACCCTTAACCAAATAGTCCGACATCTGTTCTGCAACCTGAAGGGCAACATTTTCCTGTGCTTCAGTGGTCGACGCGCCAAGATGCGGTGTGCAAACCACATTCGGCAGTCCGAATAGGGGGCTTTCGGTTGCCGGTTCTACTTCGAAGACATCAAATCCAGCCCCGGCGACATGGCCTGCCTTGATCGCTTCGGCAAGTGCCGCCTCGTCAACCAGTCCACCGCGAGCGCAGTTAATGATACGGACCCCTTTTTTGGTCTTGGCAAGCGCTTTAGCGCTGAGGATTTTGCGGGTCTTGTCTGTCAAAGGCACGTGCAGGGTGATGAAGTCTGCTTGTGCAAGCAACTCATCCAGTTCCAGCTTGGTAACGCCCATCTCTTCGGCCCTCTCCTTCGAGAGAAACGGATCATATGCGATGACGCGCATGCCAAGGCCGATTGCCTTCTTGCAGACGATACCACCAATATTGCCGGCGCCAATCACTCCGAGTGTCTTCCCGGTAATCTCAACGCCCATGAAGCGCGACTTTTCCCACTTCCCAGCCTGCGTGGATGCATCAGCTGCCGGAAGCTGGCGCGCCACTGCAAACATCAGCGCGATAGCATGCTCTGCAGTTGTGATTGAATTCCCGAAGGGGGTATTCATGACAATGATACCACGACGCGAAGCGGCCGGAATATCGACATTGTCAACGCCAATGCCCGCACGACCGATAACCTTGAGATTGGTTGCTGCCGCAATCAGCTTTTCAGTTGCCTTGGTAGCAGAACGGATAGCAAGGCCGTCATAGTTGGCGATAATCTCCGCCAACTTTTCCTTGTCCTTGCCAAGCTTTGGCTGAAAATCAACTTCAACGCCGCGATCACGGAAAATCTGTACGGCAGTTTCCGACAATGCATCGGATACAAGAACGCGAGGTGCCATTTTAGGCCTCCTGGATAGGTTCAATGAAAAAGGAAAGATCAGAGGTTCCGCTTAAAACGGAACCTCATGCGCAGGCTTCAGGCCGCAGCCTTCCCGAGCGTCGCCTTCTGGGTCTCGAAAGCCCACGTAAGCCACGGCATCAACGCCTGCATATCTGCCTGCTCGATTGTGGCGCCAGCCCATACCCGCAGACCGGAGGGCGCATCTCTGTAAGCGCCGATGTCGAAAGCAACACCCTCTTTTTCAAGGGCAGAAACCATACCCTTGGCAAAGGCTGCCTGAGCATCAGCGTCGAGCGCCACGACAGACTCGTCAACGATCTTGAGGCAGACTGAGGTATTTGAGCGGGTCTCATCCTTGATGGCCAGATTGGCGATCCACGCATTGGCATCGACAAAATCGAAGATGACCTTTGCATTGGCATTCGCACGGGCAATCAATGCCTTTAGGCCACCGAGCGATTTCGCCCAGTTTAGTGCGTCGATATAGTCTTCCACGCAGAGCATTGACGGCGTATTGATTGTCTCGCCGACGAAGATGCCTTCGATCAACTTGCTGCCCTTGGTCAAACGGAAGATCTTTGGCAGCGGCCAGGCAGGTACATAGTTCTCCAGACGCGCGACAGCGCGCGGGCTCAAGATCAGTATTCCGTGGCCACCTTCACCTCCGAGAACTTTCTGCCAGGAGAAGGTGACAACATCGAGTTTGCTGAAATCGAGCTCTTGGGCAAACGCCGCCGAAGTCGCATCACAGATTGTCAGCCCCTGCCGGTCGGCCGGGATAAAATCAGCATTTTCGACGCGAACTCCGGATGTCGTACCGTTCCATGTGAACACGACATCCCGATCGAAATCGACTTCATCAAGGTTTGGAAGCAGTCCGTAATCGGATTCGAACCTGCGCACATCGGCAAGCTTCAATTGCTTGGTGACATCTGTCACCCAGCCAGCACCGAAGCTTTCCCACGCGAGTATATCCACTCCGCGTTCACCGAGCAGCGACCACAGCGCCATTTCGACCGCGCCGGTATCGGAGGCGGGAACGATACCAATACGATAATCCGCCGGTACGTTCAGAATTTCGCGGGTAAGGTCTATGGCCTGCTTAAGCTTTGCTTTACCGATCTTGGCACGATGCGAACGACCGAGAGCAGCATCGGAAAGCGCATCAAGCGTCCAACCAGGGCGCTTCGAGCAGGGGCCAGAAGAAAAATGGGGATTGTTCGGACGTATGTCCGGCATTGCGAGATTGCTCATATGGCTATCCTTCCAGATAGAAAGCTCCTCGTTGGGGAGGAGTGTCCCGCCGCCGTGGATATTCCTGCAACATGTCTTAGTCAAGCGAAGAAATGTCGCAAACCTGAGAAATTTTGTACTGAAGAACGATGCAGTTTTGCGGTCGCTAAGCCGTTGGACAGCATTCACGTCACCTACACGAGACGATCAGAAGGAAAGATTGAGACCGACGCGAACCTCGTGGCGTCGAATGCCATCATCCTCTGCGTCGCCGGCAGCCGACCGAAACATCGGTCCCCCGGCAATATCCGAATATCGGTAACCGACATCGAGCTTCAGCCGGTCGGTAAGCGCGTAAGTCACGCCGGCCATCAACGCATAGCTGAACCGCCAGCTACTCTCGCCGTTCTGCAGGACAGACGTCGTATCATCGGTGCCACATGCCACACCCGAACACGCCGCAGCACCCGAAAAATCGTCCCAAACAACCCGCATCATCCCAATTCCCGCTCCGACATAGGGCGTGAAACCGACAACATTTGCGATATCTATATAACCGTTCAACATCAGGCCATAGGCGTGAAAATCGGCTTCTCCACCATAGGAGCATGTGGTCCCGGAAACAGTCGAACCCGAACACGGTTCGGCCACATCAATTGTCCCGTCCATTTTGCTGGCAAACAACTCTCCGGTAATGTCGGCGCGGAATATGTCATTGACGCGATAGCCGACGCCGATGGCACCAGCCACCGGTCTTCCGAAGCGGGCTTCATCAAAGGATGTTGAAACACCCTGCGCCCCGGTATGCTGGGGAGTTCCTGCATCTCTCCAAAGGCCGTAGCCGACATCCCCCCGCAAGTACCAGCCCCTCTGTTCGCTGGCTCCATCGATCCGGATCTCGGGTGCAGCCAGTGGGACAGTCTCATCAGCGGCCGCTGCGGGTACCACGACGGAACTCACCGCTCCGACGGCTATGACAAGGGAATGGGTTATCTTCATCAGGTTTCCTGCACAGGCAGCCAGCGCCTGCAGTTTCTTCCAGTTAACTATGCCGCGTTCCGGTTAACCATCGGTTAAGCATATTCGTTAACCTCGGCAGACGTAAAAAAGGCGGCACCAAGGCCGCCTTGAGTCACTGGAGATCTGATGTCGTTATTGCAGGGAATATCGAAGTCCGACCTTGAAGTCGTGCGAAGTTATGTCATGGAATTCCATCGGCCCCACCACGCCTGGAGATGAACCATCATAGGTTGCAATGGTTGCAGTCTTGGCATCCCCGAGATTCAGATAGGTGTAGCCGACATCAAGTGTCAGGCGATCCGTGACTTGATAGCCGATGCCAGCATGCAATGCCCAGGCGAAGTTCCAGGTTGGATCGTCGCCGGCATATGCCACCCCCAGGTTCGGCAGGTTTATATCCCGAAAGTGCGATATTGTGTTACGTGACATCCCGATACCAGCCCCAACATACGGCACGATGCCGTTGTAATCGCCTAGGTCCACGTAGGCATTGGCCATCAAAAGCCACTCGGATTTCTTGCCTTCGTATTCGTTGGGTCTCCAGCCACTACCAT
>JAEWDP010000166.1 GCA_023390055.1 Pseudomonadota bacterium | reverse complement strand
TCCCCATGCCGCGCGCGCCCCACAGCAGGACGTTGTTGGCAGGGTAGCCTTCGGCAAAACGCAAGGTATTTTCGTGAAGGATGTCTCGGACATGGTCGACGCCGCGGATCAGTGACAATGCGACCCTGTTCGGCCGCGGTACCGGCTGCAGCCTGAGGTTGGCCGGAACCCAGACGAAACAGTCGGCTGCCGACCAGTCGTTGATCGCCGGCGGAGGTCCAGCAAGCCGCTCCAGTGCATCAGCCAGGCGCGAAACTTCATCAAGCAGTTGTTTGTTGAGGGCGTTGTTCACGATTGCCTCCTTGTCTTGTCGCCGAATTCAGGCAGGTAAAGCCGGTTATCACGCGCGTTTTGAGTGCAAAAGGTTGAGACCGGTGAATTCGGTACGCCAACTTGCCTCTTTCTGTTGCATTCGACCGTTTCACAATTATATTCCGGCCACTTGCAAAAAGGGGCTCAGGGGCTCCTGCCAATCGAGGAGTTCTTGATGTTCATCACTGAAGCATTTGCACAAACCGGCACCGGCGGGGGATCCGCGTTCGGGTCCGGCCTAGAAATGCTGTTCCTTTTCGCACCACTGATGGTGGTCTGGTATTTCTTTCTCATTCGGCCGCAGCGTGCCCAGGTGAAGAAGCGCCAGGAAATGCTGTCAAACATACGCCGTGGAGACAATGTCGTCCTTGGAGGCGGTATTGCCGGCAAGGTTACCAAGGTCCTCGATGACAGCGAAGTCGAAGTCGAGATTGCCGAAGGCGTGAAAATCCGGGCGTTGCGCGCTTACGTGGCGGAAGTTCGCGTAAAGGGTGAGCCCGTCAAGACGGAAGCGAAGGCTTCCTGATCCGCATGTGGCGCGCCGCTTAAGGCGCGCCTTTCCGCCCTGTCGGCGGGAAATTCAATGGAGGCACGACCGTGCCAAGAGGAATCGAAATTCGCGATGCCCACTTTCCGGGGCGTGCACCCATCGATGCATATGGCAATGGTGGGTTTCGTTTCGCGGACATGTCTCATCGCGGTTCACTCCTGTGCCTGCCATCAGGGGTTCATGGCTGGGCTTTTAGCGAAGGTGACGAGCTTTCACTCGAAGCGCTGTCGAAAGTCATCGATGACGCGGACGAGATCGAAGTCCTGCTCATAGGAACAGGAAGTGAAATGCGCCCCTTGCCGCCGTCACTGAAATCGTCGCTCAAGGCACATGGTATCGCCTGCGATCCGATGAGTACGGGAGCTGCAGTGCGAACCTACAATATCATGCTTTCCGAATCACGTGCCGTCGCGGCGGCGTTGATTGCCGTGTGAGACGATCTGTGACATCCAATTCGGATACTGTGCTTTCAATGTTGCGCGAGCTGGACCGTGATCGGTACCTCGCCTGCCTGTTGTCGCCAGATGATCATCGTCATTCCTTGGCGGCGCTTTACGCGTTCAATGCGGAAATTGCCCGGGTGCGTGACGTGACGCGTGAAGTACTGCCAGGTGAAATGCGGCTCCAGTGGTGGCGCGACCTTCTGGAAGGCAATGCCCATGGCGATGCTGGCGGCAATCCCGTTGCGGCGGGCCTGCTGGCTGCCATCGAGACCCATCGTCTGCCTCGCGAGACTTTTCTTGCGATGATCGATGCACGCACGGGCGATCTTTATGACGATCCGCCTGCCAGCCGCAATGCGCTGGAAGGATATGCCGGAGAGACGGCCGCGGCCCTCATTCAGCTTGCAAGCCTGATCTTGTCCCCAGGTGATGCGGCCAGCTCTGCTGCAACAGCCGGTCATGCAGGCGTTGCCCAGGCCATTGCCGGACTTGTTATGCTCATGCCGCTCCATCGTAGCCGCGGACAGCTTCTGATTCCGCTCGACATCCTTGCCGCCACGGGCCTTGACCGCGAGACGTTCCTGGATGGAAAAGACGAGGCTCGCATTGCCGCAGCGATCGAGGCCTTCGCAGGGCTAGGGTTGGAACATCTTGGCAAGGCAAGACGTGCGGGTCCGGTATCACGATCCGTTTTTGCAGCATTTCTGCCCGTCGCACTCGCCGAACCCGTCCTGAAACGGGCGTTGAAGCGGCCTGTGTCTATTTTCGAGAATTCGATCCAGCCACCGCAGTGGCGCCGGCAGTTGCGCATGATGAAGGCACAGCTTGTGCAGCGCTTCTGACGTGTCCATGCTGGCGCAAGTCCCGTCGGCTATGGACAGGTTTGATTAGAAGCTGTGGGGTCTGGAAGCGTGAACTCAGCGATCGTCTGGTCACTCATCTTCGTGGTAGTGGCCCTTTTTGCCTATTATGTGACCTGCATGGCACGGCGTGACAGGGAGCCGGAAGGCCTGAACGACTTTGGTTTGGCCATTGTCGAGTTCGGGCGCGCCTTTCCCAATGAAGCCATTCGCGACCTGCACGCCACTGCAGATGCCCATGCGGTGTTTGTGCGCCTCCATGATGGCAAGGCCGGCATCCTGCAAAGTCACATGCGGCACTATGTCTGTCATCTGATCAAGCCGGGGCGGGTTCGGGTCCACGGCATGGAAGACCCGAGAGGCTTTTCTGCAGAATTTCTCGATGCGCCGCGCAACAACGGCAATTTCATCTTCAAGAATGAAGCCGAGGCCGCCGAAGTATCGTTGTGGCTGCTTGGAAACTATGTGAGTTCCGATGATCGCGCGATTGCCGATGAACCGGCCTGAGCCGTGTCCGCGTCGAGCCAGGCAGCGCATGCCCGCAAGGCACGGGCCGCAATCAACTGCTTCTTCATGATTGCCTTGTCCTTGCCGCGGAAGCGTTTGACGCCTTCAGGCTTGACAATGGACCCGGGCTCCAGTTCGGGAAACAATCCGAAATTGATGTTCATAGGCTGAAAGGATCGCTTTCCCGGTTCATCATCATGGATCAGATGGCCGCCTGTGATATGGCCAAGGAGCGAGCCGAAGGCGGTATCGGCAGGTGGCGGCGATAATGTCTGACCCTTGCGGTCAGCCGCCGCAAATCGTCCCGCCAGAAGGCCGATGGCCGCGCTTTCCACATAACCTTCACAACCTGTGATCTGACCGGCAAAACGCAGGCCTGGACGGCTCTTGAGTGTCAGTGAGCGGTCGAGCAGAATTGGTGAGTTGATATAGGTATTGCGATGAAGGCCGCCGAGCCTGGCAAATTCGGCATTCTCAAGCCCGGGGATCATCCGGAAGATAGCGGCTTGTGTTCCATATTTCAGTTTCGTCTGAAAACCGACCATGTTGTAGAGCGTGCCGAGCGCATTGTCCTGGCGCAGTTGCACCACGGCGTAGGGCTTGACCGTCGGGTTGTGGGCATTGGTCAGTCCCATCGGCTTCATGGGCCCGTGGCGAAGGGTCTCGCGACCACGTTCCGCCATGATCTCGATCGGCAGGCAGCCATCAAAATACGGAGTTCCCTCCCACTCCTTGAAACCCACGGTATCACCGTCCGAGAGCGCATCGATGAACGCGTTATATTGTAGCTCGTCCATGGGGCAGTTTATGTAGTCCTTACCGGTGCCGCCTGGCCCGACCTTGTCGTAGCGTGATTGATACCAGCAGACGTCCATGTCTATGCTGTCGCGGTGGATGATCGGCGCGATGGCATCGAAGAAGGCCAACGCATCTTCTCCCGTTTCTCCCTGGATTGCTGCAGCAAGCGACGGGGAGGTAAGAGGGCCCGTTGCAATGATGGCGAGATCCCATGCCTTGGGGGGCAGACCATCGACCTCTTCGCGGATGACTGAGATCAACGGGTGCTCGGCGATTGCCTGTGTGACGGCGGCGGAAAAGCCGTCGCGGTCAACTGCCAACGCGCTGCCAGCCGGGACCTGGTGCTGATCGGCACAGGCCATGATCAGCGAATTTGCGAGACGCATCTCCGCGTGGATGACGCCGACCGCATTGGCCATGGCGTCATCGGAGCGGAAGGAGTTCGAACAGACGAGTTCGGCGAGCCCATCCGTCTTATGAGCGTCCGTACCGCGGACGCCACGCATCTCGTGAAGAATGACCGGGACACCAGCTTCTGCGACCTGCCAGGCGGCTTCAGATCCGGCCAGGCCGCCGCCGATAACGTGAATGGGGGAAAATGTATTATCTGTCATGCGGGCGCTCATATCATGACTATTCACGGACAGGAATCAAAAAGGCACCCGTCGGGTGCCCTTGATAGTACAGCTTGGTCTTCAGCTCTGTGATGCCTGGTCGCGGTCGTCGTCCGCGCCACCCGGCAATCAGCGGAAGGAGCGGGATGCGACCTGACGGATATCGTAGCGCGTGATGCCGATATCGTTGAGCGCGTGGTTCGACAAGTTGCCAAGCTCATTGACTGTACGACGGTAGCTGAGCCAGTTCTGGGCAAAGCGGAGCGGGTTCATCTTAGGTTCCTCAAGTGTGGATACCGGTCCTTGCCGGCGATGGCTGTGTTATACGCGCGATCGGCGAGATTGTGCAGTGCAAAATATGAGCGCCTGCCATGCATTTGTGCACGAGGTTGATGAAGAATAAGGCGTTGGAGACGGCACGCATGTGCATGGCAAGTCTAAACAAAGCAAGTCTGAACAAAAAACGCCCCGCAAAACGGGGCGCCTTCAAGAACGGGTCTTTGAACGTGGCGGGCTATTAGAAGCCGACGGCCGTGCGTGCAACGCGACGGATGTCGCCACGGCCGATACCGAGGTCGTGCAATTCGCGGTCCGACATACGATCGAGTTCGTTGACGGTTTCGCGGTATTTGCGCCAGTTGCTGAATTTGTGTGCAATGTTCATGGTCTTACCCCTTCTAGGCTCTCGCCGGCTCTCAGGCGCCGGTCCAATCTGATGACCGTCATATATGTTGCAGTGCGAAGCGGTAACAGAGCCAAAGATGTATGCCACCTATGCGCTGGGTGCATTGCACGAGCTGCAGGCATGAGAAATGGTCGCATATACGGGACAAAATAATAGCGCCCGCCGGGGGAGGGGCCGACGAGCGCTATTTTAACAACCGGCGTTGCACGAAGAAGGATGCCGGTCTTCGGCAGCGCGATTAGGAGGAGCCGCGCACTGCCGAGCTTTGAACGAAAGGCAGCCGAAAAGCAGAACCTGATTTCAGCTACGCTCTCGTAAAGTTAGAGTCATCTAATATGAAAAAAGTAAATATTCGATTAACCCTGATCGCGGCAAGTTTTTCATTCCCCTGTGCAGCAATGTGAATTGGTTGTCGCAAAGACTTTATTTTCCCTTTGCGCTAGAAAAAACGGATGATATAGAGACGCGCGCTCTGAAGGCCTCCTTGCGGGGGCCAGACGCGGCTGGAGCGCGGGTATGGTGAAATTGGTAGACACGCCAGATTTAGGTTCTGGTGCCGCAAGGCGTGGGAGTTCAAGTCTCTCTACCCGCACCAGAAGTCGCAAAGGAGCAGGATCGGGAGCCGGCATCGGCTAGAGATCAGCGTTCCAGAAGTCGCGGCCGGTCACTCAGGTTCCGGCGTCGTGCTCATCGAAACCAACGGCTGTCTGAGCACCGCCGCCACGATATGAAGGTTTTAAAATGCAGGTTACCGAAACGCTCGCTGAAGGGCTGAAGCGCGAAATCAAGGTTGTTATTCCGGCCAAGGACATGGAGGCGCAGATGAACGAGCGCCTCGCCGATGCCAAGGACAAAGTGCGCATCAACGGCTTCCGCCCGGGCAAGGTGCCGGTTTCACATCTCAAGAAGATGTACGGCAAGTCCATCATGGCCGAACTCGTCAACGAGATTGTGCGCGAACGTCCGACCGCGATCCTTTCGGAGCGTGGTGAGAAGTCGGCAACACAGCCCTCGATCACCATGACCGAGGATGAAGCCGAAGCAGAAAAGATCCTGAACGCGCAGGCTGATTTCGAGTTCACCCTGTCTTACGAAGTCATTCCGCCGATCGAACTAAAGCCGACCGATGGCATCAAGGTCGTGCGCGAGGTCGTTGACGTTGCTGAAGACGAGGTGACCGAGCAGATCCTCAAGGTTGCCGAAAGCGCCCGCACTTACGAAACGAAGAAGGGCAAGGCGGCCGACGCTGACCGGGTAACCATGAACTACCTCGGTAAGGTCGATGGCGTTGCCTTTGATGGTGGCACGGCCGAAGATGCTGAGCTGGTCCTTGGTTCGGGGCGGTTCATTCCAGGTTTCGAAGATCAGCTCATCGGCGTAAAGGCCGGTGATGAGAAGACGATTAGCGTGACCTTCCCGGCAGACTATCCGGCAGCAGAGCTTGCCGGCAAGGAAGCGACCTTCGACGTTACCATCAAGGATGTTGCTGCTGCGGCTGAACTCGAGCTCAATGACGACCTTGCGTCGAAGCTGGGGATCGAATCGCTCGACAAGCTCAAGGAAGTCGTTCGCGAGCAGATCGAAAGCCAGTATGGCAATGTGACGCGTCAGAAGGTGAAGCGTCAGATTCTTGACCAGTTGGACGAAATGTATCAGTTCGATACGCCGCAGGGTCTGGTCGACGCCGAATTTGAAAATATCTGGCGTCAGATCAACACCGACCTGGCGCAGTCTGGAAAGACATTTGAAGAAGAAGACACGACGGAGGAGGAAGCGCGCGAAGAATACCGCAAGCTTGCCGAGCGTCGCGTCCGCCTTGGCCTGGTTCTTTCCGAGATTGGCGAAAAGGCTGGTGTCGAGGTTACTGAAGACGAGATGCAGCGCGCATTGTTTGCGCAACTTCAGCAATTTCCGGGTCAGCAGAAGGAAATCCTCGAATATTTCCGCAACACACCTGGTGCTTCGGCTTCATTGCGTGCCCCGATTTTTGAAGAGAAGGTCGTCGACAAGCTGCTTTCCGAAATTAATGTCACCGACAAGAAGGTGACGAAGGAAGAATTGCTGGCCGACGATGAAGACGAGGCAGCTGAAAAGCCGGTGAAGAAGAAGGCCGCGCCGAAGAAGAAGGCGGCGGCCAAGGACGAGCCCTCTAAGGCGGCAACCGAAGAGGCTGCAGCGCCCAAGAAGAAAGCGGCGCCGAAGAAGAAGGCCGCTCCTGAAGGCGACAAGTGATCGCCGTCTGTCACGGATAAAGATGAAAAAGCCGGGTTTCAAAGCCCGGCTTTTTCTTTACTGCGGCAATTTGCTGCCTGCCCGATGATCTGTGGCCTGATCCGTCGAGACAGAGGCCCATCAGTTTAGTTGGTTTGCAGCGTCTTTACGTCCGCATCGTCCAGTTCATTGGCCCGCAGTGCCGCGGGCCGCGAAGCCATGCGTTCCATGTAGTCCCGAAAGGCGGGGCGCTCCTCGATCGATCCGAAACGCAATCCCCATGCGAGATGGGAAGCGACATAGACATCGGCGGCAGTGAAATGGTCGGCTGCTATGAACTCCTTGCCAAGGACTGCTGTCTGCAAGGTGTCGAGTGTATCCTGGTAACTGCCATAGCCGATCATCGCCCGGCGATCGTCGGGAACTTCAAAACCGAGTGCACGATTACTGACCGCCGCCTCGAGGGGTCCTGCGGCAAAAAACAGCCAGCGATAATAGTCGCCGCGTTCCCGCGGAGGCGGTGCCAGCCCGGCTTGTGGAAAGGCGTCGGCAAGATATGCGCAGATCGCCGCGCATTCCGTAACGATCGTGTCGCCATGCACGATGGCTGGAACCTTACCCATCGGGTTCACACGCCGATAATCTTGATCCTTCATCGTGTCACCGAAAATCAGGATCTCCCGGCGATAGGATATACCAACTTCTTCCAGCATCCATCGCGCGATACGCCCCCGCGACATAGGGTTGGTGTAAAGCACCAGTTCTTCCGTCATCGCTCACTCCTTCGCTTTTGCCCATACGTGCTATCGACTGATCATGGCTCGATCAACCTTCACCTGAACCAAAAATCGAACTGTTGCCGCGATCGCACCAGGGACAAACCAGTCTGTAGCCTCGAAATGGCGATACTACGGACAGGGTCATGCTGAAATGAAAAACGGCGGGGAAAGATCCCCGCCGTTGATGTTCGTCCAAGACGATTTTCAGGTTCAGGCAGTCATCGCCTTCTTGAGGTTCTCGTCTATCTTGTCGAGGAAAGCTGTCGTGGAGAGCCATGGCTGGTCGGGACCAATGAGAAGTGCAAGATCCTTGGTCATGAAGCCGGATTCGACGGTTTCGATGCAGACACGCTCGAGTGTCGATGCGAAGTTTGCAAGTTCGCTATTGTCATCGAGCTTTGCACGATGGGCAAGGCCGCGCGTCCATGCAAAGATAGACGCGATCGAGTTGGTCGAGGTCTCCTGACCCTTCTGGTGCTGGCGGTAGTGGCGGGTGACCGTCCCGTGAGCGGCCTCTGCCTCGACGGTCTTGCCATCTGGTGTCATGAGGACCGAAGTCATCAGGCCAAGCGACCCGAAGCCCTGTGCCACGATGTCGGATTGCACGTCGCCATCATAGTTCTTGCAGGCCCAGACGTAGCCACCCGACCATTTCAGGGATGCTGCCACCATGTCATCGATCAGGCGGTGCTCATACCAGATCTTCTTGGCGTCGTACTGTTGCTTGAATTCGCTGTCGAAGACTTCCTGGAAGAGATCCTTGAAGCGGCCGTCATAGGCCTTCAGGATCGTGTTCTTGGTGGACAGATAGCAAGGGACCCCGCGCTGAAGGGCGTAGTTGAATGATGCCCGGGCAAAATCGCGGATCGAATCATCGAGGTTGTACATTGCCATGGCAACGCCAGAGGAGGGTGCGTCAAAAACGTCGTGCTCGATGGTCTTGCCATCGTCACCGACAAACTTGATCGTCAGCTTGCCCTTGCCGGGGAAGCGGAAGTCGGTGGCGCGATACTGGTCGCCATATGCGTGACGGCCGACAATGATCGGCTGGGTCCAGCCCGGGACCAGGCGCGGAACGTTCTTCATGATGATCGGTTCGCGGAAAATGACACCGCCCAGGATGTTGCGGATCGTCCCATTCGGGCTCTTCCACATTTTCTTCAGGCTGAATTCCTCGACGCGACCTTCATCCGGCGTGATGGTTGCGCACTTGATGCCAACCCCATGTTTCTTGATGGCATTGGCCGCATCGATCGTGATCTGGTCGTCGGTCTCGTCACGCTTTTGGACCGACAGATCGTAATATTCGATCTTCAGATCGAGGTAGGGCAGGATCAGCTTGTCCTTGATGAACTGCCAGATAATACGCGTCATCTCGTCGCCATCGAGATCGACGACCGGATTGGCTACCTTGATCTTTTGCATGGATTCCTCTTCGGATGCTGGCAGGGATCTGTTCCCGGCAGATTGGTCATGAATGCGCTGGCCTATAGCATCCATGGCCGGGAACGCAAAGCCATGAACAAGTCGAAGTCGTCATTTCCCGGTAAAGGAATGAAGCCGTGACCTGCATCGTCGCCACGATCCATGGCATGGCCCCTGTATTCATATGGCACTGTATATATATGGCCCTGTAGTCATATGGCTTTGTCTTCAAGTCGGGCGCAAAGCGTGGCAACAAGCGCCAGGGATTGGACGGCATCGTTCAACCGGACAACATTGCCTGTGATGTCTCGTTATTTTGCCGCACACACTTGCCTTTTCAGATGATCAGCTGTATGCGCAGCACCATTCCACACGCGAGGCATGGGATTGTCCGGGAGAAATCCGGTCCGTTCCGCCGGTGGCAGTCTTGAAAGGCTGCTGTTCGCCTCGCGGGGGTTCAACCGGAAAAGGAGAAAACGGCATGGCATTGCCTGATTTCAGCATGCGCCAGCTTCTGGAAGCTGGTGTTCACTTCGGCCACCAGACACACCGCTGGAACCCGAAGATGAAGCCATACATCTTTGGCGACCGCAACAATATTCACATCATTGATCTTGCACAGACCGTACCGATGCTGTCACGTGCGCTGCAGGTCATTTCGGACACCGTCGCCCGTGGCGGCCGCGTCCTGTTCGTCGGCACCAAGCGCCAGGCATCCGAACTGATCGCCGATTCGGCAAAGCGTTCGGCCCAGTACTATGTCAACTCGCGTTGGCTTGGCGGCATGATGACGAACTGGAAGACCATTTCGAACTCGATTCAGCGGCTGCGTAAGGTCGATGAAATCCTTGCCAGGGAAGGCTCTGGATACTCCAAGAAGGAGCGTCTGAACCTCGAGCGCGAGCGTGAAAAACTCGAAAAAGCGCTAGGTGGGATTAGAGATATGGGTGGCACTCCCGACCTCATGTTCATCATCGACACGAACAAGGAAAAGATCGCCATCGACGAGGCAAAGCGCCTTGGAATCCCGGTCGTTGCTATCATAGATTCCAACTGCGATCCAGACCTGATCGATTACCCGATCCCCGGCAATGACGATGCTTCCCGTGCAATCGCTCTCTATTGTGACCTGATTGCCCGTGCTGCCATTGACGGAATTGCCCGCCAGCAGGGCGCATCCGGTCGCGATCTTGGTGCTTCGGCAGAGGCACCAATCGAGCCTGCACTTGAAGGCGAAGCAGAAGCCCCGGCCGAGGCCCCGGCAGAAGCCTGATCAGAACTAGGCGGCGCGTGCGCCGCCTCTTTTCCCGCGGGTTGAGCTCATTCTCCCCGATCGAGGGGTTTCATGACCCCGTCATACTTCCGGGTACATTTGTTCCCAACGCTGCCTTCGCCGATGGTTTTCCGGTGAAGGAGATCTTGAAACAAGAGGCACACTATGACCGAAATCACAGCCGCAATGGTGAAGGAGCTGCGCGACAAGACGGGCGCAGGCATGATGGATTGCAAGAAGGCTCTGGCCGAAAACAATGGCGACATGGAAGCGGCCATCGACTGGCTGCGCGCAAAGGGTATTGCCAAGGCTGACAAGAAGTCGGGTCGCACTGCCGCTGAAGGTCTGGTCGGCATTGCAAGTGCTGGCACCAAGGCTGTCGTCGTTGAAATCAACTCCGAAACAGACTTCGTTGCGCGCAACGACGCTTTTCAGGGGCTGGTACGCGGTGTTGCCGACGTTGCCCTGTCCACCGACGGTTCGGTCGATGCAATCGGCGCTGCCACCTATCCGCAGTCGGGCAAGTCGGTGTCAGACACAGTCAAGGATGCAATCGCCACGATCGGCGAGAACATGAGCCTTCGCCGCTCCGCGCTCTTGTCAGTGGACGATGGTGTTGTTGCGACCTATATCCACAATGGGGTTGCAGACCGTCTTGGTAAACTTGGTGTTCTCGTGGCCCTGAAGTCGACGGGCAACAAGGATGCCCTGAACGCGATCGGCCGTCAGGTTGCCATGCATGTCGCGGCAACAGCTCCACTGGCCATTCGTGCCGAGGAAGTCGATGCATCCGTCGCCGAACGTGAACGCAATGTCTTCATCGAACAGTCGCGCGCTTCCGGCAAGCCTGACAATATCATCGAGAAGATGGTCGATGGACGCATGCGCAAGTTCTTCGAAGAAGTCGCCCTGCTTTCGCAGGCTTTCGTGATCAATCCCGAGCTGACAGTTGGCGCGGCGATCAAGGAAGCCGAAAAGGAAGTCGGTGCACCGATCGAGGTGACCGGTATTGCGCGCCTTCTGCTTGGCGAAGGCGTCGACAAGGAAGAAACCGATTTTGCGGCGGAAGTCGCTGCAGCAGCCAAGGGCTGATGTCTTTCAGGCTATTCCGATAAAAGCACGAAGGGCATCGCGTGACAACGCGGTGCCCTTCGTGTATCCGCATGTCCGTCCGAATGTCAGGAGCAACCATGCCCGCCAAGACCACCTACAAACGCGTTCTTCTTAAGGCCTCCGGTGAAGCCCTGATGGGTAGCCAGGGGTTCGGCATCGATGTCGCCGTTGCCGATCGTATCGCGTCCGATATCGCTGAAGCCCGGGTTATGGGCGTCGAGGTCGGCGTCGTCGTCGGAGGCGGAAATATCTTTCGCGGTGTTGCAGTCGCGTCGAAGGGTGGGGATCGGGTGACCGGCGACCACATGGGCATGCTGGCGACCGTGATCAACGCATTGGCGCTTGCGACCTCGCTGCGCAAGCTGAACATCGATACCGTTGTGCTTTCGGCGATTGCCATGCCGGAAATATGCGAAAGCTTTACCCAGCTTCGTACCCTGCATCATCTGGAACAGGGCAGGGTGGTGATCTTTGCCGGCGGTACCGGCAACCCGTTCTTCACGACCGATTCGGCAGCTGCGCTGCGAGCTGCTGAAATTGGCGCCGAGGCAATCTTCAAGGGGACCCAGGTTGACGGCATCTATTCGGCCGACCCGAAAAAGGACCCGAATGCTACACGTTTTGAAACGCTGACCCACGGAGAAGTTCTTGACAAAGGACTTGCTGTCATGGACGTCGCGGCGGTAGCGCTTGCACGTGAAAATGCGATTCCGATCATCGTATTTTCCATTCATGAAAAAGGCGGCTTTGCACAGATATTGACCGGTGGCGGTCGCAAGACCATCGTTGCCGACCACTGACGGTTTCGACAACCTTGAATGATAGGGGAGTAGACGGATGACTGGAACGATTGACCTTGACGATATCAAGCGCCGGATGGATGGCGCCATTGGGGCGTTCAAAAGTGATTTGGCGTCGCTGCGCACCGGCCGTGCCTCGGCCAATATTCTCGATCCGGTCATGGTTGAGGCCTATGGTTCGCGGGTGCCGCTGAACCAGGTTGCCAATATTACCGTGCCCGAAGCCCGCATGCTGGGCGTTTCAGTATGGGACAAGTCCATGGTCGGGACGGTTGATCGTGCAATACGCGAATCCAACCTCGGCCTCAATCCGATCGTCGATGGTCAAAACCTGCGCATACCGCTTCCAGAACTCAACGAGGAACGGCGCAAGTCCCTCGTGAAGGTGGCCCACGACTATGCCGAAAAGGCAAAGGTTGCGATTCGTCATGTTCGTCGCGACGGCATGGACAACCTAAAAAAAGCCGAGAAGGATGGTGATATCGGTCAGGACGAAAGCCGCTCACTCTCCGACAGGGTCCAGAAGATGACTGATGATACAATTTCCGAGATCGATCGCTTGCTTGCTGACAAGGAAAAGGAAATCATGCAGGTCTAGTGCCGAGCGGTCCCGTTTCAGCCTTTCCCGCGATCGCGACGACAACCGGAAAAATCATGGCGAACCTCGACCTCCCAGTTATCCCGCAACATGTGGCCATCATCATGGATGGGAATGGGCGCTGGGCAAAAAAACGTGGCCTGGCACGCACGATTGGTCACAACAAGGGTGTTGAAGCGGTTCGCGCCGCCGTCAAGGCTGCGGGCGAATCCGGCGTCAGATATCTCACCCTGTTTGCCTTCTCGTCGGAGAACTGGTCACGGCCTGAATCAGAAATAGAAGACCTCCTTGGACTGTTGCGCCGGTTTATTCGCCGCGACCTTGCCGATCTTCATCGTGAAAATATCCGTATCCGGATAATCGGTGAGCGGGAAAACCTGCGCAGCGACATCCTGCCGCTGCTTCTGGAGGCTGAAGAAACAACCAGGGAAAACACCGCAATGACACTCGTCATTGCCTTCAACTATGGTGCCCGCGACGAAATCGTGCGTGCAACTGTCAAGTTGGCAAAAGATGTGGAGGCCGGTCTCATCAGGCCCGACGATATCAATGCCGGTTCGATTGCCGATCGACTTGATACTGTCGGTATCCCGGATCCCGACCTGATCATTCGCACAAGTGGCGAGGAACGGTTGTCGAACTTTCTTCTATGGCAGGCTGCCTATGCGGAACTTGTTTTTCTGCCGGGCTACTGGCCCGATTTCGACCGGAAGCAGTTTGAAGAAGCACTGCAGATCTATGCAGCGCGTGATCGTCGCTTTGGCAGGGTCTCCGACACGACAACGGCGGTTGTCGGCTGATGGGTTCCGAACTCAAGCTCCGCATCATGTCAGGCCTGGTTCTGGCGGTACTGGTTCTGGCGGCGACCTGGGTCGGCGGACTGGGATTTCGCCTGCTGGCTGCCGCCATCGCATTGCTCGTTTATTTCGAATGGTCGACAATAACGCGATTGATGGAGCGTAACTTCACCGGGAACCTGATTGGCTGGGTGGGGCTCATCTTGCTGTCGGCAAATATTGCGTTCGGCAATCCCGATTTGAGCGTACCGCTTCTTTGTGGCCTGACAATCACGATTGCACTCCTCGTTATTGTCGGCGGAGGTACGTGGTGGTTGCCGGGTGGATTGGTATATGCCGGTCTGAGCGGAGTATCGCTTGCAGCCATCAGGGACACAGGTGCGTTGGGGCTTGCCGCCATCCTCCTGATCTTTGCCATCGTCTGGGCAACAGATATTCTGGCCTATTTTGTCGGGCGCGCTCTGAAAGGCCCGAAACTTGCGCCACGGATTTCCCCCGGAAAGACATGGTCGGGGGCAGTTGGCGGAACGCTTGCAGCAATCGTCGCCGGTTCGCTAGTCACGCTGGCAATCTTCGGACGCGTCTCGGCATGGATCATTGTACTGGCACTGGTTCTGTCTGTGGCGAGCCAGATTGGAGACCTGTTTGAATCCTTCATCAAGCGTCGCTTCGGCGTGAAGGATTCAAGTCAGCTCATTCCGGGTCATGGCGGTGTAATGGACCGTGTCGACGGTCTCGTTTTTGCCTGCTTCGCAGTATTTCTAATGACGCTTGTCTATGGCCCCTTGAAGGGCCATGCTGGCATCACGGTCGCGGAATTTATCTTTGGCATGTGAACTTGCCGATTGCGACCGGTGAACTGAACGGATTGGTTGATGGCGATCATCGGACTTCTAACGGACTATATTATCCCTTTCATCGTCGTCTTGTCGGTGCTCGTGTTCATCCATGAGCTTGGGCACTATCTTGTCGGGCGCTGGTGCGGGATCCGTGTAACGGCCTTTTCTGTCGGATTCGGGCCCGAACTGCTCGGATTTACCGATGGCCACGGGACGCGCTGGAAGCTTTGTGCAATCCCGCTTGGCGGCTACGTCAAGTTCTTTGGTGACGAAGATGTCGCCAGCATGCCGGATACGACCGGCCTCCAGGGATTGAGCGAGGCGGAGCGGGCACAGACACTTGCTGGTGCAAAACTGTGGAAGCGGGCGGCGACCGTCGCAGCTGGCCCGATTGCGAATTTCATCCTGGCAATCGCGATTTTTGCAGCCCTGTTCATCACCTATGGCAAGATGGTGTCAGACCCTGTTGTCGCAGAGGTGCGGGCTGAAAGTGCCGCGGAGGTTGCCGGCATTGCGCCAGGCGATCTGCTGGTGGCCCTCGATGGCGAACGGATACGGACATTTGATGATGTTCGTCGATATGTCGCGGTTCGCCCCGAGACGAAAATCCTCATTACCGTTGAACGTGACGGCCAGGAGATCGAATTTCCGGTTACGCCGAAGCGAACAGAAATCACAGACCAGTTCGGCAACAAGGTCGAGCTTGGCCAGATCGGCATCGTCACCAATGCCGAACAGGGCAATTTTCGCCTGCAGACCTATTCTCCACTGGAAGCCGTTGCCGAAGGGGTGCGCGAAACCGGCCACATCATCAGTGGAACCTTTGCCTATCTGGGCAATATCTTTGCCGGCCGCATGAGTGCCGACCAGATAGGCGGACCTATCCGGATTGCCGAAACGACCGGGCAGATGGCAAGCCTCGGACTGGCCGCCGTCTTGAACTTTGCTGCAGTCATTTCGGTCTCTCTTGGATTGATGAACCTCTTTCCGATCCCGGTCCTCGATGGCGGACATCTCTTAATGTATGCGCTAGAGGCGGTCAGGGGACGCCCGCTCAGTCCAAGGGTGCAGGATGTGGTCTTTCGTTTCGGTCTGGCGTTGATCCTGACACTGATGGTCTTTGCCACCTGGAATGACACATTTGGCCGCTGGATCGGTTGAATTTAACTAAAACTATTTGTTTACCGTAATTTGAGTTCTGCGTGGCCTATGGGTCACGCCTTGCGCGGAAGTAAACAGAATTTAACGTGATGCCTTGCTTGTAGAACAAAAGAAGGTAAAACGACACACGTGTGACCGGAGTCGGGGTTTGCCCGTCGAGGGACAACGGAGCAAAGGTAATATTTGAAATGAAGGCTGGTTCAAGATTTTTGAACGCAGTGTCGGCGTTTGCGCTGTCTGCTAGTGTTGTTGCATCAGGTGCGGGCGTATCGGTACTTGCCTCGGCTTCTGTCGCGGAAGCTGCCGTTATCCGCAATGTCCAGGTCCGCGGTGCCGAACGCGCCGGGCAAGAGGCCGTCCGCTCAAATCTGACGATCCAGCCGGGCGTCAGTTTCACGAATGCTGACATTGATGAATCGGTCAAGCGGCTCTATTCCACAGGTTATTTCTCCGACGTCCGTATTGCGGTTTCCGGTAGCACGCTTGTCGTCACGGTCAGCGAAAACCAGCTGGTCAATCAGGTCGTGTTCAACGGTAACCGCAAGGTCAAGGATGACAAGCTTGCCGCTGTCGTCCAGACCCAGCCGCTCGGGCCCTTTAGCCAGGACCTGATCAATGCCGATATCGAACGCATCCGTGAAGCCTATGCTGCGATCGGCCGAAGCGACATCGAGGTCACGACGCAGACCGCATCTGTGGGCGAGGGCCGTGTCAATCTCGCCTTCGTGATCAATGAAGGCGACCGCACGAAGATCGCCAATATCAATTTTGTGGGTAACCAGGCCTATGGCGACGGTCGTCTGCAGTCGGTGATCCTGACCAAGGAATCCGGCCCGCTTTCATTCCTGACGCGCAAGGATGTCTACAGCCCTGACAAGTTGCGTGCCGATGAAGATGCGCTGCGCAAGTTCTATTACAATCATGGCTATCCGGATTTCCGCATCATTTCATCGGATGCGGTTCTCGATGAAGCATCCAATCAGTACAACATCACATTCACTGTCGATGAGGGTGCACGCTACCGTTTTGGTGACATTATCGTGGAATCCACTGTCGAGGGTGTGGGCTCGGAAGACCTTCAGCGCCTGGTGCGCACGAGGACCGGTGATCCCTATGATGCGGAAGACATCCAGAAGTCGATGGAGGCCATCTCTCAGCGTGTGGCGTCGGAAGGCTATCCGTTCGCACGGGTGACACCGCGTGGCGATCGCAATTTTGCGAACCAGACGGTCGGTGTTTCCTACCTGGTTGACCAGGGCGAGCGCGCCTATATCGAGCGGATCGAGATCCGCGGCAATACCCGCACACGGGACTTTGTCATCCGTCGTGAATTCGACTTCAGTGAAGGTGATGCCTTCAATCAGCAGATGATTTCGCGTGCCAAGCGTCGTCTTGAGGCCCTCGGTTACTTTACGACCGTGAATATCTCGACGTCGCAGGGTTCTGCTTCCGACCGCGTCGTCGTGATCGTCGATGTCGAGGATCAGCCAACAGGCTCGTTCGGGATCGGTGCCGGTTATTCGGCTGGTGGTGACGGCTTCATCGTCGAAGCCTCCATCGAGGAGAAGAACTTCCTCGGTCGCGGACAGTTCATTCGTGTTGCCGTTGGTGGTGGTCTTGATGATGCCCGCAATTTCAGCCTGTCGTTCACCGAGCCCTATTTCCTTGGCTATCGTCTGGCTGCCGGTTTCGACATCTTCAAGAATGAATCCTCGTCGGAAAGCTATTATGACTATTCCGAGCAGGGCGTGACACTGCGTGTGACAGCGCCGATCACCGAGGATCTGGCGACGACATTCCGCTACACCTACAAGGAAATCGACTACGACGGCGAGGGGGACTGGATGAGGGAACTCTCCAGGCCTTATCTGGATCTTGTAGAGAACAGCCCGTTCCAGCAGTCTTTGATCTCACAGACGCTCACATACAACACGCTCGACAGCAACACGCTGGCGCGCGAGGGCATCTATGCGTCGATCACGCATGAATATGCCGGTCTGGGTGGTGATTCCGAGTATTACAAGATCTATGGACGTGCCCGTTACTTCCACCTCCTTTCGGATGAAGCCGACATCATCGGGTCAGTTGCAGTCGGTGCCGGTCATGTCGCCAAGACGGGCGATTCGCTCTATGTCTTCGACCAGTTCACAATCGGTGGGCGTCAGGTCCGCGGTTTTGAGAGCAATGGTATCGGTCCGCGCATGCCCAATGGCGATGCGCTTGGTGGAACGACCTATTTCACGGCCTCCGCCGAAGTAACCATGCCGATGCCGGCCTTCCCGGAAGACTTTGGCCTGCGTGCAGCCTTCTTTGCTGACGCCGGTACGCTTTACGGCAATGATGTCGGCAATAGCGCTGGCGCGGTGGGGACAAGCATGTCATGGCGTGCATCCGTCGGCGCCGGCATCCAGTGGGCGTCGCCGTTCGGATCGATCCGCTTCGACTATGCAGTTCCGATCGTCAAGGAAGATTTTGACGAAACACAGGAATTCCGGTTCAGCATGGCGAACCAGTTCTGATCACGGACTGATCGAAACTGCGGTCGATATCTGTTCTGGAGCAGTTTAACCTGATGGAACTAAACGCCTTTTTTCCACCCCATGACGGGATAAGCCTGCGTGAGCTGGCGACCCGTCTTGGGGTAGAGTTGCTTGACGATACCGTTTCCGAAAAACGCATCTTTTCCGTTGCGCCTGTCGCACGGGCACGCGAGGGAGACGTCTGTTATCTGCTTTCACGCAAGGGACGCGAGGAACTGACGACATGCAATGCGTCTGCAATTCTCTGTGATGAGGCGATAAGATCGATTATTCCGGACCATATACCGGTACTTTTGACGCCGACGCCGCATACGGCCTTTGCCAGGGCAGGGGCGCTGTTACATCCCGCTGCGTTGCGGCCATCCGCTGTGGTGTCGCCGGGATCCGGGGTCCATCCGGCTGCCTTTGTGGATGATACGGCTGTGCTTGAATCGGGTGTCGAGATCGAGCCGATGGCGGTTGTCGGGGCGCGCGCCACGATCGGGGCCGGAACCCGCATAGGCGCGGGCGCTGTCATCGGTGCGGACGTCCAGGTCGGCCGCAATTGCTCGATCGCCGCGGGTGCAACGGTGATTGCAGCCTTGATTGGTAACGATGTCATCATTCATAATGGTGTGCGTATTGGCCAGGATGGCTTCGGCTACGCGCCAGGCCCTGCGGGCATGTTGAAAATTGTCCAGATTGGCCGTGTCATCATCCAGGATAATGTCGAGATCGGAGCCAATACCACAATTGATCGTGGTACGATGGATGATACGGTCATCGGCGAGGGTACGAAGATCGACAACCAGGTCCAGGTTGGTCACAATGTTCGTATCGGCCGTCATTGCGGCATTGTCAGCGGTGTTGGGATCGCCGGATCGACGACCATCGGCAATGGAGTGATGATCGGCGGCGCAAGTGGTATCAATGGTCATATCAAGATTGGTGACGGTGTGCAGATTGCAGCCATGAGCGGTGTCGTTGGCGACGTGCCGGCAGGTGCCCGCTTCGGCGGGATACCCGCAAGGCCGCTCAAGGACTTTCTGCGCGATGTCGCCGAGGCGATGACACGGTCGGATGAGCGCGCCAAGCGTAGAGGAGACAGGAATGAGTGAAGAGGCCGGCGCTACGCTCGGGACCGCTGATATTCTGGAGATCATGAAACTTTTGCCGCATCGGTATCCGTTTCTTCTTGTAGACCGCATTATCGAGATCAACGGCGATGATGCGGCTATCGGTATCAAGAATGTGACGGCGAACGAGCCGCATTTCACGGGCCATTTTCCTGAACAGCCAATCATGCCAGGCGTGTTGCTGATCGAGGGGATGGCGCAGACTGCTGGTGCGATCTGCGCTCGCAAGCAAGGGCAAGGTGGCGATCTCGTCTACTTCATGACGATTGACAATGCGCGCTTCAGAAAGCCGGTCGTACCCGGCGATCGTGTTGAGTTTCATGTTACCAAGCACAAACAGCGTGGTAATATCTGGAAGTTCCATTGCGATGCGAAGGTGGATGGGGCACTTGTTGCAGAAGCAGATATCGGCGCAATGATCCGCCGCAAGGATGGTGAATGAGCAAGATTGCCGACAGCGCGAAGATCCACCCGATGGCGATCGTGGAAGATGGTGCAACGATCGGCGAGGGTGTCTCGGTTGGTCCCTTCTGCACCGTCGGATGTGACGTCGTCCTGAGAGACGGTACACAACTTGTCTCACATGCCGTGGTTACGGGAAAGACGGAGATCGGCCGCAGTTGCCGTATCTTTCCCATGGCTGTCATTGGCGGAGTATCGCAAAGCCTGCATGAAGCAGGGGCAAGTTCCACGCTGACCATCGGTGACAATTGCACGATGCGTGAAGGCGTGACCATCAACATGGGCACGGTTGGTGGTGGCGGCAAGACAGTCATCGGCAGCAATTGCCTGTTTTTGGCCAATTCGCATGTTGCACATGATTGCCTGCTTGGTGACGGGATTGTGATGTCGAACAACGTCATGCTCGCCGGGCATGTCAAAGTCGGAGATAATGCGATCCTGGGTGGTGGCTCTGCCGTTCATCAGTTCGGCCGTATCGGACGCAATGCATTTATTGGTGGCCTGTCCGGAGTGGCCTATGACGTCATTCCCTATGGCATGCTGAATGGCAATCCTGGAATTCTGGCCGGTCTCAATATCGTGGGGATGACACGTGCCGGTATCGAGCGTGCAACGATCCACAGGGTCCGACGTGCCTTCAAGCAGATCTTCGAAGGTGGGGGCAATATCAGAAGCAATGCGGCGGCAATTCGCGCCGACTATGCTGATTGCGAGCAGGTGATCGAGATTCTCGATTTCATCGCTGAAGACAGCGATCGTGCGATTTCATCCCCGTTCCGCGGCAAAGCCTGAGGGATGGAAACCGCGTCGCGGCCGCCCGTGAAGAAGGGGCGCCTGGCGATAGTCGCCGGCTGGGGGCAATTGCCGCTTCACCTTGCCGAAGCTGCTCGCGCAGCGGGTGAAGACCCGGTTATCGTGACCCTTGCCGATGAGGCAGACCAGAACTTTGATGGCTACGAGACGTTGACGACGGGGGTTGGAAATCTTGCCGCCATCGAACGCTTTATTCGCCTGAAGGGTGTCGACAGGGTCGTCATGTCGGGAGCAGTGCGCCGTCGTCCGGAATTGCACGATATCCGTCCGACACTGCGCACGATACTTCGTTTGCCGGCAGCCTTGCGTACGCTGTTGTCTGGTGGTGACGACACCGTCCTTCAAATGGTCATAAAGCTCTTCGAGGGCATTGGCTGTCGCGTGATAGGCGCCCACGAGATTGCGCCTGGTCTATTGGCAAGGCCGGGCGTTCTGACCACCAGCAGTCCCTCGGCGGAAGATGTTCGCGATATCCACGAAGGTATCCGGGCAGCCCTGGCATTGGGTGTGCTTGATGTCGGGCAGGGGGCAGTCAGCATTGGTGGCAGGATTGTGGCACTGGAAGGTGTCGAAGGCACCGACGAGATGCTCGAGCGCGTCATGGTGTTGCGAAAGGAAGGTCGTATTTCCACACGCCGCAAAGGTGTTCTCGTGAAACTGTGCAAGCCACAGCAGGACATGCGTGCCGACCTTCCAGCCATTGGTCCGTCAACAGTAACAAATGCGCATGATGCGGGCCTTGCAGGTATTGCTGTAGAAGCTGGGCGTTCACTTGTCCTTGACGAACAGGAAATCATTGCAGCTGCCGAAAGGGTCGGCCTGTTTGTCTGTGGAATTGACCCCGGACTGCCGCAGGGAGGGCTGTGATGGCGATGGAGCCGCTGAAGCTTGCAGTCGTTGCAGGGGAGGTTTCCGGCGACCTGCTCGGTGCCGATCTCGTCTCAGCATTGCGATCCAGGCATGATGTGTCTGTCGAGCTCGTAGGAATTGGCGGTGACGCTCTGCAAGCACAGGGTTTGAAGTCACTTTTCGATTTTTCCGAACTCTCGATCATGGGTTTTACCCAGGTTATTTCTCGCTTGCCGCAATTGTTGCGGCGTATTCGTCAGACAGCAGATGCAATCGTCCAGGCGCGACCGGACGTATTGGTAATCGTTGACAGTCCCGATTTTACCCATCGCGTTGCAAAACGGGTCAGAGCTGCCCTGCCTGATCTGCCCATTGTTGACTATGTCTGCCCAAGTGTATGGGCGTGGAAGGCGTATCGAGCCCGGGCAATGGTTCCCTATGTCGATCACGTTCTTGCCGTCTTGCCGTTTGAACCGAAGGTCATGCGGGATCTTCGGGGACCGACGACGACCTTCGTAGGCCACAGACTGATAACTGATCCGGAGCTGCTCAAGGTGCGTTCCGTTCGTCAGAAGAAAGCCTTTAAGGTGAAGGACGAAGCCCGCACCATCTTGCTTCTGCCAGGCTCCCGTTCTGCTGAAATCCGCGCGCTCCTGCCGATTTTCGGACTTGCGGCCGAGGAGTTTGTAAAACGCAACGGACCGACGCGATTTGTGTTGCCGACCGTCGCGAGGCAGGAGGCGCTCGTGCGCAAGATCGCCGATGATCTACCAATCAGAGCGGAAGTGACCGTGTCGGTTGAAGACAAGTGGGCGGCTTTCGCAGACGCAGACGTGGCGCTCGCTGCATCGGGAACGGTCATACTGGAGCTAGCGCTCGCGGGCGTGCCAGTCGTCTCCAGTTACAAGGCGGATTGGCTGGTTACGCTTTTGTCGAAGCGCATTAAGACGTGGTCGGCGGCACTTCCCAATCTGATTGCCGACTATGTCGTGGTCCCAGAATACATCAATGAGATGGTCAGGCCGGGAAGTCTCTCAAGATGGATGGAGCGTCTGTCTTGTCAGGGCCTCCAGCACCAGGCCATGATGGAAGGCTTCGACCTGACTTGGAAACGGCTGCAGACATCTGTGCCGCCGGGTGAGGCGGCCGCCGCCATCGTCCTTGAGGTTTTGAACAAGAAAAAGCCCGGTTGAACCGGGCTTTTTCTTGCAGATGGCATGAATTCACCGCTTTGAAATCGGCTGGTAGTCGCGCTTCGGAGCGCCTGTATAAAGTTGACGCGGTCGTCCGATACGCTGTTGTGGATCCTCGATCATCTCGGCCCACTGGGCAATCCAGCCAACGGTACGAGCGAGCGCGAACAAAACCGTGAACATGGTTGTCGGGAAGCCCATCGCCTTCAACGTGATCCCCGAATAGAAATCGATGTTCGGGTAAAGCTTCTTTTCGACGAAATATTCGTCGGTCAGAGCGATCCGTTCGAGTTCCATCGCCACCTGCAGGAGCGGATCGTCCTTGTGCCCGAGTTCTGCCAGGACTTCATGTGTCGTCTTCTGCATGATCTTTGCGCGCGGATCGTAATTCTTGTAGACGCGGTGTCCAAATCCCATCAGTCGGAAGGGATCGTTCTTGTCCTTGGCACGGGCGATAAATTCCGGGATCCGATCGACGCTTCCGATCTCACCCAACATGTTGAGAGCGGCTTCATTGGCGCCGCCGTGAGCCGGGCCCCAGAGGCAGGCGATCCCGGCTGCAATGCATGCAAAGGGATTTGCCCCTGATGATCCGGCAAGGCGGACTGTCGAGGTGGACGCATTCTGCTCGTGATCGGCATGCAGGATGAAGATCCGGTCCATCGCGCGGGCAAGTACAGGATTTACGGTGTACTCGTCGCAGGGTACTGCAAAGCACATGCGCAGGAAGTTTGCCGCATAATCGAGATCATTTTGCGGGTAAACGAAGGGTTGCCCGATATGGTACTTGTACGCCATGGCAGCAATTGTGGGCATCTTGGCGATCATGCGCAGCGAGGCAACCATCCGCTGATGTGGATCGGTGATGTCCGTAGAGTCGTGATAAAAGGACGACAGGGCACCTACGCAACCGCACATGACGGCCATTGGATGGGCGTCGCGCCGAAAGCCCGTAAAGAAGCGTGACATTTGTTCATGCACCATCGTGTGATGCGTGACGCGATAGTCGAAGTCCTTTTTCTGTGCTGCATTTGGCAGTTCTCCGTAAAGAAGGAGATAACAGGTTTCGAGGAAATCGCCGTGTTCGGCCAGTTGTTCGATCGGATAACCCCGGTGCAGCAGAACGCCTTCTTCACCGTCGATATAGGTGATCTTCGATTCGCATGATGCTGTTGAGGTGAAACCCGGGTCGTAGGTAAAGGCGCCGGTTTGCTTGTAAAGTGCTCCGATGTCGATCACGTCCGGGCCGATCGTGCCCGACTTCACCGCCAGTTCGACGCTGTCATTGCCCAACACCAGATTTGCGCTCTTTTCGGTCATACTATTCCTCCAACCTGTTGGCGGTGTGACGTGTCAAAACGCCACAAGAACTAAGAGTAATGTGTTGCTATATGATCCGAAGGCCGCTGCCAAGCGCTGCTCTTGTCTAATTGTGCACTGCCGAAATCACTTCTCGTATCCGTATTTGCTTTGGCTCAAAGATCGACCGTAAAATCGAGCTTTCTCGACATATACCGCAATCAGGATAGCCGATTTTGATAACTTTCCTGTCCGCCAGGCATGCGCGATCCGATGACATCCTTCCAGAAAAGGGCCACGTTCGTGAGCTCCATATGCGTGCAGCCATTAAACCAACAGAAGCCTTCACAGGGTCACGAAAGGCTCATCAACAGTCCCTTATACCCCATCTTTATCGGCGACGCGCCAATAGGACGTACAATTGCATGCCCATTGACGTGCGCGTGACGACAATGCTGGAAGGTCAGTTGTGCTGTGAACTGTCTGGCGCCTGTGCGGCTCAGTGATAACGGCGAATGAGCCCGATCAGCTTGCCCTGAACCTTGACGCGATCGGCCGGCAGGATCCGGGTTTCATAGGCCGGGTTGGCAGCCTCAAGTGCAATCGAGGCGCCACGCCGCCGGAAACGCTTGAGTGTCGCCTCCTCCTCATCGACCAGGGCCACGATGATGTCGCCGGCGGTCGCAGTGCTGCCGTTGCGAATGATGACGGTATCGCCATCCAGGATCCCGGCCTCGATCATTGAATCGCCCTTGACCTCGAGAGCGTAATGCTCACCTGGGCCGAGCATTTCCATGGGAACGGAGATGTCATGGGTATTGTTCTGGATTGCTGAGATTGGCACGCCTGCCGCGATTCGTCCCATGACCGGCACTGAGGTTGAATTGGCGGCCTCGCTTTGCAGGTCCCTGGCGGAACTTGCCGGGGTCGGTGTCGTCTTGCCGAGGCTACCCTCGATGACGCTTGGAGAAAAGCCGCGCTGTGGCTGCGCGCTGGCTGCATAGCCTTCCGGCAACTTGATGACTTCGAGTGCACGGGCCCTGTTCGGCAAGCGGCGGATGAAGCCGCGTTCCTCAAGTGCAGTGATCAGGCGGTGGATCCCGGATTTGGAGGCCAGTTCAAGGGCGTCTTTCATTTCATCAAAGGAAGGAGGTACGCCCGACCCCTTCATCCGCTCATGAATGAAGAGTAGCAATTCCTGCTGTTTGCGCGTGAGCATTGTCATCCCCTGTATGTGAAACAAATCCAGAACGAACTGTATATGTTCCTCTTGTGTTCTGCAAGGGCAGAAACGATCGTGACACTGACGTTTCATCGTGGTTACCTGGACCTTGTGCCACACTTTCAGGATTGAAATTTCGCCAGGATGTGTGCCATGGCGAATTGCGGGCGTTTGTGCCAGTCTGGCATCGTAAGGAATGCAAGGGCAGGGAAACCGAACTCTGGACGTCCTTAATAAAACCAGCCTGAAACCAGGAGGACATGCGTTGTCTCGGGCGTGACACGGACCCGGGCGTGCATGCTAGAAGCGATGGACGCGCGTATCATTGATCACCTTGTGCTGCCGGTGCCCCTTCTCGTCGAGGCAAGGGTGAGACTGTCCCGGCTCGGATTTACTGTCGCAGCTGATGGCCATCATCCCTTCGGTACGCAAAATGCCTGTATATTTCTGAAGGACGGCGTCTATCTGGAGCCGCTTGCCATTGGGGACAAGGCTGTTTTTGAACGTTCGATTGATGCCGGAAATGCCTTTACCGTCCGCCATCGATCGGCGCTTCAGGCTTACCCCGACTGTGGGCTTTCGGCGATCGTAATTGCATCGGATGATGCCGAGGCCGATGATCGACGCTTTCGCAAAACAGGTCTTGGTGGCGGTGATATTGTCGACTTCTCACGCTGTGTTCGCCTGCCAGACGGCGGTGAGAAGATCGCCAGTTTTCGCCTTGCATTTGCGGTAGATGACCGTTTTCCCGAATTCTTCGCGTTCGCTTGCCAGAGGATTGCGTCCCTGCCGCATGATCTTGCAGGGCTTGCCTCTCATGCAAACGGGGTCGTGGGATTGAAGGAAGTGCTGCTTTGCCAGTCGGGGGCAATATCGACGCAGCGCCTCCTGCTGGAGGCTGCTCTGGAGACCGAGACGGTGAGGGGGAGTGACGGGAGCCTGCTTAATGCCGGCAACTGCGTCGTTCGTATCCTCGAAAAGGACATTGTCACGCCGTCGTCGCATCGGAAGAAGGAGGGGGAAGGTCACGGGTCTTGCGGCCACGCGATCGTCTTTGCGGTGGAAGATCTCGCCGTGACAGAGGCAACTCTTGCTGCTAATGACGTGCCGTTCAGCTGGAAAGGAAACCGTTTGAGCGTGGAGCGCGCGAGCGGCCAGGATGTTGTGTTTGCCTTCGAGGAGTGACGAGATGAGCCTGCCCCCCAATACCGAGGTTCGTGTCGGCGACGGAGAGGGGCAGGTACTGTTTTCGCAAACTGAACGCTTCACCCTGATTGCCGGACCCTGCCAGATGGAGAGCCGTGATCACGCCTTCGCGATCGCAGGATCGCTCAAGGAACTCTGCACAAGGCTTGGCGTTGGTCTTGTCTACAAATCATCATTCGACAAGGCGAACCGCACGTCGCTTTCCGGCAAGCGCGGCATTGGCCTGGACAAGGCGATGGACATCTTTGCCGAGATCAAGGAGACACTCGGCCTGCCCGTCCTCACCGACGTCCACACGCAGGAACAGTGCGCGCTGGTCGCGCCGACGGTAGACATACTGCAGATACCGGCCTTCCTCAGCCGCCAGACGGACCTTCTCGTAGCGGCGGCAAAAACGGGCCGTACCGTGAATGTCAAGAAAGGTCAGTTCCTGGCGCCGTGGGACATGAAGAATGTGCTGGAAAAATTTACCGGGAGCGGCAATCCGAATGTGCTGCTGTGCGAGCGCGGCGCATCCTTCGGCTACAATACGCTTGTATCGGACATGCGTTCGTTGCCGATCATGGCGGCCCTTGGGGCACCCGTCGTCTTCGATGCGACGCATTCGGTGCAGCAGCCGGGCGGACAGGGCGGTTCCAGCGGGGGACAGCGTGAATTCGTGGAAACCTTGGCACGCGCCGCCGTTGCCGTAGGTGTTGCCGGGCTTTTCATCGAAACCCACGAAGATCCGGACAACGCACCTTCGGATGGTCCCAATATGGTTCATCTGAAGGATATGCCGCGACTTCTCGAAACCCTGGTGGCATTCGACAGGGTTGCAAAATCCGCGCAAAGCAACTGTGGTTCGCGACAAGTTTGAAATTTGTGTGTCATCGCGTAAGACATGACCGATGACCGAAGGGCCTTAAATCTACCTCAGGAGAGATCATGACCGCCATTACCGATATCGTTGCCCGCGAAATTCTCGACAGCCGCGGAAACCCGACCGTCGAAGTCGATGTGTATCTTGAGGATGGCAGCATGGGCCGCGCAGCTGTCCCTTCGGGCGCATCCACCGGCGCTCATGAGGCCGTCGAACTGCGCGATGGCGGCAAGCGCTATCTTGGCAAGGGCGTTGAGAAGGCCGTCGAATTCGTCAATACGGAAATATTCGATGCGATTGGCGGTTTTGACGTCGAGAGCCAGATCCACATTGACAAGACGCTGATCGCGCTTGATGGCACGCCGAACAAGTCGCGTCTCGGTGCTAATGCCATTCTCGGTGTCTCGCTTGCCGTTGCCAAGGCTGCTGCCGAAGCGACCGGCCTGCCGCTCTACCGTTATGTGGGCGGCCCCAATGCCCATATTTTGCCCGTTCCCATGATGAACATCATCAATGGCGGCGCCCATGCCGACAATCCGATCGACTTCCAGGAATTCATGATCATGCCGGTTGGTGCCGCCGATATCCGTGATGCCGTCCGGATGGGCTCGGAGGTTTTCCACGTTCTCAGGAAGGAACTGGCTGCGCAGGGTCACAATACGAATGTCGGTGACGAAGGTGGATTTGCGCCGGGGCTGAAGAGTGCTCCCGAAGCGCTCGACTTCATCATGAAGTCGGTCGAAAAGGCGGGTTATAAGCCTGGCGACGACATCTGCCTGGCGCTGGATTGTGCCTCGACAGAATTCTTCAAGAATGGCAGTTACGAGATGGAAGGCGAAGGGCGGACGCTGGAATCCGGAGCCATGGCCGAATACCTTGCCGAACTCGTCGGCAAATATCCGATCATCTCGATCGAAGACGGCATGGCCGAGGATGACTGGGATGGCTGGAAGGCGCTTACCGATCTCGTCGGCTCGAAATGCCAGCTTGTCGGCGACGATCTGTTCGTGACCAATTCGGCGCGGTTGCGCGACGGTATCAAGATGGGTGTTGCAAACTCCATTCTCGTCAAAGTCAACCAGATCGGGACATTGTCGGAAACGCTCGACGCCGTCGAGACCGCCCACAAGGCACGCTATACGGCCGTCATGTCGCATCGCTCCGGGGAAACGGAAGATTCGACCATCGCCGATCTGGCTGTTGCCACCAATTGTGGGCAGATCAAGACTGGCTCACTGTCACGTTCAGATCGTCTTGCCAAATATAACCAGCTCATTCGTATCGAGGAGATGCTGGGGCCACAGGCAGAGTATGCCGGCCGCTCGGTGCTCAAGGCCTGATACTCTTCCGGCAAAGAACCTGTGAAAGCCTTCTTCTTAGGGAAGAAGGCTTTCTACGTGATGCAGCTTCAACGTCGTGTCGACACTCGCCCTGCTACCGCAGATTGAAACGTCTTCAAACCATGGCCGCCATCAAAACTGTTTTTGCGTTGAACACGGCTGGCGGGCGCGTGAATCAACGTTTGCTTAAGCAAGTTTTGCGATTTTTACGCATCGTAATGCGTTTCGAAGGTATCGCCAAGCATGTGGACAAAACATCATAAAGAGAGAAAACTCGGTCGTTTCGTCCTTCCAGTGATTGCTGTCGCATTCCTTTCCTATTTCGGATATCATTCCGTCAACGGTGAGCTTGGTCTCATTGCGACGGAAAAGTTCGAGCGGCAACGCCTTGATCGGGTTGCCGAACTCGCAAAACTGACTGAAAGGCGCCAGGCACTTGAGCGTCAGGTGCAGCTTTTGAGTGACGGTTCGCTCGAAAAGGACATGCTCGACGAGATCGCACGCTACCAGTTGAACGTCTCGCGAGACGACGAAATCGTCATATTCAACAACTACTTCTGAATTAACCTGTTTCTGGTTAATTTTATTTTGTGTAATGATATCAAAATCTTGGTCGGAATGTTAGCCATGCAAATATAGCATTGCTGGGGTCCTCTTTCTTCCCTATGTTAGCGCCGACACAAAAGATGCAGCATACAAGGGAGGGATGAATGGCGCCGAGAAAGACCGCGTCTGTATCCGGCCGCAAAACCGCGGCGAAGCCTGCAAAGAAGGATTTCACCGGCGGCACGATCGCCGAGTTCGACAAGGACGCTGAGCTTCAGGCTTATCGCGACATGCTCCTGATCCGACGCTTCGAAGAGAAGGCCGGACAGCTATACGGCATGGGATTCATCGGCGGCTTCTGTCACCTCTACATCGGTCAGGAAGCTGTCGTGGTCGGCATGCAGATGGCTTTGAAGGAAGGTGATCAGGTCATTACCGGGTATCGCGATCATGGACACATGCTGGCAACGGGCATGGACGCCCGCGGCGTGATGGCTGAATTGACGGGACGCCAGGGCGGCTATTCCAAGGGGAAGGGCGGCTCCATGCACATGTTCTCCAAGGAAAAGCATTTCTATGGCGGACATGGCATCGTCGGTGCGCAAGTCTCGCTTGGTACAGGGCTCGCCTTTGCCAACAAGTATCGTGACAACGGTTCGGTCTCGACGGCCTATTTCGGCGATGGCGCTGCCAACCAGGGGCAGGTCTATGAAAGCTTCAACATGGCGAATCTGTGGAAGCTGCCGATTGTTTACGTGATCGAGAACAATCGTTATGCGATGGGGACGTCGACTGCCCGCGCAACGGCGCAGCCGGACTTTTCCCAACGGGGAGCCTCCTTCGGAATTCCCGGATACCAGGTTGACGGCATGGATGTCCGTGCCGTCAAGGCTGCCGCCGATGAAGCCGTCGGCTACTGCAGGGCCGGAAAGGGCCCGATCATTCTGGAGATGCTGACCTATCGTTATCGCGGCCATTCGATGTCCGATCCGGCAAAGTATCGTACCAAGGATGAGGTGCAGAAGATGCGCTCGGACCACGACCCGATCGAACAGGTGAAGAATCGCCTGATCGACAAGGGTTGGGCAACGGAAGCCGAACTGAAGGCGATCGACAAGCAAGTCCGCGATGTCGTCACCGACAGCGCCGATTTCGCGCAGTCCGATCCGGAGCCGGATACGTCCGAGCTCTATACTGATATTCTGCTCTGAGACGGGGAGGGACGCCAATGCCTATCGATATCCTCATGCCCGCCCTTTCCCCGACAATGGAAGAGGGCACGGTTTCAAAATGGTTGAAGAAGGAAGGTGATGCCGTCGCTTCGGGTGACGTTATCGCAGAGATCGAGACCGACAAGGCAACGATGGAAGTTGAAGCCGTCGATGAAGGCGTGATCGGCAAATTGCTGATCGAAGCCGGTACGGAAAACGTCAAGGTCAACACGCCGATTGCCGTCCTGTTGCAGGAAGGTGAAGGCGCTGACGCCATCGAAGCGTCGAAGCCGGATGACAAGGCACAGTCTGCACCGGCAGGTAGTGCGCCAGCCGAAGACGCTGGTGACGAAGCGACCCCATCCAGCGACAAGGTGTCGGCCAGTGAAAAGGTGCCGGCCAAGCCTAAAGCTGAAATCCTGTCCGATCCGGATATTCCCGCGGGGACCGAAATGGTGTCGACGACGGTGCGCGAAGCGCTGCGCGATGCCATGGCCGAAGAGATGCGTCGCGACGAGACCGTCTTCGTCATGGGTGAGGAAGTCGCCGAATATCAGGGCGCCTACAAGGTCACGCAGGGTCTCTTGCAGGAGTTCGGTGCACGCCGTGTGGTTGATACGCCCATCACTGAACACGGCTTTGCCGGTGTCGGCGTTGGCGCTGCCATGGCCGGATTGCGGCCGATCGTCGAATTCATGACCTTCAATTTCGCGATGCAGGCAATCGACCAGATCATCAATTCGGCCGCCAAGACGCTTTACATGTCTGGCGGACAAATGGGTGCGCCAATGGTGTTTCGTGGTCCCAACGGTGCTGCGGCCCGGGTCGGCGCCCAGCACAGCCACGACTATGCCGCCTGGTATAGCCAAATTCCGGGCCTGAAGGTTGTCATGCCCTATACCGCAGCAGACGCCAAGGGCCTTTTGAAGGCAGCAATTCGCGATCCGAACCCTGTTATATTTCTGGAAAACGAGATCCTTTACGGCCAGTCTTTCGACGTGCCGAAACTGGACGAATTCGTGCTGCCGATCGGCAAGGCCCGTATTCATAAGCAGGGCAAGGATGCAACGGTCGTGTCGTTCGGTATTGGCATGACCTATGCCACGAAGGCGGTAGCTGAGCTCGAGAAGGAGGGTATCGATGTCGAGTTGATCGATCTGCGAACCCTGCGTCCGATGGATCTGCCGACTGTCATCGAATCCGTCAAGAAGACCGGTCGGCTCGTGACCGTAGAGGAAGGCTTTCCGCAGTCCTCCGTCGGTACCGAAATTGCGACCCGCGTCATGCAGCAGGCCTTCGATTACCTTGATGCACCGATCCTCACGATTGCGGGCAAGGATGTTCCGATGCCATACGCAGCAAACCTTGAAAAGCTTGCCCTGCCGAACGTCGGGGAAGTTGTCCAGGCGGTGAAAACCGTCTGCTACAGATAAGGGAGGGTCGAGCGGATGCCGATCAACATCACAATGCCCGCCCTCTCTCCCACGATGGAAGAGGGCAATCTGGCGAAGTGGCTGGTCAAGGAAGGTGACAAGGTTTCACCCGGCGACGTGATTGCCGAGATTGAGACCGACAAGGCGACCATGGAAGTGGAAGCCGTCGATGAAGGGACGGTTGCAAAGATCATTGTCCCGTCCGGGACCGAAGCGGTGAAAGTCAATGCGCTGATCGCCGTCCTTGCCGAAGAAGGTGAGGATGCGGACGAAGTTGCATCTGCAGCCGCAGACGCGCCACCAGAGGCGGCAAAGGCCGCATCCGAAACTCCATCCGACACCCCCGCCGAAACGAAGTCTGCGCCTTTGTCGGCCCCGGCTGTGCCGGATAAGGCTGAAGAGCCTGCGGTGCCGTCGTCACAGGCATCAAAGACGGCAGATACGGGGCGCGTCTTTGCGTCGCCGCTTGCACGCCGCCTCGCCAAGGAGGCAGGGCTTGACCTGTCGGCCGTTGCCGGGTCCGGTCCCCACGGCCGGGTGATTAAGGCTGATATCGAAAAGGCTGTCGCATCGGGGAATGTAAAAGCGGCTCCGACATCAGCTCCGGGGCCTGCACTTGCCAAGGGGAGCGCCGACGAGGCCGTTCTCAAACTCTTCGAGGAAGGTTCCTACGAGCTTTTGCCGCATGACGGCATGCGCAAGACGATTGCCTCACGTCTTTTGGAATCCCATCAGACCGTTCCATCCTACTTTGTCTCGATGGATTGCGAAATCGATGCGCTGCTCAAGCTGCGTGGCGAGATCAACAAGTCTGCTCCGATGAAGACGACAGACAAGGGCGAGATCCCGGCATTCAAGCTGTCGGTCAACGACTTCATCATCAAGGCGATGGCCCTGGCCCTGCGTGACGTTCCATTGGCGAACGCATCCTGGACCTCGACCGCGCGCCTGTTGCACAAGCAGTCGGATGTCGGTGTGGCCGTAGCTATTCCCGACGGGTTGATCACGCCGATTATCCGCAAGGCCGAGATGAAGACACTTTCGGTAATCTCCAATGAGATGAAGGACCTTGCAAGAAGAGCCCGTGACAAGAAACTGAAGCCGGATGAGTATCAAGGCGGGACGACTGCCGTATCGAATTTGGGCATGTTCGGGGTCTCCAACTTTACCTCGATCATCAATCCTCCGCATGCATCGATCGTTTCGATCGGCGCGGGCGTTGAAAAACCTGTCGTTAAGGATGGCGAGATTAAGATTGCGAGCGTGATGACTGCGACGTTTGCCTTCGATCATCGGGTTATCGACGGTGCACTCGGTGCGGAGCTTGCAGCCGCCTTCAGGCGGCATGTGGAAAACCCGATGGGAATGCTTGTCTAGCCTGGAGGACGGCATGGTCAAAACCGTCCTCTGTTACGGTGATTCTCTGACCTGGGGCTACGATCCGGCCGGACCCGGCCGGCATCCGGTTCACGATCGCTGGCCGAACGTGCTGGGTGAAGCGCTGGGGCGTGACGCCATGGTTATTGCCGAGGGTCTCAATGGCCGGACCACAGGCTACGATGATCACCTTGCCGACTGCGACAGGAATGGCGCCAGAACGATTGCGACGGTGCTTCATACCCACATGCCGCTTGATCTGGTCGTCATCATGCTTGGAAGCAATGACATGAAGCCTGCGATTGCCGGTACGGCGATTGCAGCAAGACAGGGCATTTTGCGGCTGGTGAGCCTCATTCGGCGCCATGACTATGCATTCGACTATGGTGTTCCCGAAATTCTGATTGTGTCGCCGCCGCCACTTTGCGAGACGGCAGATCCGGTCTTTGCAGCCTCATTTGCGGGTGGTGTGGAGCAGTCGCATATGCTCGCATCTCTTTATCGCGATCTTGCCGACGAGCTTGGTTGCGGTTTTTATGATGCCGCGTCGGTGGCGCGAACGGCGCCAATTGACGGTGTGCATCTTGATCGTGCCAACACCCGTGCACTTGGCAAGGGACTTGAACCGATCGTTCGCATGATGCTCGGGGCCTGAGATTGTTTCGACGGGGAGGTGACCACGATCAATGATAGTACGGGACTGCCGTTATCCAGGTCCCATCGATTGATCAAAACTGGCGGAAATCGACCCGATTGAGTGCGCGGGTTCGACAGTTGCACCGATGTCGATTGCGCTGGCTCCATCGGGTGAGAGTATCATGAGGAGTTCTTCCGGCGATCAGCATATGGACAATATGCACGATCGGCGGAAGGTTCCTGAAAGAATAATTCTGGGATGGCGACGCGGCATGAGACTGCTCGCGACATTCCGCAGGGACGTGGACCGGAAAACTGCCGGATCCTGTCCAAGAAAAGGAGATGAAGGCCCGTGTCAAACGCTTATGACGTCATCATCATCGGCTCCGGTCCCGGCGGCTATATAGCGGCCATTCGTGCAGCTCAGCTTGGCATGAAGGTGGCTGTGGTCGAACGTGAACATCTTGCTGGCATCTGCTCCAACTGGGGCTGCATCCCGACAAAGGCCCTCCTGCGCTCCGCGGATGTCTTGCACACGGCAACCAATGGCAAGGACTACGGCCTGACCCTCGAGGGTTCCATCAAGCCGGACATCAAAGCGATCGTGGCCCGTTCGCGCGGTATTGCCCATCGGATGAACAACGGTGTTGGTTTCCTTTTCAAGAAGAACAAGGTGGATATCATCTGGGGCGAGGCGAAACTGACCAAGCCAGGTGAGATCAAGGTATCGAAGCCGTCAAAGAAAGCGGTCGAGCCTGTCGGTCCCGTTCCAAAGAATACGCTGTCGGAAGGGACCTATACTGCCAAACACATCATCATCGCGACCGGTGCACGTCCGCGCGCCTTGCCGGGCATCGAGCCAGATGGCAAGTTGATCTGGACATATTTCGAGGCGATGAAGCCGGAGGAAATGCCAAAGTCGCTTCTCGTCATGGGATCGGGTGCGATCGGGATCGAGTTTGCATCCTTTTATCGCACCATGGGTGTCGACGTGACCGTGGTGGAGGTGATGGGCCAGGTCATGCCTGTTGAAGATCCTGAAATTTCCGCGACTGCCAGGAAACAGTTCGAACGTCAGGGGATGAAGATCCTTCTGGAGGCCAAGGTCACCAAGGTCGACAAGGCTTCCAATTCGATCACGGCAACGGTCGAGCTGAAGGACGGCAAGACCCAGAAAATCACTACCGACCGCATGATCTCGGCAGTTGGCGTGCAGGCCAATATCGAAAATATCGGGCTTGAAGAGGCTGGCGTAAAGACCGAACGTGGCTTCATCGTAATCGATGGTTACGGCAAGACGAATGTGCCGGGTGTCTATGCGATCGGTGATGTTGCCGGCCCACCGATGCTTGCCCACAAGGCTGAGCATGAAGCCGTCATCTGCGTCGAAAAAATTGCAGGTCTCCCCAATGTCCATCCGATGGACAAGCTGAAGATCCCCGGCTGCACCTACTGCAATCCTCAGGTTGCTTCGGTCGGTCTCACCGAGGCAAAGGCAAAGGAGGCGGGCCGCGATATCCGTGTTGGCCGGTTTCCGTTCGTGGCAAACGGCAAGGCAATCGCACTTGGTGAGGATCAGGGTCTGGTCAAGACTATCTTCGACAAGAAGACGGGTGAATTGCTTGGCGCCCACATGGTTGGTGCGGAAGTCACTGAACTGATCCAGGGCTTTGTTGTCGCCATGAACCTGGAGACGACCGAGGAAGAGCTTATGCATACAATTTTCCCGCACCCGACGATCTCTGAGACCATGAAGGAAAGCGTGCTTGATGCCTATGGACGGGCTTTGAACGCCTGAAGCCGACGGCCGACATTGTCTGGTCGTTTGCCATGGCCATATGAGGTGTTCGAAAAAGGAGTAGCGGAATGGATGGTGTGAGTTGGTTTGCCGCAATCGTCATCGGCGGCCTGGCGGGTTGGCTCGCCGGCAAGTTGATGGACATGCGCTTCGGCATATTCATGAATATCGTGATCGGTATTGTTGGTGCCGTGGTCGCAAATGCGGCATTCACGAGTGCCGACATCCATGTCGCAGGCGGATGGCTGGGTTACCTGGTGACAGGTTTCATCGGTTCGTGCGTTCTGCTATTTCTCGCGAAACTCGTTCGTCGTTGACGGCAGCCGCCCTGGCGGCGAAGGCAGGTATTTATGGTTACCATTCTTGACAGAACCACGGCAGATGACGCCAAGCGGGTTCGCCATCCCGAAAAGGCGCACCGTCCTGACACGGAGGTGCTGCGCAAGCCGGAATGGATCCGGGTCAAGGCTCCTGTTTCGAAGGGTTATGCCGAAACCCGATCGATCGTGAAGGAGAACAAGCTGGTCACGGTCTGCGAGGAGGCGGGCTGCCCGAATATCGGCGAGTGCTGGGACAAGAAGCACGCCACCTTCATGATAATGGGAGAAATCTGTACCCGCGCCTGTGCATTCTGCAATGTGGCAACCGGTATTCCAAATGCCCTTGATCCGCACGAGCCGGAAAATGTTGCCAAGGCTGTCATGCAGATGGGGCTTTCCCACGTGGTGATCACGTCGGTGGACCGTGATGACCTCGCTGATGGAGGTGCAGAGCATTTCGAGAAGGTGATCTTTGCCATTCGTGCAGCATCACCGATGACGACAATCGAGATCCTGACCCCGGACTTCCTGCGCAAGCCGGGGGCGCTCGACAGAGTGGTTGCGGCCAAACCGGACGTCTTCAATCACAATCTTGAGACGGTTCCATCGAATTATCTGACAGTCAGGCCAGGTGCCCGCTATTTCCATTCCATCCGCTTGTTGCAAAGAGTGAAGGAACTGGACCCGACAATGTTTACAAAATCGGGGATAATGGTCGGTCTGGGTGAGGAACGCCACGAAGTCTTGCAGTTGATGGATGATCTGCGCACGGCAGATGTGGATTTTCTGACGATCGGCCAGTATCTGCAGCCGACGCGCAAGCACCATCGTGTGGTCAGTTTCGTGACGCCGGACGAGTTCAAGTCCTATGAGACCGTGGCCTATACCAAGGGCTTCCTGATGGTTTCATCGAGCCCTCTGACACGGTCTTCGCATCATGCCGGCGATGATTTTGCGCGACTGAGGGCTGCCCGCGAGAAGAAGCAGTTGCTGGCGGCAGAATGATGTCTCGTGCTGGCGAATTTCTGAGACAAAGTGAGATACAGCAGGACAGGGCGGGGATTGTCGACATCGCCGGCCTTCCTGTCGCAAACGGTTGCGCAAGACATGGCGTCATACTGAAATTGCGTGGCACCATGACGGTTTCACTTGCCATCGCGGCGAAGCGATATTAGCTCTCGCCTATGCCAAAGTTCGAGACACATCGTCCTGTCAGTCATTCTGCCGAGCAAATGTACGCCCTCGTTGCTGATATCGAGAAATATCCTGAATTTCTGCCGCTATGCGAGGCACTGACCATCCGCTCCAGCAAGGAGCGCGATGGCAAGACACTGCTGATTGCCGACATGACTGTAGGCTACAAGGCCATTCGCGAGACTTTCACGACCCAGGTTCTGCTCAATCCGGCAGACCTCGCAATCGACGTCAAGTATATCGAAGGTCCCTTCAAATATCTGGACAATCGCTGGACCTTTACGGCGGCCGGCACGGGCTCAGTCGTCGATTTCTTCATCGACTACGAATTCAAGAGCATGATACTCGGGGCATTGATGGGCTCGATGTTCGACCGCGCCTTCCGCATGTTTGCAGAGGCGTTCGAGGCGCGTGCCGACAAGGTCTATTCAACGTCCTGAACAGCTTCGGCCAGCATTTCGAGTGCTGTTTTCACTGTCGCCAGTCTGATCTCACTGCGTCCGCAATCACCATAATGCATCGTGCGGTGGAACGATCGCTGGGTCCGGGTCTTGACTGCGAGATGCACCAGTCCAACAGGCTTTTGTGCTGTCCCACCGGACGGTCCGGCGATGCCGGTAACGGCAATGGTGGCATCGGCGCGTGATCGATAGAGCGCGCCATGAGCCATTTGCAGTGCCGTTTGTCGGGATACGGCTCCGAATGCGGTGAGCGTCTCTTGTGATACACCAAGCATGTCCATCTTGGCTTCGTCTGTATAGGTCACAAAGCCCCGGTCCACGACGGCAGAAGAGCCGGAAATGTCGGTCAACGCGCCGGCGATCAGGCCGCCGGTGCAGGATTCGGCTGTCGAAATCATCAGTCCCCGCGCCGCGTAGGTCGCGATGATGTCGGCTGCGGCCTCAGCCAAATCTGCGGGAAATACCGTCATGATGGATGCCCCTTATAGACGACCGTTGCCGTTGCGATTGCGGCAATGCCTTCTCTGCGTCCTATAAAGCCGATCTGCTCATTGGTGGTTGCCTTGACCGAGCAGCGTTCGACATCAATGGAAAGGATATCGGCCAGTGTCTGGCGCATCACTTTGCGGTGTGGACCGATCTTTGGAGCTTCGGCGATCAAGGTGACGTCGACATTGGTGATCGTTGCGCCATTGTTGCGAACGATTGTGGCAGCATGCTCCAGAAATATCCTCGATGCCGCACCCTTCCACTGGGGATCGGATGGTGGAAAATGATCGCCAATGTCGCCCGCGCCACATGTGGCCAGTAGTGCATCCGTCAGGGCATGCAGTCCGACATCAGCGTCAGAGTGTCCGGTGAGCCGCTGATCGTGGGGTATGAGAACGCCGCACAGCGTGACACCGTCGCCGGGTTCGAGTTGATGTACGTCGTAGCCGTTGCCGGTGCGAACGTCTGGAATCTGCAATGCCTGGAGGCGTTCATCGGCCATGGTGATGTCCCGTCTTACAGTCAGTTTGATGTTGTCAGGCGAACCTTCGACGAGGGACACGGGTAATCCGGCCCATTCGGCGATGGAGCAATCATCGGTAAAATCATTCTTTAACGCTGCTGCAGCCTTCTCATGTGCTGCCACAATGGCGGCGAGACGGAAGCTCTGCGGGGTCTGTGCTGCATGAAGATCATGACGAGGTACGGTTTCGACAACCTGGCCGTGTGAAATGCGCTTCAATGTGTCACAGACGGGCAGTGCTGGCAAAACGGCCAAGTCGCCGGCGGAAAGCCGTGTCGCAATACGATCGAGAAGTGCATGATCGACGAATGGGCGAGCGCCGTCGTGGATCAGCACATGCGTGGCATCGGTCGCGGCAAGGGTTTTGAGCCCGGCCAGCACGGATTGCTGACGGGTTGCGCCTCCAAACGTCACGATAACGGCGTCGGCGTTTGCGACGGTGGCGATGGCATCCTTGAATAACTGGGTATCATCGGGATGGATCACGACCACCACCGGACCACAGCCGGGCCATGATAAAAAGGCTTGCAGTGTGTGCGCAATCACCGGCAGGCCCCCGATCAGGCGATACTGCTTTGGTCCCTCGGTGCTCGACCCGGCGCGCTCCCCGCGTCCCGCAGCAACAATGACAATACCCGTTTGCATGACTATATCTGACCCCGAACTGGTGCGCACGCATCGATTTGATGATGCGAGAACTACAGACTTGCAATGGGTTTTGCCAGCCACGTTCGCATACAACTTTCTTCGTGATTGCGCTTGTGATTCAAGTAAAGTATGTCTAAAAATCGTGCACTATATGCTTATGCCTGAAAGATCATCATTTGTCGGTTCCATCTCTTGCCACTTCCTTCCGCGTTGGCTCTCTTGAAATTCGAAACCGGGTGGTTTTGGCTCCGATGTCGGGTGTCACCGACTTGCCGTTTCGTGAAATTGCGTGGCGGTGGGGAGCAGGCTTGGTGGTGACGGAAATGATCGCAAGCCGTGAACTTGTACTTAGTCGAGGCGAATCATGGGCGCGTTTGAAGGGGGCGGGGCTTGGGCCGCATATGGTTCAGCTGGCTGGACGCGAGGCGCGGTGGATGGCTGAGGCTGCACGCATTGCGCAAGGCAATGGTGCCGATGTGATCGATATCAACATGGGCTGTCCTGCCAAGAAGGTGATTGGTGGTTATTCCGGTTCGGCGCTGATGCGTGATCCCGAACTGGCACTGTCCCTGATCGAGGCCACCGTGAAGGCGGTTGATGTGCCCGTGACGGTCAAGATGCGGCTTGGCTGGGATGATGAGACGATCAATGCGCCGCAGATTGCCCGTATGGCCGAAGATGCGGGCGCGCAGCTGATCACTGTCCATGGCCGTACACGCATGCAGTTTTATGGAGGGCGCGCCGACTGGGATGCAATTCGCCGGGTTCGCGACGTGATCACGGTTCCGTTGATCGCCAATGGCGATGTTCAATCTTGTGACGAAGCACGCGAAATACTGCGACGGTCTGGAGCCGACGCGGTGATGGTCGGTCGCGGCGCACAGGGGCGTCCCTGGCATGCAGGCGTCCTGGCCGGACATGCAGCACCTTCTCGTACCCAGGCAATCGCCATTGTCGAGGAGCATTATCGGGCGATGCTCGATTTCTACGGTGAATTGGCCGGCCTGCGGCATGCCCGTAAACATCTTGGCTGGTACCTTGAAAGACTGGGTCCCCAGATATCAGCAGATGAAAAGGCATCAATCATGCAATCCACTGATCCCGAGCATGTGGTCGCAAGCCTCATGGCTGCATTTGCACGTGACGTTGAGTTGGACACGGGGAAAGCCGCATGACGAAGGCTGCGTCTCTTGCCGGTGACAATGCACTTGCGCTTGCCGTGCTCAACTCTGTCCAGAATCCGGTCATCCTGGTGGATGTTCACGGCCATGTTGCCTTCGCCAATTGGGAGGCGGAAACCTTTTTTGGTGCAAGTGCGGCGCATCTGTCGCGCAGCGATATCAAGACCCTTATTCCGTTCGGGAGCCCGCTTCTGGCGCTTATCGAACAAGTGCGCGAGCGCAAGGCGCCCGTTAACGAATACCGGGTCGACCTGTCGTCCCCGCGTCTTGGGCAGGACAAGCTCGTAGATCTCTATGTGGCACCGGTGGCCAACGAGCCGGGTTCAGTTGTTGTCGTCTTTCAGGAGCGGTCGATGGCCGACAAGATTGACCGTCAGCTGACCCATCGTGCCGCTGCCCGTTCGGTTACCGGGCTGGCATCGATGCTGGCACATGAAATCAAGAATCCCCTGTCGGGGATCCGTGGAGCCGCCCAGCTTCTCGAGGCGTCCGTTCCGGACGACGACCGACCCTTGACCCGTCTGATCTGCGACGAAACGGACCGGATCGTTTCGCTGGTCGACCGCATGGAAGTATTTTCCGACGAGCGTCCCGTTGACCGCAGTCCTGTCAACATCCATTCCGTCCTTGATCACGTCAAGGCAGTCGCGAAAGCCGGATTTGGCCGGGAGATCCGGTTCCTGGAAAATTACGATCCATCGTTGCCACCCGTATTTGCCAATCGCGATCAACTCGTCCAGGTCTTCTTGAACCTCATCAAGAACGGTGCCGAGGCGATTGGCTATCAATCGGATGGCGAGATCACGCTGACGACGGCCTATCGGCCAGGGATCCGCATGTCGATTGCCGGTAGCCGTGAAAGGATCTCTCTGCCGCTCGAATTCTGCGTGATCGACAATGGCCCGGGCATTCCATCCGACCTTTTGCCGAACCTGTTCGACCCCTTCATCACGACAAAGACCAACGGATCCGGGCTTGGTCTGGCCCTTGTCGCAAAGATCATCGGTGCCCATGGCGGGATCGTCGAATGCGACAGCCAGAACCGACGCACGACCTTTCGCGTGTTGATGCCGATGCACAAGGAGGGCAGCTCGGCCTTTGACGCACTCGATACCATGACAGGAAGCTCGAAATGACTGCCACGATCCTTGTTGCCGACGACGATGCAGCCATCCGTACGGTGCTCAACCAGGCACTGACACGGGCTGGCTATGATGTCCGCATAACCTCCAATGCAGCGACCCTGTGGCGATGGATTTCGGCGGGAGAGGGCGACCTGGTGGTGACCGATGTCGTCATGCCGGACGAAAACGCCTTCGATCTTCTTCCACGCATAAAGAAGGCAAGACCGGATCTGCCAGTGCTGGTCATGAGTGCCCAGAACACGTTCATGACTGCCATCAAGGCGTCAGAGAAAGGGGCCTATGACTATCTGCCAAAGCCATTCGACCTGACCGAGCTCATTGCCATTATCGGGCGCGCCCTGTCGGAGCCGAAAAGAAAACCGGCCCGTCTCGGTGACGACATGCAAGATGGCATGCCGCTTGTTGGCCGCTCGGTTGCCATGCAAGACATCTATCGTGTCCTCGCGCGTCTCATGCAGACCGATCTTACATTGATGATTACCGGTGAATCCGGCACCGGAAAGGAATTGGTTGCGCGCGCGCTGCATGACTATGGCAAACGGCGTAACGGGCCGTTTGTTGCCATCAACATGGCCGCGATCCCTCGCGATCTCATTGAATCTGAACTTTTCGGACATGAAAAAGGAGCCTTTACCGGCGCCCAGAGCCGCTCGACCGGACGCTTCGAGCAGGCTGAAGGCGGCACGCTCTTTCTCGATGAAATCGGGGACATGCCAATGGACGCCCAGACGCGCCTTTTGCGGGTCCTCCAGCAGGGTGAATATACAACTGTTGGCGGACGCACGCCGATCCGCACGGATGTGCGCATCGTTGCTGCAACCAACAAGGACTTGAAACATCTCATCAACCAGGGCCTCTTTCGTGAGGACCTCTATTATCGTCTCAATGTCGTGCCGCTGCGCTTGCCGCCACTGCGTGATCGGGCCGAGGATATCCCCGATCTCGTTCGCCATTTCATGCAGGTCGGCGAGAAGGAAGGCCTGGATGCCAAGCGGTTTGACGCCGAGGCGCTCGACGTGATGAAGGCTTATGCCTGGCCCGGCAATGTTCGTGAGCTGGAGAACCTGATGCGCCGGTTGATGGCGCTTTATCCGCAAGACGTCATTACGGGCGAGATCATCGGAACGGAACTTCAATCGGATACGTCCGACAGTCCGATCGAACAACTGGCGCCCCGTGGCGAGGCGCTTACCATCTCGCAGGCAGTCGAGGAGAATATGAGGTCATATTTTGGCGGCTTCGGTGACGGCCTGCCGCCGCCAGGGCTCTACGAGCGTGTCCTGAAGGAAATGGAGTATCCACTGATCCTGGCGGCGCTGACGGCAACGCGCGGAAATCAGATCAAGGCTGCCGAACTCCTCGGCCTTAACCGCAATACCTTGCGCAAGAAGATCCGCGAACTTGGTGTGTCGGTGTATCGCAGTTCACGAACGGTGTGATCCTTTCTTGACACCGGCGCCAGATTCGTTGCATTTTCGCCACATTGCGTTGCTTGAACACCACGCATGGGGTGGCGGTTGGAATGTCCTGGTGGATGCCGGATCTCTTGGAATGTGAAAGCGACCCGCGACAGGTCTGATCGCGCAAGGAGTGTGTTTCAATGATCGAGGGCGTCATCTCGCCCGCGCGGGAAACTGAACCGGATCTGTCGGTCCAGGACCGTCGCGCATCCTTTGCACTGCCCGGACTTCTGCTTGCCGGCGGCGCGCTGGTCTGCGCCATTCTCTCCCTGTTCATCCTGCTTGGATTAACGCCGATCGCGCCCACGACCAACGTCGTTATCACCACCGTGGTGTTGAACGGTATCTTCATCCTAGGACTACTCTATCTCATCGGGCGTGAGGTGGGTCGACTGTTGAAGGCGCGAAGCCGCGGGCGGGCGGCCGCCAGGCTTCATATTCGCGTCGTTGTGTTGTTTTCGCTGGTCGCAATCACACCTGCAGTGCTCGTTGCACTGTTTGCGAGCATCACGCTCAGTGCCGGGCTCGACCGCTGGTTTTCCATGCGCACGCAGGCGATCGTCAAATCCTCCACCGATGTGGCGCAGGCCTATATGCTGGAAAATGCCAGCTACCTCCAGGGCCAGACGGTATCGATGGCCAATGATCTCGAGCGCAACCGGGCGATGTTTTACCTTGATAGAACCGGTTTCGTCGACCTTATGACCCGTCAGGCGCGCGGACGCGGGATGCTCGGTGCCTTCCTGGTCAGGGAGGATGGAGATGCAATTGCCCAGGCCGACATCAAGACCGAGCGCCCGCTGCCGGCGATCCCGGAAGACGCGCTGGAAAAAGCCGCGGCGGGGCAGCCGACGCTCATTCCACCCGGTGTGACCAATCTCGTTGGTGCCATAATCCGGCTTGAGGCGGTACCAGGATCCTTTCTTTATACCATCCGTGCGGTGGATCCCAAGGTGATGTCCGCCATGCGCCTGATGGAAGACAATACCGCCGAATACCAGGATATGGAGGCTGGCCGGGTTTCGCTGCAACTCGCTTTTGCCACGCTTTATCTCGGTTTTGCCCTGATCGTGCTTCTTGCCGCGATCTGGACGGCCATCGCTGTTGCCGACCGGATTGTCAGGCCGATTCGCCTTCTGATCAGTGCCGCCGACAGCGTCGCCTCGGGAGACCTCAATGTCGTTGTGCCGGTCCGTGCGGCCGATGGCGATGTCGGCAGCCTGTCTCGGACGTTTAACAAGATGATTTCCGAAACCCGCAGTCAAAGAGATGAGATCCTCGAAGCCAAGGACGAGGTTGACGATCGTCGTCGCTTCATCGAGGCGGTGCTTTCAGGCGTGACGGCGGCTGTGATCGGTGTTGCGGACGACCGCCATGTGACCATCGTCAATTCGTCGGCGGAAGAGTTCCTCGGGATGGAGGCTGATCAGCTGGTTGGCCGCAAGCTGCAGGATGTCGCTCCGGAAATTGATGGCGTGCTCACCGAGGCGGCAGCCCGTGCCCGCGCCGATTTCCGCAAACAGGTCAATATCATGCGCAACGGCAAGGAGCGTACGCTGAGTGTGCAGGTGACCCGCGAAGAGCAGAGGTCTGCCCGTGATTCCTATGTCATCACCCTTGATGACATCACCGATCTGGTAATCGCTCAACGTTCGACCGCCTGGGCCGATGTCGCAAGGCGAATTGCCCATGAAATCAAGAACCCCCTCACACCCATCCAGCTGTCAGCCGAACGGTTGAAGCGCCGTTACGGAAAACAGATTGCGGATGATGACAGGGCAGTCTTTGACCAGTGCACCGATACCATCGTGCGCCAGGTTGGTGATATCGGGCGCATGGTGGACGAATTCTCGTCTTTTGCCCGCATGCCCAAGCCTGCCAAAGAGGATGCGGATCTTCGCAATATCGTGCGCGATGCCGTATTCCTGAGAGAGATGGGGGTGACCCACGTCGAGTTCTTTCGCGATCTAGGAGAAGAGCCGTTGCGGGGTTTGTTCGACGCCCGCATGCTGGGCCAGGCGTTCGGAAATCTTGTCAAGAACGCCGTGGAGGCCATCGAGGCTGTGCCCAGTGATCAGGAACGCGACGGTCGCAAAATCTGGGTGAGGGCGGGTTATGACAACAGCCGCGACAGCTTCGTCGTCGATGTTATAGACAACGGCAATGGCCTGCCGGCTGAAAACCGCCATCGCATCCTCGAGCCCTACATGACGATGCGCGAGAAAGGTACAGGCCTTGGTCTCGCCATCGTGAAGAAAATCATTGAAGAGCACGGGGGACAGCTTGAATTGCATGACGCTCCTCCCGATTTCGACCATGGCCGTGGCGCCATGATCAGGGTACTGCTGCCGCATGTCATGCCGGCGAGCGGCTCCGGAACTGGAACTGATAAGGAACTCGCATATGGCGTCTGATATTCTGGTCGTGGACGACGAGGCTGACATTCGCGAGATCGTCTCCGGGATCTTGTCCGACGAAGGGCATGAAACCCGCATCGCCCATGACAGCGACAGTGCACTTGCAGCCATTTCCGACCGCGTCCCGCGGTTGGTGTTCCTTGATATCTGGATGCAGGGTTCGAAACTGGACGGACTGGCACTTCTGGACGAAATCAAGAACCGTCATCCCGATTTGCCGGTCGTCATGATATCGGGTCACGGCAATATCGAGACCGCCGTGTCTGCCATCAAGCGGGGGGCATTCGATTTTATCGAAAAGCCGTTCAAGGCAGACCGCCTGATCCTGATTGCCGAACGCGCGCTGGAAAACTCGAAGCTCAAGCGTGAAGTCAGCGAACTGAAAAGACGCACGGGAGACGGGGTCGATCTCGTTGGCACCTCGGTGGCGGTTTCGCAATTGCGCCAGACGATAGACAAGGTTGCCCCGACCAATAGTCGCGTGATGATCCTGGGGCCTTCAGGTGCCGGCAAGGAACTTGTCGCGCGCATGATCCACAAGAAGTCAACACGGGTCGGCGGTCCCTTTGTCGCTCTGAATGCTGCGGCGATCACGCCGGATCGCATGGAGATCGCCCTGTTCGGGACCGAAGGGGGCCCCGGTCAGGCACGCAAGATCGGTGCGCTGGAAGAAGCCCATCGCGGTATCCTCTATCTTGACGAAGTCGGAGAGATGCCCCGCGAGACGCAAAACAAGATCCTTCGGGTTCTGGTCGAGCAGCAGTTCGAGCGCGTTGGCGGCTCCAAGCGCGTCAAGGTCGATGTTCGCATCATTTCCTCCACCGCGTACAATCTCGAAATGCTGATTTCCGAAGGCATCTTTCGCGAAGATCTGTACCACCGACTGGCGGTCGTGCCAGTAAAGGTACCGGCATTGGCCGAGCGACGGGAGGACATTCCCTTTCTCATCGATCTGTTCATGCGCCAGATCTCCGAGCAGGCCGGGATCCGCCCGCGCAAGATCGGCGATGACGCCATGGCGGTTCTGCAGGCACATGACTGGCCTGGAAACATCCGCCAGCTGCGCAACAACATGGAGCGGTTGATGATCCTGGCGCGCTCCGATGGGCCGGATACGTCCATCTCGGCAGACATGCTGCCGGCAGATCTCGGTGACATGCTGCCAAAAGTTTCGTCCCAGGGCGATCATCACATCATGACACTACCACTTCGCGAAGCGCGCGAAGTGTTCGAGCGTGATTACCTGATTGCACAGATCAACCGGTTCGGCGGCAACATCTCGCGTACGGCGGAGTTCGTCGGCATGGAGCGTTCTGCCCTGCACCGCAAGCTCAAGTCTCTTGGTGTCTAGGCGTCGACGGTGTCTGCATCCGGAAAGTTTCAATACGAAGGGCTCCCATGAAAGTGATTATTTGCGGAGCCGGACAGGTTGGATACGGCATTGCCGAACGCTTGTCGCAGGAAGATAACGACGTCTCCGTTATCGATACATCCGCATCCCTGGTGACGGCAATCACGGAAACCCTTGATGTGCGTGGTTATGTCGGACATGGAGCCCATCCAGACATTCTGGCCAGGGCCGGAGCCGAACAGGCGGACATGATCATTGCCGTCACGCTCTATGACGAGGTCAACATCGTTGCCTGTGAAGTGGCGCATGCCCTCTTCAGTGTTCCCACGAAAATCGCGCGTATCCGTGCCCAGAGTTATCTGCAGCCGGAATATGCCGACCTCTTCAGCCGCCAGAACATGTCAATCGACGTCACGATCTCGCCCGAAATCGAGGTCGGAAAGATGGTGCTTCGTCGGATTTCTTTCCCGGGTGCCAATGATATTGTCCGTTTCGCAGACGACAATGTCGCCATGGTTGCCATCGAATGCATGGAGGAATGCCCGGTCCTCAACACGCCATTGAGCCAGCTCAGTCAGCTTTTTCCGGATCTGATGGCAACGGTCGTCGGGATTGTCCGCCACGGCACGCTGGTGGTCGCACGCTCCGCCGATCAGTTGCGGGCCGGTGATCTTGCCTATGTCATCTGCCAGCGTGAGCATGTGCGTCGTACACTCGGCCTGTTTGGACATGAAGAGCAGGAAGCGCGTCGCATCATTATCGCCGGCGGTGGCAATATCGGCCAGTATGTTGCCCGCACGATCGAGGAACACCAGCCGCGAACGCGGCTGATGATCATCGAAAGTGATCGGGAGCGGGCAGCCGTGATTTCAGAGCAACTCAACCGAACGGTCGTGCTGCATGGCTCTGCCCTCGACCACAACATCCTGCAACAGGCCGACGTTCAGGATGCGGATCTCATTGTCAGTCTGACCAACAATGATCAGATCAACATCCTTGGTTCGGTGATGGCGAAATCGCTTGGATGCAAGTCAAATCTGGTTCTGATCAACAGTTCCTCATTCAACCAGGTTACCCAGTCCCTTGGCGTCGATGCGAAGATCAATCCGCGCGCTGTGACGATCTCACGGGTCCTGCAACATGTCCGAAAGGGGCGTATCCGCTCCGTCTATGCCGTGCAGCAAGGCTCGGCCGAAGTCATCGAGGCAGAGGCCCTCGAGACATCGCCGCTTGTCGGCAAGCCTTTTCGCGAATTGGATCTGCCGGAGGGTATTCGCATCGGCGCAATCTTCCGCGACGGCACTGTGATCCGTCCGAATGGCGACACGAAGATCAAGGCAAAGGATCGCGTAGTGCTCTTTTCGACGGCGCGGGCCGTCAGGAATGTCGAGCAGATGTTCCGCGTTTCCATTCAATATTTCTGAGCAATAACCGGTACAATCACCATGTCTAGAATAGCCTATGTCAACGGTCGGTATATGCCCCACGCAGATGCCGCCATCCATATCGAGGATCGTGGCTTCCAGTTCGCCGACGGGGTCTACGAGGTTTGCGAGGTTCGCGATGGCTTTATCATCGACCTGACGCGTCATCTGGATCGCCTTGATCGCTCGCTTCGTGAACTGCACATGGCAAGTCCCATGGGGCGCAGGGCGCTGACGCTCGTCATTCGCGAGGTCTTGCGTCGAAATCGCGTCCGCAATGGCCTCTACTACCTTCAGGTCACACGGGGCGTTGCGCGTCGCGACCATTTCTTCCCCCCGTCCGATACCCCGCCAACCATCACGATCACGGCCAAATCTGTCGATCCAGCGCCGATCAGACGGAAATATGATCAAGGTATCAAGGTGATCACGGTTCCCGAAAACCGCTGGGAGCGGGTTGACATCAAGACAGTCGGCCTTCTCCCGAATGTCATGGCGAAGCAGCAGGCAAAGGAGGCCGGCGCCCAGGATGCCGTGTTCGTGGATGCCAGCGGCATGGTCAAGGAGGCGGCTTCTTCCAACGTCTGGATCGTCGACGCCAATGGCACGCTCGTAACGCGACCGGCTGAGTGGGGCATCTTGCGGGGCATAACCCGCACGACCCTCATGGAGGTTGCCGCACATCTTGGCCTTCCTGTCGAGGAGAGAGCGTTTTCAGTGGATGAAATGTTATCGGCGCGCGAGGTCTTTCTGACTTCGGCAACCGGATCATGCGTTCCGATCATCGCTGTGGATGGGAAAGCGATTGCCAATGGTCATCCGGGCGGCACTGCCACAGCCTTGCGTGACGCCTTTTTGGGCGTTGCGGAAAAGACGACGATTTGATAACGAGGTTGTGAGCGGGGGAGGCATGCATGCGAGGACACTCCCGTTCATTTCAGTAGGCGTGATCAAATACCGGCAGGATGCCGGCAAAAAAGAAAGAAGCGGCGCTATGGCGGAACGTTCTCAAAACTTGCAGGACTTATTTCTCAATACAGTCCGCAAGCAAAAGATTTCTTTGACCATCTTTCTAATCAATGGTGTGAAGCTGACAGGTGTCGTGACCTCCTTCGACAATTTCTGTGTTCTGCTGCGCCGTGACGGGCATTCGCAACTCGTGTATAAACATGCGATCTCGACAATCATGCCGGGTCAGCCCATGCAGATGTTCGAGAGCGAGGAAAACGCCGCCTAACAGGACTGTAGCAAATTACAAATCGCGATATCTCGAACGGATCGACATCGCCGGAGGCCGAGCGGCACCGCGACGACATGCGTGCATTGCTCGTTGTACCGGTGCTAAAACAGGCACGTTCAGCGCGTCCTGCTCCGGCCGAGCCTGTATCTGGCCCGACAAGGTCGGATGACGCTCGTCTGGAAGAGGCCAAGGGACTGGCGCGCGCCATTGACCTGACGGTCGTCCAGGGATTGATCGTGCCGGTTTCCCAGCCGCGTCCCGCGACGCTGATCGGTACCGGCAAGATTGAAGAAATTGGAGCGCTTCTGGATGACGGTGGTGCCGGGCTGGTGATCGTCGATCACCCCTTGACGCCTGTGCAACAACGCAATCTGGAAAAGCAGTGGGACGCCAAGGTCATTGATCGCACCGGGCTCATACTGGAAATCTTCGGTCGCCGTGCCACCACGAAGGAAGGCACATTGCAGGTCGATCTTGCTCATCTCAATTACCAGAAAGGCCGATTGGTTCGCAGTTGGACCCACCTTGAGCGTCAGCGTGGTGGTGCCGGTTTCATGGGTGGTCCGGGTGAAACCCAGATCGAAGCAGACCGTCGTCAGTTGCAGGAGAGAATAGTCAAGCTTGAGCGAGAGCTTGAACAGGTTGTGCGAACCCGTCAGCTTCATCGCGCCAAACGCCGCAAGGTACCGCATCCGATCGTTGCGCTTGTCGGCTATACAAATGCTGGCAAGTCGACCTTGTTCAACCGCATAACCGGGGCAGGCGTACTTGCGGAAAACATGCTCTTTGCAACGCTTGATCCGACGCTTCGCCGCATGAAGCTGCCGCACGGCAGAACGGTCATTCTTTCAGACACGGTCGGTTTCATATCCGATCTCCCGACCCATCTGGTTGCAGCCTTCCGTGCGACCCTCGAGGAGGTCCTCGAAGCAGATCTCATATTGCATGTGCGTGACATGTCCGACCCGGACAATGCTGCCCAGTCCAGTGATGTCTTGCGAATTCTGTCCGATCTCGGCATCAGCGAAAAGGAACGGGAAGACCGCATCATTGAAGTCTGGAACAAGATCGACAGCCTTGGCCCGGACGCCCATGATGCGATAGTCGACAAGGCGGCCGGCCGTGACAACGCCGTGGCAGTCTCGGCCGTTACAGGCGAGGGTATCGATGCGCTGATGGGAGAGATCGCAAATCGGCTTTCCGGTGTCTTGACCGAAACGACGATTACCATCACCGCTGACAGGCTGGCTTTGATATCGTGGATCTATGACAATGCGATTGTCGACGACCGCAAGGACGAGGAAGATGGTTCCGTGACACTGGACGTGCGCTTGTCCGAAAGTCAGGCGGCAGCACTCGAACGCAAGCTGGGCAATGGCCCCAAACCCGAAAGGGAAGACTGGCAGCGTTAGTGGGAAAGCCCTGGCTCACATCGGATACAGTTTCCTGCCATGGGTGCTGAAAGGATAAGGGGCCTTTGACGCACAAGGGCTCGTTTCGACCGCACGGGCGCAGACTATGCGCCCTGTCGGTACAGTTGCATGAACAAGGCGGGGAGGTTGCCATGGAAGACGACAGCCAGAAGATTGAAACCTTCTTTCGCAGTGAGGAGCGATGGCCGGCAGAGCTTTCGGCGCTACGCAAGATCCTCGTCGATTGCGGGCTCGTCGAGACGTTCAAGTGGCGAAGTCCCTGCTACACACATAACGGCGGCAATGTCGCGACCCTGTGGAGCCTCAAGGACAATGCGGCGATCGGTTTCTTCAAGGGCGTTCTGCTGAACGATCCCGAGGGTCTGCTTGTGGCACCTGGCGAACACTCTCGTTCCATGCGGGTTTTCAGGTTTGGTACGATTGGCCAGATCCAGGCGCAAGAAAGCGACATCCGGGGCTTGGCGATGCAGGCGATCAGGCTGGAGGAGACCGGGGCTACGGTCGACATGCCAAAAGACGATATAGAATATCCCGAAGAACTCGTCGCAGCGCTGGAGGAAGATCCGCAGTTTCAGGCAGCTTTTGAGGCGCTGACGCCGGGGCGAAAGCGTGGCTATGCACTGCATTTTGGACAACCCAAGCAATCGGCAACGCGCCGTTCAAGAATCGACAGGAACCGTGCCCGGATCCTGGTGGGCAAAGGGATGCACGACCGCTGAATTGTCAGCGATCGCCACGCGATCGCAATGTGCCCTGATCATTGACGGGCAGGCAATCTTGTCGTTCGTCGTGCTTGGCACCCTGCCAGAGATCTTCCATTCGCGCCAGCGTTGCGGCTTCAAGGCTCTCGCCTGATACTTTAAGTTCAGTCTCTATATGACGGAATCTGCGTCGAAATTTTGTGTTTGTTCCGCGCAGGGCGTCTTCCGGATCGACATTAACATGTCGGCCGATATTGACGACCGCAAAGATCAGATCTCCAAGTTCGTCGGCCACCTTTTCCCGCTGTCCGCCAGCCAGGGCTTCACGCAACTCGCCGATTTCTTCCTCTATCTTGTCGAGGATCGGCTCTGGCTGAGACCAGTCGAAACCGATCTTTGCTGCGCGTTGCTGAAGTTTCAATGCTTCCGTCAGTGCCGGCTGCGTGCGTTGAACACTGCCAAGGAAGCCGTCCTTGAAGTCTTCTGTTATACCGCGTTGGCGACGCCGTTCGGCTCGTTCGCGCTTTTCTTCCGCCTTTATCCTGTCCCACTGAACATTGACCGCGTCGGCGTTTGCAGCGTCGGATGTGGCGAACACATGGGGATGGCGTCGGATCATCTTCTTTGTTACCGCATGGACGACGTCGCCGAACGAAAACGTTCCCGCCTCTTGCGCCATGCGTGCGTGGTAGACGACCTGTAAAAGCAGGTCGCCGAGTTCATCACATAGATCGTCCGGATCGTTGCGCTCGATGGCGTCCGCGACCTCGTAGGCTTCCTCGATTGTGTAGGGCTTGATCGTCTCGAAGGTCTGGACGATGTCCCAGGGGCAGCCGGATTGCGGATCACGCAGCGCGGCCATGATTTCGATCAGGCGCGATATGTCTCTCGAAGCTTCCATGGTGCGGTCCCGATATGAAATTAGCGAAGCGGTATGGTGTTGGCTGTCTTGCCAGCCTGATAGATGTCGGACAGCCGCTCATAGGCTGCCCGGATGCGATCGGCCTGCGCCATGAGTTCCCGTTGCCGTGGCCCCAGTTCTGCTTCGACAAGATCGTCGATGGCATGGGCGTGCCAGAAGGCGTTATTGCGGCGATAGCCGCCCGGCTCAAGGTCGAAGACTTCCTTGAGGATCTTCAGATCATGCGGAATGGCGAAAGCATCGCGCGAAGCCTCGTGGCTGAAGAAATAGTAGAAATTGTCAAATCCGGCCCAGGTGATTGCCGACATGCACATCGTGCACGGTTCATGGGTGGACAGAAAGATCAGTTCTTTCGTGTCGGGTGTCGTGTCGAACTCGTAGAGCCGCTTCAAGGCGTGGACCTCGCCATGCCACAGCGGATTTTCGAGTTCATTATTGGTTTCAGCAATGACGACCGACAGGTCGGATTTGCGCAGGATGGCTGCTCCGAAGACCTTGTTTCCAGCTTCCACTCCCTTCTGTGTCAGGGGCAGGATTTCGTTTTCGATGACGTCCAGCAGGCGGGCAGGGGAAGGTAATGTCAATTGTCTCGTTCCGGTTGGGTTTGACGCAATCTAGTGGCAGCGATCCACCCACGGAAGCAAAAATCTCAAGTCAGGCAGATTTTGCGTGTACGCAGGCGTTGGTTCTGTCGACTGCCTTCCGGTCAAGGGTGAATGCGAGGCTTTTGCCTAAGAATCGTTCAGCACTTCTGGAAAGGTGGCAGTAAACAGGGACTGGCATTGTTCTTGCTTTTCTTCTTTACGGCAAACTGGTGTCATTTGCTCGCCATCGCAAGAAGACCGAAACAGAAATGCCCGTAGCATCCCATACGGGGATATCCGTTTCTTCATCCGGCACCAGGGATCCAGGATAATGGTCCAATGAGAAGGAAACCCTCGTGAGCGATGTACTGCGCCTTTCTACATTCCCGGCTTTCATGAAGGTGAGCGGCCTCAAGGTTGCCGTATTCGGCAATGGTGATGAAGCCTTTGCCAAGGTCCGCCTGCTGCGCAATACCGATGCGCATATCGTTGCCTACGCGTCCAGGCCCGGCTCCGCCTACAGCGATTTTCTTGCAGACAACAGGATTGAGACCGTTATCGCCGGCTTTTCGGTTCATCAGCTTGAGGACGCGGTCCTGGTTTTTGCCGCAACCGGTAATGCAGACGAGGATCGCGCGATCGTCATTGCGGCACGTGGCATGAAGATCCCGGCCAATGCGGTCGATCAGCCGGAATTTTGCGATTTTCTGACACCGGCGCTTGTCAACCGCGCACCAGTTGCAGTTGCCATCGGTACGGAAGGGGCCGGCCCGGTACTGGCCCAGATGTTGCGCGCCCGCGTTGATCAACTGTTGTCGCCATCGCTTGGCCGACTTGCCAGGCTTGCTGTTGATTATCGTGAGGCCGCCGATCGGTTGTTGCCAAAGGGCGTTGCAAGACGGATCTTCTGGCGCCGGTTTTTTTCCGGCGCGGTTGCAGATGCCATCAATGCCGGTGATGGCGCCACTGCCCGTCAGCATGCAAATGCCCTGATTTCATCTTGTGGTCGGACACAAGGCCATGTCTGGCTGGTCGGTGCCGGCCCAGGAGCTCCGGACCTTCTGACATTGCGTGCCCAGCGCGTGCTGATGGAAGCGGACGTGATTGTCCATGATGCGCTGGTGCCGCAGGCAATTGTCGACCTCGGCCGCCGCGATGCCGAGCGCGTTCCGGTCGGCAAGCGCAAGAACTGTCATTCGAAGTCACAAGAAGAGATCAATCAGCTGCTGGTCCGTCTCGGGCGTGAGGGCAAGCGTGTCGCACGGTTGAAATCGGGTGATCCACTCGTCTATGGCCGTGCAGGCGAAGAAATGGCCGCGATGAGGGATGCAGGCATTTCCTGCGCGGTCGTCCCGGGTATTACCTCTGCATGCGCTGCGGCTGCCGATTTCGAGCTCCCGTTGACACTGCGTGGTGTGGCGTCATCAATGATTTTCACGACAGGTCACGATCTGGCCGGCGATGTGTTGCCGGACTGGGCGTCTCTCGCGATTTCCGGTGCAACAATTGCAGTCTACATGGGACGTAGCGTGGCGGCACTTGTCGCTGGGCGCCTGATGGTCGCCGGGCTTTCGCCGGACACCACCGTCGCGGTGGTGGAAAATGCCAGTCGAGCGGACCGTCGACTATTCCACGGAATTTTGAAGCAATTGCCGGATCTGGAAACACGCAACGATCTTTCCGGTCCGGTCATGGTCATCATCGGCGAGGCCGTTGCCGGTGCAAATTTTGAGCGCTCCGAGCCATTGTCCGCATGGGCAGTCCCGGCGCGGGCGGAGATGGGAACCGAAGGATGACAGACAAGGTCTTGACCGCTAACCGCCTGGCTGACGGCACTGCCGTCTGGCTTGATGCCAACGGCCATTGGACGCAAGTTCTCCAGGATGCGCTGGTTGCCCGGCACGCCGAGGCCATTGCCGCCCTGGAAGCGATCGGAAAGCGGGATTTTGCAGAAAACCGCGTCGTGGATGTGGCGGTTGTCGATGTTCAAGACGTCAACGGCCAGCTATGGCCCGTTCGCCTGCGCGAGCGCATCCGCGCCCAGGGCCCCACCATGCATTATGCATCCGGATATCCCCCGGCTGACGCCGCATTCATTGCAGTGTGAGGGTGCCATGTATCGTTATGACGAATTTGATCAGGCATTTGTTGCAAGCCGTGTCGAGCAGTTTCGTGACCAGGTTGGTCGTCGACTGGCTGGAGAATTGACGGAAGACGCCTTCAAGTCGCTGCGTCTGATGAATGGTGTCTATCTTCAGCTTCATGCCTACATGCTGCGCATTGCCATTCCTTACGGTACGCTGAATGCGCGCCAGATGCGTATGCTCGCCCACATCGCTCGCGAATATGACCGCGGTTACGGCCATTTTACAACCCGCCAGAACCTGCAGTTCAATTGGCCGAAACTGTCCGACACCCCCGATATCCTGACCGAGCTTGCGACCGTTGAAATGCATTCCCTCCAAACGTCTGGAAACTGCATCCGCAATGTGACGGCCGACCACTTTGCCGGGGCAGCGGCTGACGAGGTGGCTGATCCGCGTCCTTATGCGGAAATTCTTCGCCAGTGGTCTTCCGTACATCCGGAATTCTCCTACCTGCCACGCAAGTTCAAGATTGCTGTGACGGGTGCCGAACGAGACCGGGCGGCGATCCAGGTTCACGATATCGGCCTGCATCTGAAGAAAAACAGCAAGGGTCAGTTCGGTTTTGCCGTTTATGTGGGCGGTGGGCAGGGCCGTACGCCGCTGGTGGCAAGGAAGATCCGCAATTTTCTGCCGCAGGAGGACCTCCTGACCTATACGACGGCCATCGTGCGCGTCTACAATCTTTTTGGCCGTCGCGACAACAAATTCAAGGCACGGATCAAGATCCTGGTCCACGAGATTGGTGTCGAGGAAATGACGCGGCGCGTGGAGGAGGAGTTCTCCCACCTGAAGGGTAATGAACTGACATTGCCGGAGGCGGATATCCAGGCAATCGCCCGCTATTTTGCACCACCGACGCTGCCGGAGCGTGCCGAGGGATGGGCACGACTGGCAGGCGGGAAAAAGTCCAACCCCGGATTTGCAAGGTGGATCGATCAGAATGTCCAGCCGCACAAGCATCCAGATTACGGCATGGTGACGATTTCCCTGAAGCCCATTGGCGGCATTCCGGGTGATGCGAGCCACGAGCAAATGGATGCGATTGCGGATATTGCCGAACAGTACGGCTTCGACGAGATCCGTATCAGCCATGAACAGAACGTGATCCTGCCGCATGTTGCGCTGGCTGATCTCAAGCCTGTTCATGACGCCCTGGTCGGAAAGGGTCTCGCCACAGCAAATGCCGGTCTAATCACCGACATCATCGCCTGTCCCGGTCTCGACTACTGCGCATTGGCGAACGCGCGTTCGATTCCAGTTTCACAAGAGATTTCGACACGTTTCGGCGACCCGGTCCGCCAGGCCGAAATCGGCGAATTGAAGATCAAGATTTCCGGCTGCATCAACGCTTGCGGTCACCACCATGTCGGCCATATCGGATTGCTCGGTGTGGAGAAGAAGGGTGCCGAACTCTACCAGATCACGCTCGGCGGTTCTGGTGATGAAACCACATCGATCGGGGAGATCATCGGGCGAGGCTTCGAGCCTGAAAAGGTAACGGATGCGATCGAATTGATCGTGGACACCTATCTGGGTCTGCGCCTGTCAAGAAAGGAAACCTTCATCGAGGCTTATCGCAGGGTCGGGCCGCAGCCGTTCAAGGATGCATTGTACCCAAAAGCGATGGCAGCGGCATAGGGCGGGACGGATGACGAAAATCTGGAAAGAGACTGGCTTTGTTGTCGATGACCCATGGGTGATCGAGACCGATGACTTGACGGCGAGTGGCAATCAGAAGGTTCTTCTTGCCCTTGATGCGGCGATCGAGGTGATGGAGGCAGGCAATGACAGCGGTCTTGGCGTCCTGATCCGACCCGCTGATGATGTGCGCCGACTGGGACCTTATCTCGATCGTGTTGACATCGTGGCCCTGGAATTTCCGGCGTTCAACGATGGGCGAGCCTTTTCGCATGCATCGCTGCTGCGTGAGCGGCTCGGTTACCGCAATGAACTGCGCGCCGTGGGTGACGTTCTGCTTGATCAGATCCCGCTGATGCTGCGGGTCGGAATAGACAGCCTTGCGGTCACCAACTCGACGGCATTGCAACGATTGTCCGAAGGAAGGCTGCCCGGTATTTCCATCTACTACCAGCCGGCTGCGCAACCATCGGCGGATGGTCCCGCCTATAGCTGGCGGCGTCGATCAGTATCGTGATTGATCGTCTGCACCATTTGGCCGCATGGATTTTTCGGGTAAACCGCAGCATATAAGCGCCAATGCCTTCAAATGACGGAGCGGATGGTATATTCGCTCCATCAGGACGACAACCGGATCAAGTGAGACGCCAACTGCATGAATGCTCCAGCAAAGACGGAAGAATTCGTGGCCGAAAAGCCCGCAAAAATCCCTGACGGTGTCTATGCCGAAACCGTGCTGAACGTTGAACATTATACCGAGCACCTCTTCCGCTTCCGCACCACGCGGCCGGCTGGTTTCCGGTTCCGATCCGGTGAGTTCGCAATGATTGGCCTGATGATCGGTGACAAGCCGATCTACCGCGCCTACTCGATTGCCAGCCCGTCCTGGGATGATGAACTTGAATTCTTCTCCATCAAGGTTCCCGACGGTCCACTGACTTCGCATCTGCAGAAGATCCAGCCTGGTGACACGATATTGATGCGCAAGAAACCGACCGGAACGCTGGTGCTTGATGCATTGACACCCGGCAAGCGTCTCTACATGTTTTCGACCGGGACGGGTATTGCGCCATTTGCCAGCCTGATCCGCGATCCGGAGACCTATGAGAAGTTTGACGAGGTCATATTGACCCATACCTGCCGCGAGGTGGCTGAGCTGAAATATGGCTTCGATCTTGTCGCGGAAATCAGGAACCATGAATTCTTGAGCGAGATCGTCGGTGACAAGCTGAGGCATTACCCGACCGCGACACGCGAAGACTATCCGTTCCGGGGCCGGATCACCGAACTGATAGACAGCGGGAAGCTTTTTGAGGACCTTGGATTGCCACCCCTTGATCCGGCAGTTGACCGCGGCATGATCTGCGGTTCTGCCGCAATGCTGAAGGACACCAAGCAGCGGCTGGAGCGGGCAGGGCTGACTGAAGGTGCAAACAGCCAACCGGCGGAGTTTGTCATCGAACGCGCCTTTGTAGGCTGAGAAGCGCTCGCAGAGACGGCGCGGCGGATCTGTTGGCCCACACTCTTCCTCGCGGCCGTCATAAAACCGGCCAGGCCATGGGCAGATCTTGTGCAGGGATAGCTCGCACGTGGGCGGGCGGATCTTACTTTCCTGGCCGACCCGTCTTGCCCCTTGTGCGTCCCTTGCGTTTTTGCTCGACCGGGTCCTCGTAGGAACCGACGCCCACCTTGTTCCTGGCAATGGCCACGGGTGCATCCTGTTGGGACCGGTTTTCGGATGGGGCAGGCGGGAGCTGGTCTGGACCTGATGCCGGTTTTTGCGGCAGTTTTCCAGCCACCGGCTTTTCGGTGCGCCCGACGGTCATCTCATCCAGGGTATTTTTGCGAAAGAGCGCACCGGCCGTGCCGGCGGCAGCTTGTGTCTCGTCGCTTCCGGACGTCTGCTGCGATGACGTTGTTGCCCCCTCTGCGGTTTTATCGCCATACCGCCTGGACGACTGGGCCTGTGCGGTCGAACGCTCCTGGTCGCGCTGGAGTGGATCGTCCATCGCCGCGAGTTCGGCAGCCTTCAATCGTTTGATCTCGTCGCGAAGGCGGGCAGCCTTTTCAAAATCGAGGTCGGCGGCGGCATCACGCATCTGCTTTTCCAATGCTCCGAGATGCGCCTGCAGATTGTTTCCGACGAGGTGCCCACCGTCGGCGAAGCCCTTACCGGTAGTGCCTGAAATATCGGCCCGGACATGGTCGCGTTCATAGACGCTATCGAGGATATCGGAGATGTTGCGCTTGACGGATTCCGGCGTAATGCCGTGTTCAGTATTATACGCCATCTGCTTTTCGCGGCGGCGGGCCGTTTCATCCATCGCCCTTTGCATCGATCCGGTGATGTTGTCGGCATAGAGAATGACCTTGCCATCGACATTTCGGGCCGCGCGACCGATCGTCTGAATGAGGGATGTTTCGGATCGCAGGAAACCTTCCTTGTCAGCGTCCAGAATGGCAACGAACCCGCATTCGGGAATATCAAGGCCCTCGCGCAGGAGGTTGATCCCGACAAGAACGTCGAATGCACCAAGTCTGAGATCCCGGATGATCTCGATGCGCTCCAGTGTGTCGATGTCGGAATGCATGTAGCGGACCCGTACACCCTGCTCGTGCAGATACTCAGTCAGGTCCTCTGCCATGCGCTTTGTTAAAACGGTGCACAGTGTCCGATAGCCCCTGGCAGCAAATTCGCGGATCTCGCCCAGAACGTCATCGACCTGGGAGCGGGCCGGACGGACCTCGACCGGAGGATCAATGAGGCCGGTTGGGCGGATGACCTGCTCGGCAAAGACCCCGCCTGCCTGCTCCATTTCCCAGCTACCCGGCGTTGCCGAAACAGCAATCGTCTGTGGACGCATGGCGTCCCACTCTTCAAAGCGCAATGGGCGGTTATCCATGCACGAAGGCAGGCGGAAACCATATTCGGCCAGCGTTGCCTTGCGGCGAAAGTCACCACGATACATGCCGCCAATCTGCGGGATCGTGACATGGCTTTCGTCGATAAAGATCAGTGCGTTGTCAGGAATGTACTCGAAAAGCGTCGGCGGCGGCTCGCCCGGGCGGCGACCGGTGAGGTAGCGTGAATAGTTTTCGATGCCGGCGCAGGATCCGGTCGCCTCCATCATCTCGAGATCGTAGCGTGTCCGCTGTTCGAGGCGCTGTGCTTCCAGGAGACGACCGGCTGCCTCCAGTTCCCCAAGTCGGTGCTTCAGTTCGTCCTTGATTGCCTTGATGGCTGCGTTCAGCGTCGGACGTGGCGTCACATAGTGCGAATTGGCATAGATCTTTACAGACTGCAGATCGCCGGTCTTGGCACCGGTCAATGGGTCGAACTCGGTGATCGCGTCGATCTCGTCGCCAAACATCGAGATGCGCCAGGCCGCATCTTCAAGGTGGGCAGGGAATATTTCGATCGTGTCGCCACGCACACGGAAGGTGCCGCGCACGAAATTGATGTCCTGGCGCTTATATTGCTGGGCCACGAGGTCGGCGAGCAGTTGACGCTGGTCCAGACGGTCGCCGACAGACATCTGGAAGGTCATTGCCGTATAGGTCTCGACCGAGCCGATACCGTAGATACATGAGACCGAGGCGACGATGATGCAGTCGTCACGCTCAAGAATGGCACGCGTTGCCGCATGCCGCATCCGGTCGATCTGTTCGTTGATGGACGATTCCTTCTCGATATAGGTATCGGAGCGGGGAACATAGGCCTCCGGCTGATAGTAGTCGTAATAGGAAACGAAGTATTCGACCGCATTGTCGGGAAAGAAACTCTTGAACTCCGAATAGAGCTGTGCGGCAAGCGTCTTGTTGGGAGCCAAAATGACGGCCGGGCGCTGCGTTGCCTCGATCACCTTGGCCATGGTGAAGGTTTTGCCCGAACCGGTGACGCCAAGCAGAACCTGGCTTTGTTCTCCGGAATTGGCGCCATCGACAAGGTCGGCAATTGCTGTGGGCTGGTCGCCAGCCGGCAGATAGTCCGAGATCATGCGGATCGTGATGCCGCCCTCCGACTTGTCCGGTCGTTCAGGCCGATGTGGCGTCCACAACTTGCCGTCCTTGAAAAGGGGATTGCCGCTTTCAATGAGCTTTGCAAGCGCGTCGACCGTGGCGGTGACGGCGCCCGGTGCCAGGGTCTTTGCCTCCTCGAGCGACAGGTCCAGTCCCGCCACGGGGTTGAGGCCGGCTGCAGCGCGCGTTTGCGGGTCCGATGAGGCACCGATCGACACGCCACGTGATGTCTTCTGCGCGGTGGCGTGCTTGTCCACGGTGGCTTTCTTGCGGCCTCCCTTCTTGATCAGGAGATCAGGAACGATGTCGTTTTCAGCAGCCTTCTCTGCCTCTCTGCGGCGTTCGCGGGCAATTTTTGCCCGATGGCTGCCTGCCTTCGATGCAATCTCACGCTGGCTTTCGATCGACGATGATTCGGCATCCGCCTCGAGCTGCTTCACCCAGTCAGCGACGTTGCCTGTCTGCTGTTCATGTTCACTGCGTGGTTGTTCGACGTTTTCAGAACGTGGAGATGATGCGGATTTCTTAGGGGATCTGACCATGGATCGAATATGGCGAGGTTCCTTGCGAAAGGGAAGGGGGGATGAGTACAAAAGGGAAACGAATAACGTCTCCAAGCCCTAAACGGTGGCTGTCGAGCACGCGATGACCGAACGTCCTAGCGGGCGAACTTCTTGGCGCCTGCGACGCAGAATATGACGGCCAGCGTGACAAGTATCATGGATCGATTGACCGCTTCGCCGAGCAGTGTTGCTGCGAGCGCAAGCCCGAAAAGGGGTTGTAGAAGCTGAAGTTGTCCCACGCCCGCAATGCCGCCCTGGGCAAGGCCGCGATACCAGAAGACAAAGCCTATCAGCATGCTGAAGACAGAGACATAGGCGAGGCCGATCCATGCAGGCTGGCCTGCCTCGGCAAATGACGAGGGCAGCGTGAAGGCGGCGACCACCGCCATGACTGGCAGTGACACGACGAGGGCCCAGCAGATGACCTGCCAGCCACCGATGGTGCGCGCAAGCCTGGCACCTTCCGCGTAACCAAGGCCACAAGCCACGATTGCTGCAAGCATCAGGAGATCCCCTATGGGGGAAGCCGAAAACCCCTGGGTTACCGCGAAGCTCGCAACCATGAGACTGCCAAGGCCGGAAAACATCCAGAACGCAGGTCTTGGTCGCTCGCCGCCGCGCCAGACACCGAAGATGGCCGTTGCCAGCGGCAAAAGGCCGACAAAAACAATCGAGTGTGCGGAAGTGACGTGTTCAAGCGCAAACGCGGTCAGGAGCGGAAAACCGACAACGACGCCAAGCGCGACGACGACAAGTGGAATAAGATCGCGTCTTGGCGGCCACTTCTCACGGAATATTGCAAGAACAAGGACAGCGAGAGCGCCGGCTATGGCGCCACGGGCGCCTGTGACAAATATCGGTTGAAAGTCGGCAACGGCAGCGCGTGTTGCCGGAAGCGATCCGCTGAAGATCAGTACCCCCATGAAACCATTGATGAAACCGCGTGTCGTTTTGTCCATTATAATCATCCCGTTGCATGATGACGATAGCGGCATGACGCTGGATTTTACAGGCACAATCCAGTACAGTTTGTGCAAACTGTTATGGTAACAGGAGCAGTACAGATGGGTGTCGTCCACAATTTCGATGAGGGGTCACGTGTTGCTCAGGTTGCAAATGTCATTCGTCAGCGAATTACCGGACATGCGCTGACACCGGGTGCGAAGCTGCCATCGATACGGGGCTTTGCCCAGACCATGAGCGTCTCCACCTCGACCGTTGTGGAGGCCTATGACCGGCTGGTTTCGGAGGGCTTCATCCAGCCCAGGCGAGGGTCGGGATTTTTCGTTACCCGTAATCCACAACCCCTGACATTGGCGCAGATCGGGCCACGTCTTGACCGCGCTGTGGATCCGTTCTGGGTCTCACGGCAATCGCTGGAGGCCGGTATCGACATGCACAAGCCCGGATGCGGGTGGTTGCCGGCCTCGTGGATGCCCGAGGCCGAATTACGTCGTGCGCTGCGCAACCTGTCGCGGGCCGAACCGGTCAGGCTTGCCGACTATGCAACGCCTCTTGGCCATCCTTCGTTGCGGCAGATCCTGTCGATGCGCCTGGGCGAGCGTGGGGTTGTCGTACCGGCGGAGCAGATCATGCTGACGGATTCGGGAACACAGGCAATCGACATGCTGTGCCGTCTCCTGATCGAGCCGGGCGATACCGTTCTCGTCGATGATCCCTGTTACTTCAATTTCCTGGCATTGCTGCGCGCCCATCGTGTGGATATTGTCGGAGTACCCCACACGCCGGACGGACCGGATCTTGTCCGGTTTCAGGAAGCGCTGCGGGTGCACCGGCCACGGCTTTACATCACCAATTCCGCTATCCATAATCCGACAGGCGCGCGTCTGTCGCCGGTGACAGCACATCGGCTTCTCAAGCATGCCGAGCAGGCGGGGCTGACAATCGTGGAAGACGACATCTTCTGTGATTTCGAGGACCAGGCCGCGCCGCGGCTATCTGCTTTTGACGGCCTGGAGCGCGTAATCCAGATCGGCAGTTTTTCCAAGACCCTGACGGCGGCTGCCCGTTGTGGCTATATCGCTGCGCGATCGGAATGGATCGAACGCTTGATTGATCTCAAGATTGCCACCACTTTCAGTGGTCATCAGATGTCTTCCGAAGTGGTTTATGCCGTCCTCAAGGATGGTAGCTATCGCCGTCATGTTACAGGCCTGCGTGACCGACTGGCCGGCGAGATGGAAGATGTCCGTCGCCGATTGCAGGAGAAGGGGCTTGTGCCATGGATCGATGGAAATGGTGGCATGTTTGTCTGGTGTGCGCTGCCCGATGGTCTGGAATCTGCGGATGTGGCACGCCATGCACTTGAACAGGGCGTGGTCATGGCACCTGGAAATGTCTTCAGCGTATCGCAATCGGCGGGCAGCTTCCTGCGCTTCAACGTTGCCCAATGTGGTGATCCACGGATCTTCGATATACTCGCGCGCTCCATGGATGCCTGCGCTGTCAAGAAGGCAGAACCTGCCGGGCGCGCATGACGGGTGCCGGTGAGATCATCACCGTCAATCCGAATCTGCCGGCACGGGCATCGGCCTGCCATCTTCGTCGAGTGCAACCATGATGAAGGTCGCAGCAGTGACCTTTTCGATGACACGATGGCGCGCACGATGTGCAAAGGCTTCCACGTGAAGGGTGATTGAAGAGCGTCCGACCTTGGTGATTTCGGTATAGACATTCAACGTGTCGCCGATCTTTACCGGTAGTTCGAAGGCCATTTCCTTGACCGCGGCTGTCACGACCCGCCCCCTTGCGCGTTCGGCAGCGCGGATGCCGCAAGCCAGATCCATCTGTGACATGACCCAGCCGCCGAAAATATCGCCTGCGGCATTGGCGTCGGCGGGCATGGCCAGTGTGCGCAGGGTGAGTTCACCTGCCGGGTTGGAAGTCTTTGACATGGCCGTCTCCTTATCTGTGCTCTGGAGGTCGCAGTCCTTGCCACTCGGGCAAGCGTGTCCGGGTTGTCCTGGCTTCGGATTTCTTCGGTATTGCTCGACACTGGCTCGCGTCAAGGTCGTGCTTCGAAACTTTCACTACCCGGTAACTTTCATCCCCTAGAATTAGAAGCAACTGAAAAAAAAGGGGGTTCCATGCGCCGTTTGACGATCTCAGCACGACTGTATTGTCTCATTTTCCTGTCACTTGCAATTCTGGCAGGAGCGCTGACATTCAGCCTGTTCCAAAGTTACGCATCTTCTGAAACGGAGCGGAAGGCGGGACTTGCCTACATGGACGACATCGCGATGAGCGTCCTCAACCGCTATCATGCTCTGGAGCTTTCCGGCGAGATGACCCGGCAGGAGGCTCAGTCAGAAGCAATGAAAGCCATCGGTGAAATGCGCTACGGCGATGGCAGCGGCTATTTCTGGATCAATGACATGCGACCATACATGATCATGCATCCAATCAACACCAAACTGAACGGTGTCGACCTGTCACAGAACCAGGACCCGAACGGCAAGTTCCTGTTCATGGAATTTGTCGAGACCGTCAAGGCAAACGGGCAAGGTTTCGTCGACTATTACTGGCCAAAGCCTGATGCAAAGGAACCCGTTGAGAAATATTCCCACGTCATCGGTTTTGAGCCGTGGGGCTGGATCGTTGGCACCGGTGTATATGTCGATGATCTTCATGCCATCTTCCGCGAGAACATGATCACCTATGCCATGATCTTCGCAGTCTGTACCCTCATCCTTCTCGGCGGCGCTTCCTTCGTGGTTCGCAGTGTCACGCGCCCGATCGGCGAGGTCAAACATGTCCTGCAGGCGATTGCAGACGGCCATGCCAATGTGAACGTGCCTCATACAGCTCAGAAAAATGAGATCGGCGAGATGGCACGCGCCCTGCTCGTGCTGCGTGACGCGGTTGAAGAGCGTCTGGCATTGCAGCAGCGCGAGAGCGAACAGAGCCGGGCGCTTGCCGACGAACGCTCAACCAATGAACAGGCGCTGTCGGCCGCTTCCAAGCGCCAGGCGCGCGCGATGTCCGAGCTCGGCCGCGCACTCTCCGACCTTGCCAAGGGAGATCTTTCCGTCACGGTCGCCGACCTCGGTGGCGATTACGAAAAGATCCGCGAAGACTTCAACCATGCGGTCGGCTCGCTTCGCCAGACAATCATCTCTATCACCGACACGAGCTACGTCGTTCGAGACAGTGCCGCCGATATCAGCGGTGCGACGGGCAACCTGTCGCGTCGTACAGAGCAGCAGGCAGCGTCGCTTGAGGAAACCGCGGCCGCTCTCGACGAGATCACGGCCACAGTAAAGACGGCGTCGGAAAGGGCAAACGAGGCAAGCACCATGGTGGCCGAAACCAAGCAGAGCGCCGACCGCTCGGGGGAGATCGTCCGAAACGCCGTCGATGCCATGGGCCGTATCGAGGATTCGTCAAGTCGCATCAACCAGATCATATCGGTCATAGACGAGATTGCCTTCCAGACCAATCTCCTGGCGCTCAATGCCGGTGTGGAGGCTGCCCGTGCAGGTGATGCGGGGCGCGGCTTTGCCGTGGTGGCACAGGAAGTGCGTGAACTGGCACAGCGTTCGGCCAATGCCGCAAAGGAGATCAAGTCACTGATCAGCAATTCCGCGCGAGAGGTGGAGGGCGGTGTGTCCCTGGTCCGCTCGACCGGCGATGCGCTGGTCGAAATCGCCGAGCTTGTCGAACGCGTCAACGCCCATGTGGAATCGATTGCAACCGCTTCGCGAGAACAGGCCGCTGCACTGCAGGAAATCAATGCCTCCGTCAACGGAATGGATCAGATGACCCAGCAGAACGCAGCCATGGTGGAAGAGACGACAGCAGCAAGTCAGACGCTAGCCGAACAAAGCCTGCAACTGCAAGGTCTTCTGTCCGCCTTCCGGTTGGATGCCACCACGCTCGAGACCGACCACGTCTCAGGCCGGGACGTACGCGCGGCCTGATATGACAATGTGACCTCTTATGCCCGCCGGGACGTGCTTTCCGGCGGGCTTTTGCTGCGAGGCTGGCGCTGCCCCAAAGTTACCGTGATATCGTCACGGTTTATCAAGCCTTCGTTTACCCTGTCCTCGTAAATTTGGTCGCAAGTGCCATCCCGGCACCCGTGAGTGGCACTTGGTATGGCGTATGCTTCCCTTTCCCGGCAGGTCCTGACCTCGCTGATGATCACGACGATGTTGGCCAGCTGTTCGATCGACGGACTGGTTCCGCCAGCCAGAATTGATGGCGAGACCCGCGTCAGCTCGATCAGGCCGACATCGCAGGCGCAATCTCCAAACCAGTCCTATCAGGTCTCTGCTGCATCGACATCGCCGGGCGGTTACGATGATCCTTATGCCTTGAACCCGTCCGACCAGGTTCAGCCTGCGCCCGTCCAGACGGGCAATCTGCCGATGATCGACAGCGATGAAGCAATGGGACTTTCCGCTGCCCCGGGTGTGGCCGATACTTCTATTCCGCAGGACGGCGTCAACATGGATGCCCAATTTGGGTTTGCCGGGTCCGCTGCCCCGGGTTCAAATGAGGGGCAGTATCCAATGATTGCCGAAGGGGCAACGCTGCAGCCTGTCGTCGACGGGATCGGAACGGACAATCCGGTCCAGACATCGATCGGCGCGCCGCTTGCCGGTGGTGACGGCGCTGAGGTCATGACGATACCCCCAAAGCGTGACGGGACCGGCGTCCAGCGCGCGGGCATGGCCGCTCAGCCGGTGTGGGCCGATCAGACGCCCGTGGTGGCGCCGACACGGATGGCGCCGCAGGAGACGCAAGAGCTTGCGATGCTGACACGTCCGGAAGACCCGACGGAACGACGCGAGCCTGTTCAGCCAAGGGCTGTGATGCCGAAGTCGGAGGTCAGTTGTCGCGCCGAGTTGCGCCGTATCGGCGTGGTCTTTCGCGATATCCCGCGTATTTCCGATGGACCGAGCTGCGGCATTGAACATCCGGTCCTTCTCAGTGGTTTTTCAGGTGGCATCAGCCTGAAGCCGGCCACCAAGCTGAACTGCCAGACAACTCTGGCTCTGGCCCGGTGGGTAAAGAATGAACTCGCACCATCGTCGCGCTACCGTTACCTGTCCGGCGTCAAAACCATTGAATCCATGGGTGGCTATTCCTGTCGCCGAATGAACAACAGTCGCCAAAAGCGGAACCCGATGTCGGAACATGCCCGTGGCAATGCGATCGACCTTGGAAAATTCGTCTTGAAGAACGGCAAGCGCATCGATGTGCGCAAGAAGGGTTTCTTCGCCTTTCGCGAACGGGGGCTCCTGAACAGCGTCCGGGATGACAGCTGCAAGTATTTCCATACGGTTCTGGGACCCGGCAGCAACAAGGAACACTGGAATCATTTCCATTTTGACCTGCGCGCGCGAAAATCCGGGTCGCGATATTGCGATTAGACCTTGCAATACCTGTTGAAGGCAACAGATAACGATTGCGGCCATGCCTGGCGAAAGCGGCATCGTCAGTGACGATGATGGCGTCTGTCGGGCAGGGTGCGCAGGTTGATCCCGGTTTTCAACAGGAATGGCCCCGCATGAATGAAGACAAGACGAAACGCAAGTCGGCAAGGTCTTCGCACGGTCGATCACCCCGGCATCGGAGTGGTGATGATGGTGCTCCGGTGCTTCTTTCAGGAGGCAACCCCCAGATTGCCAAGGGATATGGTGATGCACCTGTCCAGGCCTATATTGCTGCCATGCCGGGCTGGAAAAGCAGCCTTGGAAAGCGCCTCGACAGTCTTGTCATGCAAGTCGTTCCCAAGGTCACGAAAGCCGTCAAATGGAATTCGCCTTTCTACGGGATGGAAGAAGGCAGCTGGTTCTTGAGTTTTCACTGCTTTACGAAATACGTGAAGGTGACCTTCTTCAAGGGGATGTCGCTGAACCCGGTCCCACCCGGAAAATCCAAGCACCCGCAGGTCCGCTACCTGGATATTTATGAAGACGTGCCCCTGGATGAAGAGCAGTTTCGTGCGTGGATCAGACAGGCGAGCGACCTGCCAGGCGAAAAGATGTAGCGGGCGCCATCGTGTGGATGGTGATCACCACCGCACGACGGTCGTTGAGTGTGGTCGGCTGCGATGTGATGTGATGGCCAACGTCCTTTCCAGGGATACGGGCGCCAAAATAAAGCCGGATGGCTTGTCTGGCGACACGGTAGGTGAAAGAAGGCATATCGGAACGGCCGCCGGTCCTGTTGTCGTTCCTGTCCCTGACCCTTCCGGAACCTGCCATGCTCCCGATTTCCGAAATTGTGACCTTCGTTCTTGCGCTCGCCGTCGCCGGTGCGTTTGCCGGGCTGCTCGCCGGCATGTTCGGAATTGGCGGTGGCGCGATCCTCGTTCCCATCTTCTTTCATGTATTCGGATTGCTTGATGTGCCGGAAGATGTGCGCATGCAACTGGCGCTCGGTACCTCGCTTGCACTCATCGTTCCAACGTCTATCCGGTCGTTCATGGCACACCACGCGCGCGGGGCGGTCGACATCGAGCTGCTGAAGGGATGGGTAGTCGCCGTACCGCTCGGGACCCTTCTTGCCGCCTATGCCGCAGCCAAGGCAGACAGCGTCGAGCTGCGTGTGATCTTTGCACTGATTGCGCTGGCTCTGGCCTTCCGGATGATCTTCAACCGCGCCAGCTGGCGGCTCGGGGATGAACTTCCAGGAAATCCCCTGCGATTTCTTGTCGGAGCGGCCATCGGTATCCTGTCGGGCTTGATGGGAATTGGCGGCGGTGTCCTCAACAATACCTTCATGACGCTTTATGGTCGCCCGATCCATCAGGCCGTTGCGACGTCTGCAGGCATCGGTGTCCTGATCTCTGTTCCAGGCCTTGTCGGTTATGCCTGGGGTGGCTGGTCGGCGCTCGGACTGCCGCCATTTTCCATCGGTTTCATCAACTGGCTGGCCGTCCTCCTTCTGGTACCCATCACCCTGGCCCTGGCGCCGGTCGGGGCCCGGTTTGCGCACGCCATGAGCAAGCGGCAGCTGGAAATTGGCTTCGGACTGTTCCTGATAACGGTTTCGCTCCAGTTTGTTTTGACGATCATCATTTGACGCCATTGGTCGCAAAGGCCGAATGCAATGTTTTTGCGTCGGGGATGGTCTCGTTGCTGGCCATGCCTATATTGGGCGTCGTTTCCCACCATTTTTTGAAAAAGTTTCGCCCGCATGGCTCCCATCGTTTCCATTCACAATTTGACCAAGACCTATGACAACGGATTTCAAGCGCTGAAAGGGGTCGATCTGGAAATCGACAGAGGCGAGATTCTGGCCCTGCTCGGACCGAATGGTGCCGGCAAGACGACACTGATTTCGATCGTCTGCGGCCTCGTGAACCCGACGGATGGCGTTGTTCTTGTTGGTGGTCATGATGTTGTACGCGAGTTTCGCAAGACACGGGCCATGATCGGCCTGGTGCCGCAGGAATTGACGACCGATCAGTTCGAGACTGTTCGCAATACGGTGACCTTTTCGCGCGGCCTGCACGGATGCAGTGCGGATCCTGCGCGCATCGAGACAGTCCTCAAGGACCTGTCCTTGTGGGACAAGCGCGACAACCTGCTGCGTGAACTCTCCGGTGGCATGAAGCGGCGTGTCCTGATTGCCAAGGCATTGGCGCACGATCCGCAGATCCTGTTCCTTGATGAACCAACCGCCGGTGTCGACGTGGGCCTGAGGCGGGACATGTGGAAGGTGGTCGAACGGCTTCGCGAGGAGGGTGTTACGATCATCTTGACCACACATTACATCGAAGAGGCGGAGGAAATCGCCGATCGGGTCGGGGTGATCAATGGTGGCGAACTGCTGCTGGTAGAAGAGAAGGCGGCATTGATGCAAAAACTGGGGCGCAAGGAACTGCGGCTCGAACTTGCCAGGCCGCTCGCAGCCTTGCCCGGCGCGCTCGCTACCTACAATGTGGCGTTGGCCGAAGGTGGCGGCGCCCTCATCTATGAATATCAGGGCGAGGCGGAACAGGGTCGGATCGCCACACTGCTTGGCGCGCTTGCCACGCAGGGAATAGAGTTTCGCGATCTTTCCACCCGGCAGAGCTCGCTTGAGGACATCTTCGTCGAACTGGTGGGCAAACGGTCATGAATTTCGAGGCAATCAAGTCGATCTATCTTTTCGAAATGGCTCGCATGCGTCGCACCCTGCTGCAAAGTGTCGTGTCCCCGGTGATCACGACGTCGCTTTATTTCGTTGTCTTTGGGACGGCGATCGGTTCGCGTATCCAGGAAGTTGACGGCGTTTCCTATGGTTCTTTCATCACGCCCGGCCTGATCATGCTGACATTGCTGACGCAATGCATCAGCAATGGTTCGATCGGGATCTATTTTCCGAAATTCACCGGGACCATCTATGAAATCCTGTCGGCACCGATCGCGATGAGCGAAATCCTGATCGGCTATGTCGGAGCGGCGGCAAGCAAGGGCCTTATCATCGGGTTGATCACTCTTGCGACAGCATCCTTCTTTGTCGATGTGTCGATTGCTCACCCGGTAATGATGGTTGTTTTTCTCGTCTTGACCGCAATCACCTTCAGCCTGGCGGGTTTCATCATCGGCATCTGGGCCAAGAACTTCGAACAGCTGAACATCGTTCCAATGCTTGTCGTGCCGCCCCTTACGTTCCTTGGTGGCAGCTTCTACTCGATCGACATGCTGCCGCCATTTTGGCAAACCGTAAGCCATTTCAATCCTGTACTCTATCTCGTCAGCGGCTTCCGCTGGAGTTTCTTCGAGATCGCAGACGTAAATCCGCTCATCAGTCTTGCGATGATCGCTGTATTCCTGACATTTTGCCTGTCGCTGGTCGCCTGGATCTTCAAGACGGGTTATCGTCTGCGCAATTAGAACGCCTTGCTGGCACGCGGTCTGACGGACCTTGTGCACTTGCCTTGCAACAATCCTGCCGCCTGTCTTTGTAAAAAGGCGGCAGGGTCTGTTTGACCGCGATGGCGGCGGCTGAACGGGTGACCTTTGTCAGTTGCCCTGTGGCCTGAGTTGTCTGCCTCCATGCGCCAGAATGACGATCGACCCAAGCGCGCACGCAATCCCGAGAAAGGCCACGACACCATTCGGCCCCTGGGTGTCGATCAACAGGCCGCCCAGAGCTGCCCCGGAAGAAATCGCCACCTGAAAGGCTGCCAGCAGCATGGCGCCGACGCTTTCGGCCTCGTCGGCTGCCGCACGTGTGACGTGGGTCTGGATGCTGACGGGGAGCATGCCGAACGCCGTTCCCCAAAATGCAATGGCAAGCCACGAGACGAGGATGGATGCACCGCCCCACAGCATGAAGAGGGCGGCAGTTGCGACCAGACCGGCTCCAAGGGCGATCGAAGCCGTCGTGCTGCGGCCAGCCACGGCGCCGCCGATCAGATTGCCGAAGAAGCCTGCGACACCATAGGTAAGCAGGACCAGCGATATGATCTCGACATCAAGGAGAGGGACCTGTTCGAGATAAGGCCGGATATACGTAAATCCCGCAAAATGTCCGGAAATGATGATCAGCGTAACAATCAGCCCGGTGCGAACGCGCGAACGGCTGAGAAGGGCTCTCATGGTCGACAGGCTGGCGCTGCCATTTGGCGGCATGGGCGGAATGCTCAATGCCTGTACAAGAAGGGTAACGAGCCCGACGCCGGCGGAAAGCGCAAAGGCTGTGCGCCACCCGAGCGTTGCTCCGATCCAGGCGCCGAGCGGGACGGCACAGACAGTTGCCACCGACACTCCCGTGAAGACGATCGCCATTGCGCGCGCTATGAGATGTTCGGGTACGAGCCGCATGGCAAGCGCCGCCGACATCGCCCAGAAGCCGCCAAGTCCGACACCGAGCAACAGTCGCGAGGCAATCAATACGGGAAGACTGCCTGCGAGGCTGGCCAGTGTGCTGGAGATGACCAGGAGTGCTGTCAGGCTCAAAAGGACAAGGCGGCGATCCAGATGCCTTGTACCGATAACGATGCCTGGACCTGCAATCGCACCGATCACCGCTGTTGCGGTGATCGTTTGACCGGCAACGCCGGTGCTGATGCCGAGATCCTGTGAGACCGGGGTCAGCAGGCTGACAGGGAGAAATTCAGCCGTGACAAGCCCGAAGACGCCGAGCGCGAGGGAAACAACACCCGTCCAAGCCGGCGTGTCGGGTTGACTGCGTGAAAGACGGGAAGGTGCGATGGTGCAATCGGTCATTACCGTATCCTGCGTTGTTGGTCAGGTAGGGATACGCGTGACGTTTTGTTGTTTCTATGCTAGATAATCCCTTATGCATGATCATTCGTCCAAATCTTCGCGATACTATGCTCAAGATCCACTCAGTGAGATGCTGCGCGGTTTGAGGCTTGATGGCGTTGAATATTCGCGCTGTCGGGTCGCTGACCGGTGGGCAATCGAGTTTCCACAACAGTTGGACGCACGCTTCCAGTTCATTGCTTCGGGCCATGCTGTGCTGAGGCATCCACAAGGCCGATGGCAGATGCTTGGCCCTGGCGATGCCGTTCTTTTGCCACGCGGGGATCAGCACGTTGTTGCAAGTGCACCCGACGTGCCGCCGGTCTCGTTTGAAACCTATTCGCGCAAGGAGGTCTGCCAGGGGGTGTTTGACGTCAAATGCCCGGACGCCAAGGATGGAACGGTGCTTCTGGTTGCCTCGATGCGCTTCAATGTCGACCGGATGCACCCCTTGCTGCAATTGATGCCCGACGTGATGATGACCAGTGACCTGGCTGGCAACGAGCCGGCGATCCCGCATCTGATGGATGCCATGGCAAGGGAAGCCGAATTGGATCGCGTAGGCGCCGGAGGCATTCTTGCCAGGCTTGCCGATGTCTTGACGGCAACCCTGATCCGGGCCTGGATCGAGCATGGCTGCGGCGAGGCTGCGGGCTGGCTAGCCGCCGTGCGCAATCCCGAGATCGGACGGGTGCTGGCGGCCGTGCATCTGCAGCCGGAACGCAACTGGACCGTGAGCGAACTGGCGCGTGTGATGGGGGCGTCCCGCTCCGGTTTTTCTGCGCGGTTCACGAGCGTGGTCGGAGAGACACCGGCACGCTATGTTGCGCGTGTCAGAATGCATCAGGCCCGGCAATGGCTGAGCAAGGGAATGCGGGTTTCTGTGGCGGCTGAACGGCTTGGCTATGACGCCGAAGCATCCTTCAGCCGTGCCTTCAAGAGGATTATCGGGACCTCGCCCAGTACGCTGCGTCCGACACCATCTGCAGGCGACGCGGTCACGACAATCCCGTCGAATGGCTACATCATTCGCTAGTCGCGCAACCGCAGTTCGTCCGTCTTCATCTGCAAGGAGCCGAGCTGCGACAGGAATGTCATGCCGAGCAGGCTCTGGTCGAGACGGCCGTCCTGAGCAACCATTGCACGGACATTGCGCCGAACAATCGGGCCGATCGCGACTTCGTCGAGGTGAACTGGCGCAGCAGAGGCGCGGCCATTGGCGGTTGCAACGGTAACCGAGTAGGAAAGGTCGTTGGGCTCAAGTCCGATCCGCCTTGCGTCATCGAAGGTCAAGACCACGGTGCTTGCTCCGGTATCGACCAGCATCGACACGGACTGACCGTTGATGTCCACGCCGGTCTGGAAGTGTCCCCCCATCGTCTTGTGGATGATGACTTCGTTGATGCCATCGGTTGTCGTGGTGATGACCGCACTGCCGGGCATGAGGCCTGCCGAAAGTCGTGCGCCGACCTCGCGAAAATCATCCCGGTAGAGATAAGCCACAACGAGCCCCATGATGATGACCAGCCAGATCGCCATATAGCGGATGATCTGTCGAAGATTGCCGCGCCCACCGGCAAGTATGCCGACGGACAGAAGCCCCGCTATCGGCATCAGGAAGATGATCTGTCCGAAATCCTCATTGGCGATCCCGAAGGTCTGGCCGCTGTCGTGGTTGACAACGAGGAGCACGAGGCCTGCACCCAGTACAAGAAAGACGAAGGTCAGTCCGTTCATGACGACGTCCGTTCGCGGGCCATGCGTCGGCGTTTCGTTTCACGCCTCGGCTTGCGTTCGACCGTCGCAAGGCGCTCGGGAAGAACCGTCATCAATTGCGCACGCTCACTGTCCGAGTAGCTGGTCCAGAATGTGATTTCATCACGTGTTCGACCGCAACCGAAGCAATAACCGGTTCTGTCATCGATGGAGCAGACGAGAATGCAGGGTGACATCATGTTCGACATATCGGGTTTTCAGATCCACAGGGCAAGGGTCGACAGGAACACGATCTCGGCAGTCTGCTCCGACGCCCCGATCGTGTCGCCTGTATGGCCACCGATCTTGCGCATCACATATCTGCTGAACCCATAGACGGCCAGGCCTGACGCGACGAGCGCGACGGCGATTTCGGCAAGGCTTGCAACGCTGATCAGCAAGAGCGTGACGACGACGATGCTGCTGACGAGGGCAAATCTCCGATTGGCACTGTCAGGTTGTCCAGCACCGGAGGCAACTCCGTCGCCACGTGCGGCAGGCAGGGCATGCCAGTGGGCAACCATCAAGGCGCGGGCGGCAGGTTGAACGGCGAGGACAGCAAGGACAGCGAGGGCTTGTGAATAGACGATGAGATGACAAAGAGCTGCCGCACGGATGGAAAACGAAAAGATGAGAGCAATCACGCCATAACTGCCTGTGCAGCTGTCGCGCATGATGGCCAGCATGTGCTCGCGATCACGTCCTCCTGCCAGCCCGTCTGCAGAATCGGCAAGGCCATCCTCATGCAGGGCGCCGGTGATCAACGTCAGTGCCAGAAGGCAAATCAGGGCTGCAAGAAGCGGAGGCGCGTCAATCTGCAGCAGGATCCACAAAAGCAGGGCAGGCGGAACTGCCAGCAAGAGCCCCGCCGCCGGAAATGCCCGTGCATAATTGCTGATCGCGCCATTATGGTTTTCATAAAAGCGTGAAGAAACGGGCAGCCGGCTGAGAAAACCGATGGACCGGATGACATCGGTCATGAATTCGATTGCGTTTGACAGTTGTCCCTCCTGCGGTCCCCGACTATGGATCGATAGCAAATCTTGATTTGCCGGCAAAGACAAGTCGCCGGCAGTTGACGAAAGAGATCACATCCATGAGCGTAAGCGGCCTGCCATTCGACGATTTTCGCACCTTGCTGCAGAACCTGCCAGGGCCCCATTCCCCCGCCCTTGTCGCGGCCCGTGAACGCGACCAGCAATTGACAAAGCCTCCGGGCTCGCTTGGCAGGCTTGAGGAAATTGCCATGTGGCTTGCCGCATGGACGGGACGGTCCCCGATGGTAACACGGCCGCTCGTTGCGGTCTTTGCCGGCAATCACGGTGTGACAAAACATGAAATCACGCCCTTTGACCCGTCGGTGACGCAGCAGATGGTGGAAAACTTCGCAGCCGGTGGCGCCGCAATCAACCAGATCTGTGTCACCTACGATCTTGGTCTCAAGATCTTCGACCTGGCGCTCGATTACCCGACTGGCGATATTACCTGCGAGCCGGCACTGTCGGAGCGCGATTGTGCCGCGACAATGGCGTTCGGCATGGAAGCGATCGCCGGGGGTACGGACCTTCTTTGCCTGGGAGAGATGGGGATCGGCAATACGACAGTTGCCGCGGCCATCAATCTTGCGCTCTTTGGCGGTGAGCCCGAAGACTGGGTCGGTCCGGGCACTGGTTCACATGGTGCTCTGCTGGAACGCAAGATTGATGCCGTAAGGACCGCGGTCGCATTCCATAAGGATCACCTGAAGGATCCGCTGGAAGTGCTCCGGCGCCTGGGCGGCCGCGAGATTGCAGCGATTGCGGGAGCTATTCTCGCAGCTCGAATGGAAAAGATCCCTGTTCTGCTTGACGGCTATGTTGTGACGGCCGCCGCAGCTATTTTGAAGGCTGCCAATCCTTCGGCACTTGATCATTGCCTGATCGGTCATGTCTCGGCTGAACCCGGGCATCTGAAGGCAATCGAGAAGCTGGGTAAGACGCCGCTGCTGGCGCTTGGTATGCGGCTGGGCGAGGGAACGGGGGCGGCGCTTGCCGCAGGTCTGGTCAAGGCGGCGGCAGCATGCCATTCGGGCATGGCGACATTTGCCGAGGCCGGTGTAAGCAAAGGGACGTGATATTGGAAAACGCACCGAAAGAGAAAAGCATCCGCAAGGCGAGTGGCCCGCGACGGGTACTCGCCGCAACGCGTTATTCGCTGCAGGGTCTTTCGCGATTGTGGGGCGAGGAAGCGTTTCGCACGGAAGCAATTGCCTTCTTTCTCGGTCTGGCTCTGTTTGCCGTGGTCGGTGCCAGTGGCGTCGACTATCTCGTCTTTGTCATCTTGATGCTGCTTCTCTTCTCAGTCGAGGCATTGAATACCGCAATCGAGGAACTCGTCGACCGCGTGTCGCCCGAAATATCCACTGCAGGACGTCATGCAAAGGATCTGGGTTCGTTTGCAGTCTTTTGTCTGCTCTTGGCCAACGGGTTCTTCGTGTTGTGGTGTGTCTACGACAACCTGGCTGGATGATTGTTGTCATCGGCCCTTGAAGCGGCTGGCACGATTTCACCCGCACTGAGCGACCATTTATCCTCAATGCCGGCTGTATGCCGTTGGGCCAAGGATCACGCAAAGGATCTGCGGCGTCGCTGCACCGGAGAAATTTCTTCAATTGCCGGCAGGCTCTGCAAGACGCGGGTTGCTGGCAAGATTGCAATCCCCTCGGTGCCTTCCCTCAGTTTCGAGCGCAGAACAAACTGGCCGTCATGCTTGGCAAGGATCGCCTGGACAATCGGAAGCCCGAGCCCGGTCCCTTGTTCTGCACCCTTTATGGCGATGGTGCCCTGGCCGAAGGCAGACAGCACAATCGGGATTTCGTCCTCCGGGATGCCGGGCCCATCATCCTTGACGGCGACGTATTGACCGCCACCGGCCGTCCAGCCGACCTTGACGGTGATTTCGCCGCCATGCGGCGTAAATTTTACGGCGTTTGAAAGCAGGTTGAGAACAACCTGCCGAATGGCTTTCTCGTCGGCCCAGATCTGTGGCAGGCTTGTCTCGAACTGTTCATGAATATTGATGTTCTTCGCGCCGGCCCGCAATTGCACCATGCCGATGCAGTCTTCGGCGATGTCGAGCAGTGACAACGCGTTTTCGTTCAACTCGTAGCGCCCGGCCTCGATACGGGACAGATCAAGGATTTCGTTGATGAGATTGAGAAGGTGCTCCCCCGAACGGTGTATGTCGCCGGCATATTCCTTGTAGGTCGTATTGGCGAGAGGACCGAGCACTTCAGCGTTCATAACCTCGGAAAAGCCGAGAATGGCGTTGAGTGGCGTGCGCAATTCATGCGACATTGATGCGAGAAAGCGGGACTTTGCAAGATTTGCGTCTTCTGCGCGCCGCCGAGCCTCGTCGGACATGGATTTTGCAACTTCCAGTTCCGCAATCAGGTCGTCCTTTTCCGACTGATACGACATCAGGGTCAGGTTGGAACGATACTGGCGCTCCGAGATATAGTGGAAGAAGACGACCGCAATTGCCGAGATCGTCGCCATGCCGATGTCTGGAAAATGACGTGACATGACGGCAGACGAAACAAGTGCGACGACAAGCGGGACAAAACCAAGCAGGACACCCTGCCGCAACATGATACCGTTCATGGCATTGATGGAGATGGCCACCAGGATCACGGCACCTTTGTAGAACGTGTAACCTTCTCCGACACAATGACTGCAATCAAGCAGTGAAAAGACAGCCCAGCTGCAGCCGACAAGAAATTGACCGGCAAGCAGGAGAAGGCGCCATTTGCGGATGTCGGCCGGGGCAATCTCGATCCGCCTGATGCGCTGCGCGATCACCATGTTGATGGCGTGAGCACCGAACGCCAGGCATGCCCAGCCGACGAGATTGACGCCTGGGGATATGTAAAGGCCGATGCCGGTAACAACAGCGATGAACGCCAGCGTGACAAATGCGCTCTGGAGCAGGGCATTGGCATGCATGATGAGAACGTCGCGATCAAATGCCGGTGCGCCGCGTCCCGTTGACTGGAGCCGTTCACGGGTCGCGCGTACGGTTTTGGACACCGCCTTGTTGCGATGTCTTCCAGACAGATCGACAATGTTCTTGTCCGCCGAGGCGCTGGCGCCGTTACTCATTGCTTGCTGATTACATGTTCTCGATGCTTGTGAGCCTATGTCAGAAACCTTAAGAAGATGCTGTCAGGAAAGGTTTTGTTTGCCATTTCTCTGAAGCTTCTGTTCGTAGGTGAGGCGGGATTGTGACGCGTTTTATTCCTAATGTGAGAAAGGCTGGCTTCCTGGTCGTCCTGCTGTTGCTTGGCACCCTCATCGTCTCGGAGATGGACGACATGTCGTCGCTGACAATCGAGGGCCCATTTGTCGCCATCAGTGGGGACCTTTTGGCTGCAGGCGTGGAACGGTTGAGGCTGGAAGACATCGACGCGCCCGAAATCGAGCAGGTCTGCCTGAATGCCGACGCCACGCAATGGGCATGCGGTGAGGTGGCAAGGGAGGCGCTGGAGCAGCTGGTTTCGCAAAGACCTGTCGTATGCAAGGCATCTGGACGGGATCAGCGCGAACAATTGCTGGTCCGCTGCGATGACGGTGAGCGCAGCCTCAACGCCGAGATGGTACGGATCGGAATGGCGCTGTCGCCCGATCGCTTCAGCCAGGAAGAGGATATGGCACGCAAGGCCGGTACCGGCCTGTGGGGCGGTAAGTTCGACAACCCGAACGCGTGGCGAAAGCTGCACGGTTTACCGGACGACCCTGGATATGGAGAAGGACTGGACAGATGGATGGGAGCGTGGTTCGGGAGGAATTGATGGCTTCGCATCCGGCGCAACCGGAAACTTCGGACGGGCTTGATGATCTGCGCGCGGATATTGCTGCATGCCGGGTCTGCAGGGACGCGCCGGCGCGTGGCCCGCAACACTGTCTGCCGCATGAGCCGCGTCCGATTGTGGTGATGTCGGGCCATGCGCGTATATTGATCGCGGGCCAGGCGCCGGGCCTTCGGGTCCACGAGAGCGGCCTGCCATTCAATGACGCCTCCGGCGACAGGTTGCGTGCGTGGCTGGGTGTGTCCCGTGATGTGTTCTATGACAGGGATTGTTTTGCCATTGTGCCGATGGGCTTTTGCTTTCCGGGCTATGATGCGAAGGGCAGCGACCTGCCTCCAAGGCGCGAATGTGCGCCACTATGGAGAAATACGGTTATGGCCAGAATGCCCCAGATTGAGCTGGTCCTGGCAATCGGGCAGTACGCACAGGCCTGGCATCTGGGATCTCGGCGCAAGCAGGCCATGACAGATACGGTCAGAAACTGGCGGGAATACTTTTTTGTCAATCATGGGCCCCGCATCCTTCCGCTGCCACATCCAAGCTGGCGCAATACGGCCTGGTTGAAGCGCAATCCATGGTTCGAGGAGGATATCCTTCCGGTCCTCAAACAGGATGTGGACAGGTTGATCACGTAATATAGAATTCTATCAAATCCTGTAAAATCGGCTATAAGTTGAAAAATCATTCCCGGGGGAAATCCATGGACCGTCTCGATCGTAAAATTCTCCGTATCCTGCAGGAGGAATCCACGCTTGCTGTCGCCGATCTGGCAAAGAAGGTAGGCCTTTCAACGACACCGTGCTGGCGACGCATCCAGCGGATGGAAGAAGACGGTGTGATCCGCCGTCGCGTAGCACTGCTTGACCCGGGAAAGGTCAATACCAAGGTTACGGTCTTTGTTTCGATCCGCACGGCAAGCCACTCTATCGAATGGCTGAAGCGCTTTTCAGAGGTCGTTGTCGAATTTCCAGAAGTCGTCGAATTCTATCGCATGAGTGGCGATGTCGACTATCTGCTGCGGGTCGTCGTCCCGGATATTGCGGCTTATGACGCCTTCTACAAGCGGTTGATCACACGTATCGAGATCCGCGACGTGTCTTCCGTCTTTGCCATGGAGCAGATCAAGTACACGACGCAACTGCCTCTCGACTACATGTTGCTGGACAATCAAAAAGCCGGAGAAGATTGAACTATCGCAGGCGACGCAGGACGGCTTCGCTTTGCAGCTCCCGGACGGCATTGCGGCCGATCCGGCGTCTTGTCCTGTCGATGTCCTCACAAAGCCGTTTGCCGACAAGGAGCGCCGGCCCGTGGCAGGCCTGGTTGCGCTTGCCGATACTTCTGAGCGCCCAGTCAACAGCCTTGCAGACAAAGTTTCGTGGATCCGTGGCATGTGTTTCGATCAGCGGCAGGCACGCCAGGAACGTGGTGTCCGGCTCCTTCTTCAGGTGAACCGATGCGCAGGCAATGATTGCAAAGGCACATCGGCGTACAAATTCCCGATCGTCAGCGGCAAATTCCGTGACGAGTTGGCGCCAGTACGGCACATTTACAAAAAGAATAGCCGCAGTGTCGACGACCTCCCAGGAGTTGAAGTCGCCGGCCCAGGCATGCGCCTGTAACGTCGTCAGCTTCGTGCAGTCGCATGTATAAATGGCGAGCATGCGGGCATCCCGCAGGCCCGTCTGCCACAGTTGAAGGGCGCGCGCGTGGTCTGAGGAGATCTGACGCGCAATCGCCTTCAGCTGCGGCGTGGTTATTCCAAGCGCGGTCGATGTGTCGATACCGTAACGAGCCATCCCCTGAATGCCTGCATCATCGCGCAATGCCGCAAGATGCTCGACGATTTCGTCCACCGACGCACTCGGCTTGAGCATTATTTTTCCAGGCGGGAAAGCAATGATGACGTATCCCAGCGATTTCCACCCGCTGCCTGAACATCACCGTAGAACTGGTCGACAAGGGCTGTAACCGGCAGTGTGGCGCCATTGTTGCGCGCTTCGGAAAGGACAATTCCCAGGTCCTTGCGCATCCAGTCGACAGCAAAGCCGAAGTCATACTGGCCTTCGTTCATCGTCTTGTGACGATTTTCCATCTGCCAGGATCCGGCAGCACCTTTGGAAATGACTTCGACAACCTTTTCAATGTCTAGTCCGGCTTTCTTGCCAAAATGGATTCCCTCGGCAAGCCCCTGGACGATACCCGCGATGCAGATCTGGTTGATCATCTTGGTCAATTGCCCTGAACCGACCGGTCCCATCAGTCCGACCATCCGGGCAAAGGCAGAAATGACAGGCTCGGCTTTTTTGAAGACGACCTCGTCGCCTCCGCACATGACGGTCAGGACGCCATTTTCGGCACCAGCCTGACCGCCCGACACGGGTGCATCGATGAAATCGATACCAAAGGCGCTGGTTGCTTCGGCAAGCTCGCGGGCAACGTCGGCGCTTGCCGTCGTGTTGTCGATCAGAATGGAGCCCCGTTTCATTGCACTGACAGCGCCGGCTTCACCAATGGTCACCGAGCGCAGGTCCTCGTCATTTCCGACGCAGGTGAACACGAAATCGGCATTGCGGGCTGCCTCTGCCGGTGTGGGCGCGGATGTTCCGCCATAGCGACTGACCCAGTCTTGCGCCTTGGATGCGGTGCGGTTGTAGACAGTGAGGTCGTGGTCGCCTTTTACCTTCAGGTGGCCCGCCATCGGGAAACCCATTACACCCAGTCCGATGAAAGCTACCTTGGCCATGTCGTCCTCCGTTCATTATCCGATAGATGTGCAATAACGGAAGACAAGGGAGGTCTCAACCGTTCAAAACGGCTTGATAACTGCAAGCAGGATAATGACGACGAGGCTGACGAGGATGATGGGAATGCCTGCGCGCACGAAGGCCGGTGGATCAAGGAGCGGGTCGGCCTCCATCCGGCGCAATGCGGTGCGCTGCATGCCGTAGAGAGCCGAAAGCAGGATGACGAGGAGGAGCTTGAAACCAAACCAGCCTGATGTGTACCAGCCATACTGGATGGCAAGTGTGGCCCCGAACAGCCATGCGCCCACCTGGGCGACCATGGTGATCTTGCTGTCATAGGGGCGCAGTGCAGTGATTGCCGCGACGCGGATCGGTGCTGGAACCATGGCAATGACAAAGGCATTCACCAGCATTCCGCCGACCCAGACAAAGTCGGAAATGATGTGGAGGGCTTTGAGCAGGAAATAGAGCATGTTCACGTCCAGACTGGCGTATATTGAAATTTCAAAGATCGAGAGTTCAAGCCTGCTCCCGACAAATGCGGAGCGCAGGTGCCAGATGCGGACCATGGATCGCGCCGCAAAACAGACCGGTAGCGGTCAGTCCCGAAGGTCTCCGCGAGATTTTGCGGATCGCGTCTACTTGAACCCTCCGGGAGGGCAAATCTATCCTCTGTAACGCGCCGTGACCAGATGACCGGGGCTTGGATGTCCATCCTGCATGCGCACATTGATATCGCAGATGTCGATGAGATCATAACCGGTGCTGGCTAGACGTTCGATCACATAGTTCCTGGAGTGGAGAAAACGCTGATTTTTCCCGACCATGAAAGAG